>JAQXFL010000039.1 GCA_029250345.1 Candidatus Poseidoniaceae archaeon
TTGCATCGGTTTGGTTTGCCACGGCCTTTGCGAGGAGCGTTTTTCCACAGCCTGGTGGGCCTACAAGCAGAATGCCCTTTGGTGGAGTGATGCCGACTTTCTCAAACAGTTCCGGTTCCAACAACGGAAGTTCGATTGCCTCTCGAACCGTCGTTATCTGTTCATCAAGCCCGGCAACTGAATCGTAGGTAATATCGGGTTTCTCAACCATTTCTGCACCACTTACCATCGGATCCCACGCTTCATGCAATACTTCTATGACTGCGAGCGTATCTTGGTTGAGAGCAACTCGGGTCCCGGGTTTGAGTTTTTTAGGTTCGAGTCTTTGATTAAGAGCAACTTGAAACACGGTCCCGTTCGACGAACGAACAATAGCCGTGCGCTCGTCCAGAACATCTTGTAAATGTCCAATGATGAGAGGCGGCGTTTTGAGTAATCGCACCTCATCATCGAGCCTTGTCGCTCGCTTTTTGAGCGTTCGAATTTCAGTCTCAAGGTAGGAACGTTCATTGATTAAATTCTGTGAATCTTCAAGCAATTTTTGGTAGTCTTCCTCAAGATTTTTTAGATCGTCATCAGATTGCTTTGAACGGGGTGTGCCGCTCTTCTCTGCCTCGGAACTCATAGGAATCAAACTGTCGTCGTGGCTACAGTTTGTTAAGTCGTCGCTTCAAAGTATTGCGTCAATATGTTCCGAAGCCTTCAAAGACAGTCAACACAACCATCATTTCGGTGAGTTCATGGCAGACTGTGAGTTATGTGGGGCAATGAAAGTCGGAGTACGACATGTCAAAATGGGTAAAGCAGAGGTTGCTGCATGCGCACGCTGCACTGAGAAAATGAACCTTGGGCCGAAAGAAACCGCTCCAGGTCTAGCTCGAGCACAGAGTATGCACGCTCGTCCTGCTCACCAAACAGGCTACGCTGCTAAAGGCAAGAAAGGCAAGGACATCATGCTCAAGGCCGAGAAAGAACTGGTGGGGGATTTTGCTCAGCGTATTGTGAATGCCCGTAAGGCCAAAGGGTGGAACCAACCGACTCTTGGCAAACGAATGGCGGAAACCGTGAACATCGTTAAATCCACTGAAAGCGGCAAGCGGCCTACCGATTCTGTATTGAAAAAATTTGAACGAGTCCTCTCTATCTCTCTTTTTGAAGCACCGACTTCAAGAGGCACTCAGCGCGTAGACAGTTCAAGTTCTCGAGGAATGACCTTGGGTGATTACCTTGACGACATCAGGTGATTCAGTGTCAGACGTTTCTGTTCATGCTGTTTGGCTTGCTCAAGACGACCCGAAAAAAAACACCGCTGTTCTTGCATCAAAGCGAGGAAACTTGAAACTCCACAAGCGAATCAATTCTCTCCCAAAAAGAGGAATTATTCTCGAGCCCTTGTGCGGGAAGGTGTTTGGTCCAGAAGATCATGCTTTACTCATCAACGGGGGCTCTTTGGTTGGCCTCGACTGCAGTTGGGCGCACATCGAAGAAAGCGTCGCTCAGGTCATGAGAAGGACACGCCTCCAGCCACGGATGCTTCCTCTCCTCTTGGCTGCGAATCCAGTGAATTGGGGGAAACCAGGTCGACTCACGACTGCCGAAGCACTGGCAACTGTATTGTATCTCATCGGTCGTGAAGACCAGGCACGAGATGTGCTCGGCGCTTTCCGATGGGGTGAACGATTTTTTGAACTCAACAAAGAACCACTTGAAGCATATTCTCAAGCGCATACCAGTGCCGAACTGGTAGAACTGCAGTTTGAATTCTTTGATATCGAACGACCCGAAGAGACTTCAAGTTGAGCACGAATAGAGTTTCATGCCGCGAAGCCGCCGTGTTGGAGTCCATCGGCTCATCAATGGCAAACTGGTCATTCAAGAGGATGCATTGGCCGTTGAATGCCTCATCCAATTGACATCTCATTCCGTTACAATTTCGAAGCTTCTTGGCTCTCCTACCAATCTACGTGAATTGTTTGTTGGCCACGCTTTCGCAGAAGGCTATGGGGACATTCGAACGTCGGACATCGTGATTGAATCTACCGATACAGGCTCATTTCACGTTCGTACAGATGCTGCGATAGATCAGCGATCTTCGCATGAGCGTGTTGTCACCTCTTCATGTGGAGCATGCGATACGGATGGACTTGAGGAAATGAGTTCTGCTTTGCCCCATTTTTCAGGTCCCCACCCCCTGTACAATCACAGAATATTGTTTGATGCTTTTGAGCAAATGAGAACCTTGCAAGAAGGTTTTCAGGAAACAGGTGGTATGCACGCAGCAGGACTCTGGTCAGTTGATGATGGCCTGCATTGTGTTTCAGAAGATATCGGAAGGCACAATGCAGTTGACAAAGCGATAGGTGCATCAATGTTGCAAAATACGGACCTCTCACGACAATTCCTTCTGCTTTCAGGCCGGTGCGGTTGGGACTTGGTTGCCAAAGCATCCCGTTCCGGGATTGGAACCATATTCTGTATTGGAGCATGCTCGACTCTTGCCGCAGATACAGCACGCAATCTTGGTATGCGTATTTTCTCGTTCATGAAACCTGACTCATGCGTTGGAATTGGCGTGTTACGGTGATTGGTAACGAAAACCCTTGAAAACCCCCCCTCGCAGAACAGCATGGTGGGCATTTGAGGGAGCAAGCACGAGCAGTCACTCCGCCGGACAACCTCCCGCTCAAAATTAAGAAAAAGAAGACAATGGCAGCAGGCATACCTGCCGTCACTTCATCGCTTAAGCATGGCCTCCAAAACATGGGCATTTCGCGCACAATCAAGACGTTGACAATGGTCAATCAACAGCAAGGATTTGATTGTCCAGGCTGTGCCTGGCCTGATCCATCGCACCGAACTCAGTTTGAATTTTGTGAAAACGGCGCTAAGGCTGTTGCGGATGAAGCAACCAAAAAACGCGTAACGCCAGAATTTTTCGCCAAGCACAGTGTCCAAGACCTCTCGGACCAAAGCGACCGATGGCTCAACAAACAAGGCCGCCTCACCCATCCGATGGTTCTTGAAGAAGGCAGTTCACACTACACACCAATCTCTTGGGAGGAAGCGTTTGCAGAAATTGCGTCACACATCAATTCACTTAACGACCCGAACCGCTCCGTGTTCTATACATCAGGTAGGACGAGTAATGAAGCCGCTTTTCTCTACCAAGCCATGGTTCGAAGCATCGGCACAAACAACCTGCCCGACTGTTCCAACATGTGTCATGAATCGAGTGGGAAAGGCTTAGGCAGCACAATCGGTATCGGGAAAGGAACTGTTCATCTTGAAGATTTCAACCATGCCGATGTGATTCTTGTCATTGGTCAAAATCCTGGGACCAATCATCCACGTATGCTCACTGCACTTCGAGATGCTAAGTTGAAGGGGGCCACGATTATCCATGTCAATCCACTCCCTGAGGCAGGATTAGAGCGGTTCAAGCATCCGCAAGATTACATGAAAATGAATCTCGCCTCAACCCAACTATCTGATTACCATCTGCCGGTGAAAATCGGTGGTGATGCCGCTCTACTCAAAGGCCTCATCAAAATCCATGACGAAGTTGGTCACCTTGACTCCGATTTCATCGTAAACTATACCACAGGAATTGAATCGATGCTTGATAAGGCTAGGGACACCGATTGGGAGGCAATTGTACAAGATTCAGGTCTCAGCCGCAAAAAGATCACCGAAGTCGGCCATGCAGTTGCAAAATCGAAAGCAACGATTGCCTGCTGGGCTATGGGTCTAACTCAACAGCCAAACGGCGTTGCGGTGATTCAAGAGGTCGTGAATTTACTTTTGATGGGCGGGCACGTAGGCCGCCCAGGTGCTGGCTTTTGCCCTGTGCGGGGCCATTCGAATGTTCAAGGAGATCGTACAGTTGGCATTTGGGAAGCCCCACCTGAATCTTTCATGGAACGCATGGAAGAAGGTCTTAACATTTCGATACCGCGTGAGCATGGTTACGATGTTGTTCGGGCAATACAGGCCATGAGAGACGGTTTAGTGGATGTCTTTTTCTGTATGGGTGGCAATTTCATCTCTGCAACCCCAGATACGCTAGCAACTGCAGAAGGGTTGCGCAATGTCGGATTGACCGTCCAGGTCTCAACAAAACTCAACCGTTCGCATCTTGTCACGGGCAAGAAAGCCATGATTCTACCTTGTTTAGGTCGTACTGAGCGTGATCTGCAGGCCTCTGGGCCTCAATTTGTGTCCGTTGAAAACTCGATGGGTATTGTCCACAAATCAACAGGAACTCTTGCTCCAGCTTCGGAACTTCTGAAGAGCGAACCGTGGATTGTCTCACAATTGTCGAAACACCTATTCGACACTTCACCTATCGAATGGGAGCACATTGTGAGCAATTATGATTTGATTCGTGACCTTATGGAAAAATCGCTTTCAGGTTTCGATAATTATAACGAAAGAGTACGCCATGAAAACGGGTTTATGCTCCCCAACCCACCCAGGGACACCCGCTCGTTCAGCACTCCTTCCGGGCTTGCTCATTTCACGACTCATGATTTACCCGATGTGCGGCTTGAGCCTGGGCATTATGTCATGATGACAATACGTTCTCACGACCAGTACAACACAACCGTTTACGATGTCCACGACCGCTACCGCGGCATCAGTGGCAATCGTAGAATCATCCTGATGAACGCCCTTGATATGGCTGAGCGTGGCTGGAAAAACCGTCAAACCGTTTCGATTACAAGCCATTTTGATGGCGAGACAAGGACTGCAGACGGGTGGCAACTTGTTGCTTACGAAATACCACGTAACAATATCGCCACATATTTCCCCGAAGCCAATGTACTTGTCCCACTGCATTCCACGGCTAAAGACTCCAACACCCCTACATCCAAATGGATTGACGTCACACTTTCCGCTTCATCTGGGGATGAAGAGGAATGACAAACATCGGTTATCTTGAACTCATCAAGAGCAACAAAGAATTCCGCCGGCTTTGGTCTGCTTCTGTCATTTCAATGCTTGGAGAATGGTTCAACACCATCGCCCTCTTCCTCCTTATCTTTGAGTACACAGACTCGGAATTCCTTTTGGGTGTTTTATTTACTGTCCGTATGCTTTGTTTCGCACTCCTGCAACCAGTGAGTGGCCTCCTGGCCGATCGAATGAATCGCAAGCACATCATGATTGCCTCCAATGTTTTACAGGTATTCCTTGCGCTTTGCTTCCTCGGCGTCAACGGCCCAGAAGACATCTGGTGGATGCTCGGGCTTTCTGGCGTGATGATGTTGCTCCACGGCGCATACGTGACTGCCGAACGAGCAGCCCTCCCCAACATTGTACCTGAAGAGCATCTTGCTACCGCCAACGCCTTGGATGCCGCATCATGGTCATCTGCGCTGTGCATTGGTGCCATGGTTGGAGGAATTGTGGTCGAATTTTACGGAGTCGATGCTGCTTTCATCATCGATTCACTTACGTTTCTCTTGAGTGCTGTTCTCTTAATTCCAATAACATTACCACAAACAGTTGGCGATGAAATGAAAGGGCCTCTGTTTTCAACTGCAGCAAAAAACATCAAAAATGGACTTCGTAGAATTCTCGAGGAATCTCGGCTCTTGCGTGTCGTGTTTGCTAAGGCATCGTGGAACGTAGCTGGAGGCGGGCTTGCAGGAGTTTTCCTGGTCGTTGCAGGTTCGAACGTTGATGGATTTGGAGCCGCAATTGGGTTTGGACTGTTTTTCTTCGCCCGCGGTATCGGGACAGGTTTAGGGCCAATCATGGCGCGGCGTTTCTTAACAAATGAAGAACGCTGGCCACTGCTCATTGGGTTGCTCGTGGTCCTTTCCGGATTTTTCTACCTACTTGTTGGCTTGACACTTGGAATCAACTTGTGGCTCACTTTTGCTTTGGTAACACTCGCCCATTCTGCGAGCGGCGGCAACTGGGTGCTCTCGACTATTCTTACCCAAAGATGGGTCGAAGATGAAATCCGCGGCCGTGTATTTTCAATCGATATGCTCACGATGTCGATTGCCTTTTCAGTTTCAAGCGCATCAGCCGGGTATTTGCTTGAGAACGGGTATTTGAACCTCCAAACCGGATTCCAAACTTTTGCGGTGCTTATGATGGTCTCCGGAATCGTGTTTACATTATGGCGCCCAGGCCGTTCGAAAACAACCGACCTGGCAGTTCATTCCTAATGATTCAATACGAATCCTCAAGGGCGAGAGCATCAACCATTGGACATGAGCGGAGACTACAGCGCTTTGAAGGAGTATTTGGCAGAGGGCATTCCTTCTCAAATTCCGGATTCGCCGATGTGGGATGAGTCGGTCGACCATGCACCGCCTCGCCGCCAAATTTTATCAGAAACGGAAAAGAAATTGGCTTTGCGTAATGCTTTGAGATACTTCCCCACAGAACATCACCCGATATTAGCCCCCGAATTCCATGCGGAGTTAGAAACATTTGGACGCATCATCATGTGGCGATATCGCCCCACGCAATACGAAATGAAGGCACACCCACTCGATGCTTACCCAGTGAAGTCGCTTCAGGCTGCGTCCATCATGCTAATGATTCAAAACAATCTCGACCCAGCGGTGGCCCAATTCCCACATGAACTCATTACATACGGCGGAAATGGCTCTGTATTCCAAAATTGGGCGCAATACAGACTCGTCATGAAGTACTTGTCAGAAATGACCGAAGATCAGACGCTCGTCATGTATTCTGGCCACCCAATGGGACTTTTCCCTTCACACAGAGACGCTCCGCGGGTTATTATTACAAACGGCATGGTCATTCCAAATGCATCATCTCAAGAAAACTACGAAAGAATGAATGCTCTTGGCGTCACTCAATATGGACAAATGACTGCAGGCTCATACATGTATATCGGCCCACAGGGGATCGTCCACGGCACAACCATCACCCTGCTCAATGCTGCACGCGCACACCTCGGACTGGGCGGTGATGAAGGTTTAGGTGGTGTGACTTTTGTCACTTCAGGTTTAGGCGGAATGTCTGGCGCACAAGCCAAGGCTGCAGTGATTGCAGGCGCCTCATGTATCGTAGCTGAATCAAATTCGCATGCGGCTTATAAGCGCCATGAGCAAGGTTGGTTGACAACAGTCACTGAAGATGTTGATGATGCCATCGACCAAATGACTCAGGCTGCAGAACAAAAGATTGCTATTTCAATTGGGTACGTCGGAAACATTGTCGAGCTGTGGGAACGATTGGTAGAGCGTAATGTATCTGTCGATTTAGGAAGTGACCAAACAAGTTTACACAATCCGTTCCAAGGTGGGTACTTCCCTGCTGGATTTTCATTCGATGAAGCTTCGAGAATGTTATCGACGCAGCCTGAACGGTTCGCAGATGAAGTTCGTTCAACACTTCGCCGCCACGCTGCTGCAGTCAATGTTCTTTCTGAAAACGGAATGTATTTTTGGGATTATGGCAATGCATTCCTCTTGGAAGCCGGTCGAGCAGGTGCCGATGTTATGTCTGCTGATGGTGTTTCGTTCCGTTATCCGAGTTATGTCGAGGACATTATGGGACCAATGTGCTTCGACTATGGATTTGGACCGTACCGCTGGGTTTGCTGCTCAGGTAAACCTGAGGATCTACGCATCACCGATGAAATCGCCTGTGAAGTCCTTGAACAAATGCTCACCACCTCACCTCCAGAAATCCAACAACAAATGGTCGATAACATTCGATGGATTCGAGGTGCCGGTGAAAATGACATGGTGGTTGGGAGTCAAGCCCGAATTTTGTATGCTGATGACGAAGGTCGTAGGAAAATAGCAACTGCAATGAATCAGGCAATCGCGAGTGGCCGAATTTCCGCTCCTGTCGTTCTTGGCCGTGATCACCATGACGTATCGGGCACAGACAGCCCTTACAGGGAGACTGCTAACATCCGTGATGGTTCAATACAAACTGCAGACATGGCAGTCCAAAACTTCGTTGGTGACGCTTTCAGAGGGGCCACTTGGGTTAGCCTACACAACGGCGGCGGCGTGGGCTGGGGTGAAGTGATGAACGGCGGTTTTGGAATGCTTCTTGACGGCAGTGAAGAGTGCGAATTAAAACTCCAGCGAATGTTACATTGGGATGTGAACAACGGAGTAGCTCGTCGTGCATGGGCTCGAAACCCTGGTGCTGAATTTGCAATTCGACGAGCAATGGAGGCTGAGCCCCTTTTGACCGTCACACTACCCCAGCACGCCGATGATTCTCTTCTCGATGACTTGTTCAAGGAGGATTCAGAATGATGACAATTTCACTCGACGGCCATACGCTTACACCTTCAGAAGTCATGCGCATCGCTACAGGCGATGCAGTGGTTGAGGTGTCCAAAGATGCACTTGCCCGTGTTGAATCTGCACGTTCTGTTGTTGAGCGAATACTCTCAAGTGAAGCGACAGTCTATGGCATAAATACTGGCTTTGGAGCACTCGTACACCAACGAATATCACCCGGTGATTTGACACAACTGCAAATAAATCTCATCCGTTCTCACGCTACGGCGATTGGAGAATTGATGTCGAAAGAGTCAGTCCGTGCAATGATGGCAGTTCGAATAAATTCCCTCGCCAAGGGGAACTCCGGCGTCCACCCAGATGTATTGACGCAAATTGTGAATTTCCTTAATTTTGACATCACGCCAGCCATCCCAAGGATTGGCAGCCTCGGTGCAAGTGGAGATCTCGCTCCACTCTCCCACATGGCGTTAGCGCTCATTGGTGAAGGCGAAGTACTCACTCAAGACGGTTCAACTGAACCTACCAAGGCCCAGCTAAGGCATCACGGCTTAATCCCACTTGAGCTACGTGCTAAGGATGGATTATCTCTCATCAACGGCACCAGCCAAATGTGCAGCTTCCTCACGCTCTCTGAGCAGCGACTCTCGAATCTACTGGTTTATGCAGACATGGTGCTCTGTACTTCCATCGAGGCAAGACAAGCGAGCGTTACACCTTCAGACGAACGCGTTCACAATGCGAGACCTCATCATGGGCAACTCGCAGTTTCACAACGCATTCGTACCCTTTTGGCCAACTCTCCAATTATGGCGTCGCATGCTGACTGCGACCAAGTCCAAGATGCCTATTCGTTTCGATGCGCACCGCAAGTCCACGGAGCGGTTTATGAACGGTATTCTGCTTTACAGAATACATTGAATATTGAATTGAACAGTGCCACTGACAACCCTCTGGTCTTCCCGGATCATGCAAATCCAGGACCTCACGAAGTCGTTTCACAGGGGAATTTCCATGGTGAAGTATTGGCATTGACCGCTGATTCGATGTCTGCTGCTGTTTTTGAGTTGGCTTCAATTTCCGAGAGAAGAATCGATCAGATGCTCGACCCAGCCCGCAGCGGGATGCCTGCATTCCTTGCAAAGGACTCTGGCCTTGAGTCCGGCCTCATGATCGTACAGTATGTTGCTGGGGCATCGCTTTCCGAGTTGCATGGGCATGCTGCACCCCGCTCAATATTTTCTACCTCGACATCTGCTGGACAGGAAGACCACGTAAGTATGGGGGCGACTGCAACTTGGAACCTGCTGCAAGCCACCTCTCGACTCGCAGAAGTCTTGGCATGTGAATTGGTAGTGGCATGTGAGGCGTTAGAGCTCAATCCAATTGAACCTTCACCACATGTATCTGCCCTCAAGCAACGTGTTCGTACTCTTGTTCAGCCACTTTCCGGCGATCGTAGTACCAGTTCAGATCTTATCGCTGTCGCCGGTGAACTGCTTGATTCGAAGTGGCTCGCCCGGATTGAGGCGGAAGTCGGTAGACTCAACCGTTAATCTGCAAAGTAGATTCTCGAAAGTTCTTCAAGACCAGTCAGTTGTCGAATCCTGAATCTTGTAGAAGCTTCTTCGCTTGCAGTAAGCATCTCACTGTTTGCTGTTATGTAGCGGTCGAGCTCGACTGCTTGACGTACTTTTTCTTCAACTGCGGCATACAACGCGTATGATTGCTCAATGTCCGTAGCATTGAGTGCAGGCTCAACTTCTGAGACATCAAGGCCCATTCTCCTCCATTGAAGTATGCGCTTTCGAAGCAGTGAAGTCGTAAATCCATTCAACGGAAGCCGTGTCAACTGTACGAGTTGCGGTGAACCATCGTCGAGAATTTTTAGGGAAGTAGAATCGACTGCCTCGTTCTTCACTTCAAGGGAATCTGGACGTTCGATCAACTGGGTAGGTGACTCTGCTGGTGAGGCGAGTTCAATGCTTGGTGCTTCACGGCGAAGCCTAGCGAGCCATTGCGGATGAAAGGCAAGTGTTCGGATGGGTATGAGAATCGTCCACTGTTTCCTGTGAACGGACTCCCGAAGCATCCGGATGAATCCAAGAGTGTTGTCTTCCCCATTTTGCGTAACAAGCCACTCAAGTCCTTCAAGAACCACGATTCCGTTATGATTCGAAAGATGTCCTAAGATCAACTTTGAGATTTCATCGAGGTCAGGACGAACGGCTCCATCCGTAATGCGTTCTGATAACCAATACGCCTCGACGCTGTTAATGTCGAGGTGCTCAAGCAATCGCCGGTGCGGCAACCGAGAAAACAACAGTACGTGTCCAACATCTGACTGACTTTTTCGGTCAACCCAAGCGAGAGTTTCTTCGTCAGTCACAAATTCACATGTGTATATTTTCCCGATTTCCAATTCTTCACCCCCGCTGCGTTTGACCGCTCATATTGGGGGTTCATCATTCAAAGTCTATGAATCATTATATCCGGCGATGCACTCGGGAGAACAGGTGTGGAAATGTCTAACGAGACGAAAGATGAAGTCGCTATGGCTGAATGTGGCGCATGCAGGGCGATTGTCCCACTGAATTCCGAGAACTGCCCCGAATGTAATATTTCTTTCTCAGGTGTATCAGACGAAGCACTTGGAGAGTGTGGCGCGTGCCATGGATTAGTCGCCCTCGACTCTACCAAATGCAGTCACTGCGGTACAATCTTTGTTGCAGACGATGTTGTAGAAGTTCTACGCAAGTGGCTTGAAACAACCGGCATTAGCATCCCAACACTCTTCAAAAAGTTCGACACCAACAACGACAATCTCATTGATTCTTCTGAATTGAAGACGGGTCTTTTGAGCTTGAACTTGGCAGATTTGCCACCGTCACAAGTTGAACGTCTGGTAAACACAATAGACGAAGACGGTGATGGCCAAATCGATCTCTCCGAACTCCATGAAACCATTACTGGTGAAAAAATAGAACCTGGAGTCATTGCAGAGGACGAACCTGTTTCCACAAACGATGAAACGAATTCAGATGAAGACGATGATGATGTGGCTGAAGATGTTGACTTGGACGAAGATTCTGCTGAAGAGGTAGCAGATTCTGAAGAGGAAGACGTTTCAGAGGATGAAGAAGCGTCTGATGATGGCCTTGAGGTGGATGATGCAGAGGAAGATGATGAATCTGAAATTGAGGATGAATCATCAGAAGAGCCTACGGACATAGAAGACTATGATGACGACGAACTTGCTGAAGATTATGTCGATGACATGGATGATGTCCTCGATGATATCGACGATGAAGTCGCATCACATCAATCGATTTTACAACTGATTTCGGATGCAATGGACGAGACAGGTGACTCTCCAAATAAATTCTTTAACGCCCTTGATAAAGACGGTAATGGACAAATTACAGCTGCCGAATTTAGAAGTTCAATCTCGGATCTCATCGGCTCGGATGTCTCGTACAAAGACATTGAATCTTTCCTTGTTGATGTGGATGAAGACAACGACGGCTCTATCGACATCATAGAGTTCGTAGAGGCGCTGGAATCACTTGATGACCTTGATGAAGCAATCGATGATGAAGCGCGGCTATCGAAAAAGGTGGACAAACCCTTCCCGACAGACCTTCAAAAGCAAATGATGGGTAAGAAATGGAACGATGTTGTTTGGCCTCTTATTCACATGGCATTTGGATTGTTTATCGCTGCATGGCTCATTAACGGTATGGGCGGTATTGGCCCTCTTGGCGTAAGCGGAGAAGGTGGCCCAATTGCTTTGGAAACGGATTACAAAATTGGATTTGAAGACTGGAATGAAGGCGACATATACCCCTGCGACCCGGATGTTCAGGTTGGTGAATGCCGTAATTCACTTACCCCATTCTCCGGCGAATCATCTTCCATGCCTGCTGGATTTTACATTGATGGAATCATCATGATGGTTCTCGGCCTGGCCGGCCTGGTTGGTTCACTCGCCATGCATTTTGTTGTGGTCCCAGGATGGAGAGCACGCGCTAAGGCAATGAAAGAAGTCTCTGATGACACGGAAGATGCACGCACCGAAGATGCTGAAGAGGACGAGGATGAAACAGATTCTGATGATGTCGAAGAAGAATCTGGTGATGACGAAGAAGAATCTGAGGGCGACGAAAGTGAATACGAAGAGGATCCAGAATCAGAAGACGCCGAGGAAGAATATGAAGGCGAAGACGAGGAAGATGGAGACGATGAAATTGACATCGGATCACATATTGGTCTCGCATTCGAAGACGAAGATGTGTTCGGGACGATCATCGAATTCGACGATGATGAGGAAACAGTAACCATCGAAGAAGACGATACTGGAGACATTGTTACTGGTTACCAAAAAGATATTTTCTTGGAGTGAAAAAATGACTGCAGAAGACTCTCTGCGCGCATTTCAAGGCAAATCGTCATGCCCAGTTTGCGGGTGTATTGAGCCAAAAGGATCCGTTCGTTGTGCTGAATGCGGCACATTCCACTCCGGCATACATCTCGAAGAACGTGAAGCTCCACCGCCGGGCACTTTACCCGAGCGTGAAGTCAGTGACCCAATGGTGTACTCCTTATCCGATAAGCACACCATTCCTGACGAACAATTTCAACAGGTAGAAGAAATATCTTCATGGCAAGGTGGTTCAACTGATTTCACTGTCGGAGATGACGAAAAACCACTTGCGAGGATTGATCCGGACGAACTCGATTTGCCAGAGCCTGAAGTGCTTAATGAATGATTTCCCCCCTTGACTCTTGCAGTGGGCGGATATATTAATTACCTTTCAAAAAATGAAAAGGCGATATTCATTGGCGAAGGAAAGTTTGAATG
>JAQXFL010000045.1 GCA_029250345.1 Candidatus Poseidoniaceae archaeon
ACTGGTCTGAAGTAAGAGGGGCCGTGACCGAGAATCGAACTCGGGCTGGCAGAACCACAATCTGCCGTGCTAACCCCTACACCATCACAGCCATGAGAGGTAACTCGCGGTTATGCGCGTGGTATTTCAATAATCCGCAGTGGGATGCCTGTTTGAATCTGCAAATCAAAGGCACATTGCACCCTTGCATTCAAGTGCATTCGCTCGTGTAGCGATACCATGCGAGCGAACACTGCAAGGTTCACAACGGTCGTTTTCCTACTTACAATGCTGGTTTTAGCCCCATACTCATCGGTCGCAGGCCGCTCAGTGCATCAAACGAACACCGTGGATTTGTTTCCCGATGGCTCATTCACCCAACCTGCAAATTGGACGCTCGGAGCATTCACTTCCTTTTCTGAAGACCCAGCAACCTACACCGACGCAATGGTTGCAGACCAACGCATGACGATTGTCCATCAGCGCCCTCAAAATCTTGACACAATGACCTTCTGGGCTCAATCTACACCTACGGAGTCGAACAATTCCTTGGGCACGCCAGACGGGGCTGTCTCTTGGTCGACAGGGCCGGTGATTGAATTATCATCATTCAATGCTTTTGGTTCTACTCAATACGACATCCTAGCAGTTGATGTCGTTGTCGCCTTTTCTGTTCCGGACCCACTTTACCAAGATTCAGTCCGGTTCTCAATCAATTATGACGGTCAATACCAATCCTTGGTTACGTTCTCTCACACCCAGGGTTCACTCGATTACCTCTCGAACACATGGTCGAATGATGTCTCGGATTTGTCCGACTGGACATGGGATACACTTCAGTCATCGGTTCTCACGCTCGATTATGTTTCAGTCGGCTCAACCGATGACTCAAGGTTGAATGTAGATGCTGTCGGAATGCGGGTCACAATGAAGACACCTTGGTACGGTGGAGAGTACGGCTCAGCTCAAGCAGAATTCAGCGGCCATTCCATGCCAATCATCGGATTGGACCTTGCAAAGGGAACATCAAACAACATGGCTCTTTCCGATTGCGGGCTGGAGCCGAGTGTCAGTGGTACAAGCGGAATGTGGACAAGTGAGATTATCGAGACACCTCCAAACCAACGCATTGGCCGGGCTCACTATTCACTTGCCAATGAATCAGATGATGACGTGATTTTGGAATATTCTTCATCGAGTGACGGAATCAGTTTCACTGAATTTGCTGCAATGAACGAACATATGTTGCTTCCTGATGAAAGTTTCACACAAATTCGTGTCAGCACATCCGATGCGTGCATTACCGATATTACCGTAGATGTGAACGACCCTTCCCTGTCGCTCCAAGGACGGATTTTCGGTGATGTTGACGGCTTAGATCCGGTTTATTCACGATGGCTTTTGTTCGTAAACGATGAATTGGTGACCAACGAACCGGTCGCCCTCAGCCCTTCCCTCTCTCACACTTTCCCAGTCGGACAATTCATGTCAACAACTGATACTTCCTTGAAGGTCGAACTCAAGTCATGGTTCACATGGGATTCACTTGGGAATCAAAGTACAACTGCTCTTGAAATCTCATCGATGAGCATCTCCGGCGGATTCGATATCGAATGGGATGAAGATCCTGAATGCCTCGGAGTTGGCGACCAGTCACTCACCGAAGATGGAGGTGGCAGAATACTCCCCTTCCTGTATCGATGCAT
>JAQXFL010000054.1 GCA_029250345.1 Candidatus Poseidoniaceae archaeon
AACCAAGCGATTCGTCGAGCGTTTGCGGAAGCAATCTCAAAGTTTTCAGGCAAACCTTGAGGGCGGGGTTTTTTGACTGCCACTGCAGCAGTTTCAGCCACTTGAACAGCAACGGGGGCTGGGGTTACGGCCTTGGCCTTAGCGACTGCCTTTGCTTTAGGAACTGCCTTTGCAACTGCCTTCGCTTTAGGAACTGCCTTTGCAACTGGCTTTGCTTTTGCTACTGCTTTTGCGGCTGGCTTCTTAGCTGAACCAACATCGCCTGCCTTATCGAGTAATCCCATTTTTTCACATCCTTACTGTTCATCGCCGGTGCCCGACTGATAGAGAGTTGCAACTGAACTGTATACTTCAAATTCAGGCGATGCAACAAACGAATTGATTGAATCCTGCTCCATGTTGCCAAGTTGAGCATCGACAATTGAAACAAATTGTGAACGAAGGTTGTCGTCAGCAGCGGCTGGGTCTTCACCAACTTGTTGGTAAATCGCAAAATCAGCGCTCGCAATGAAATCAGATACAATTTCATCGGGAAGAGCAGAGCCAAGCAAGTCATCGACAATTGCTACAAAGTTAACGAAAACATCTTCACCGGATTCTTCGTTTTCAACGGCTTCTTCGTTTTCAACGGCTTCTTGAGCGACAGTTGGAGCAGAGTCAATACCTTCAATCATGTTTTTGAGGGTTTTACGTTCGGTCATCAGAGATTCAAGAATAGGGCGTAGTTGTGAGAGAATTGCAGAGTCTCCCGAAGCTTTTGCAGCCTGATATTCTGGGCGGAGTGTACGCAATTCATCTTCAATGGCCGTAAGTTGAGTAAGAAGGTCGCCTTCATCTTCTTCAATCAGTTCCACCACAGGGGCGTCGCGGATTTCAGACAATTTCGCTTCACGGTCCTTCTTACGTAATACGACAATCTCTCGGTCGAGGGAATGGCCGAAGCGGTCGGCATACCGGTCGAGAAGAGATCCTGTATCCTTCTTGCTAAGTCTGTCGATATGGCCGTAAATCTGCTGAAGTGGTTTATCTGAGCGCTTTGCCCACATATCACCGTACTCGCTGGAGGAAGATTGTGCGGTCTGAACCGGTGCTTGCTCTGGAGTCGGTGCTGCAGGGAGTGGGGAAGGGATTGGTGCATCGGGAAGTGCTTGTGGCACGGGAGCATCAGGGAGAGGCATTCCACCCGGGGGAAGTGGCATACCGGGGAGTGGAGGCAATGGTAGGGCCGGTGCTGGTGGGTTTTGAGCATCTTTTTTCTTGCCTTTGCGTAGACCCATGCGGTTCACCTCTAACCCGTTGGATGCGGGTGGAGTCTTGAACCTTACCTCTTAATCTGCACAAGTCGACCTGAGTTCAAACCTCAGCACCAGATTCAGGAAACAATCTTTGCCCAGCCTTTCAAAATCAAGAAAGTTGCTCCTGCTTCATGAATCTCAAACCGTTCGCCAGTTTGTTTATCGAATACTTGGTCGCCAAACTGACATATTGAATCATCCACAATCATTTCGACTTCAAGCATGTCTTGTGTACTGAGTGCCAATGCTTCATGCAATGCCGAGTATCTGTTTGAACCATCTGGGTCAAGTCGCTCAAGAGGAAATTCACTCACGCGCATACCCGATTTTCCGTGAAGTGAAGTGGGCCAGCGTATTTGCCGACGGACATCGATGGTCACGACCTCGTCAGTCTCACCCGCTGAGCCTAGAACCACGGATGCATCCGTCTTCAACAAATCCAAGAATAGACCTTCATACTTTTCAAGCACACCAAAACTTCCGTTCCGTAACCGTTCAGCACGTGCGTCATGGTTAACGACTTGAGCCAAACTCTGAATCGACGCTTTACCTTTCGTAGATGTTCGGCCTTCACGCTGAGATTGCGAGAGAAGTCCTTGATGTAAGGATTCAAGTTCGCCACTGAATCCCTGCTCTTTGCGAGCAATCTTGCGAAGTTTATCGATCATGTCGCCCATTCCATCGCGTATGCGTCGAGTCCATCCGTCCGATGTTAAGTCGTGGTAACGCGCTAACCCTCCCTTGACATCCACTCCTTCTCCTCGGATATAGGACACCATTTCTCTGCGAGCCTCAGAATCGAGATGGAACAACGAGGGGTCACGATAGTGAAGGTGGAATCCTCTGTGTCCGGAAAAGGTCACTTGAAGGTACTTTTCATCAAAGCCAAATTCGGGCTCTAAGAAATCATTCCAAAGCGACCAAGCCTGTTCTTGAATGACTTGTATCATGCCCGGAAAATCACGGTCAGTAACACCTGGCAGGTGATCTCCATCCAAATCAAAAATCAGGTCAGCACCAAGCCAGTTCTTGTCAGACATCTTCATTTCAAACGGACGTTCCCAGTAAGCGGTTGAATAAAAGCAGGAATGCATTGAGCGTTCAGTAATGAATTGCCGTACAGCATTCATGTCACTGAATCCTTTGTGACGGATTGGTGGTGAGCCACCAAATGGAATAAACATCCATTCCCTTGTTTTCAATCGCGGGGGAGTCCAAAATTCAGAACTACGATAGTAAGTGCCGAAACGGTGTGCAAATCTTGCCCAACCTGCTGCCATAGAATACCCCGTGAATGCCGAGGAGGTGAGGGTTATTGAACAAGACGAATCATTCAGTCATCCAAAATCGCTCTTCTGCCTCTCCAACAGTCGTCGATGTGTCAGCGCCTGTTGCTTCAACATAGTGATCCCAGCACAAATAGTACTTGTCGACAACCATGGCGTTACCGAAGGTGAGACGTACTCCGCAGGATTCACATCGCGGTCCGATTTCGCCGTTAGGTGCTTGTGCGAGCGTGATATGGTCGTGTGGCATAGTATCCCTCTGTATTAGCGGAAGAGTATTGAGTCTTTGAACTTGAGGTTCATTTTCGTCACCATTCTGCCTCATCCCATTCACTGGTAGCGCACCAATTCAGCAAGTCGAGAGCGACTTCGCAGGATTCTGCAACCTC
>JAQXFL010000067.1 GCA_029250345.1 Candidatus Poseidoniaceae archaeon
GCCTACTTCAAGAAGACAACGTCCTCATGACGCGTATACCTTTCACAAACCAAGATCGGATGGATGAGGCATGGTCTGCTTGGCTTGCCAACTTATTGTACGGTGCTTTAGAATATCAATTTTCACTCGGTGGTGAGGCGGCCTCAGTCCATGTCGACCACAACAAGTTCATTTCCTCCCGTGGTGGAAGGATAGTTACCAATGCTTTGAAAGATTATTTCGGGCAGCATTTCAAGAAATGTTCACCTCTCAGGTTTTTCCAAATATACTTCTCAATGGTGAATTGCGGCGAATATATTCCTCCAAACGATTGGGTGCCTGGAAAGGGAGAAGAACTACAGAAAATAGGAATTCTAACAGGAATTGAATCGCATTTCAACATCAATGCACGAACAGCGTTCTTTATCGGGGCGTTAACCGAACTCGTTGATGGAATAGAATCCGTGCCGGAAGGATTCATTGATTCAAGAAATACCAACCCAATACGTTACCACCCAGCCTACCGTTTCCAGAAGCACAGCGGCATTTCTTCCCAAGATGCAGAAGCAATTTCTTCGAGTTCTCGCTCGACCAAGGAACTTGCTGATGACTATGGATTGCCTCAAAACACAATTCAAAGAATCCGTAATGCGGTCAATTTTGTCCCGTTCTATTACCGGTCCTCAATTGAAACAACAAATGAAGACGGAACGAGGACAGTTCGCCAGCTGCCGAACCAAAACTCTGGTATCCACCAGCCCCGTATGTCGGCTTTCGATATTGCACACCCACCATACTCGTCGAATGTAGAATCTGAAGACCCACGCAAAAAATGGATTATTGACAACCTCAATGGATTATCGAAAGCCTTTGGTGGAATAAACAGCCGTAACAGAAAACGTATTGTTCATCACATCTGTTATGCCATGGCAAACCGCTATGGTGACAAATCTTCACCGATTCCACACTCATCAATGAAAACTTCACCCGGCCGAGCACTCGCTATCTCGATTCTACGAACGACAGGAATAACCAAAGAAAACCGTCTTGAAGACCATCAACTTGATTGGCGTATACTGTTTGAGATGATGAAGATTGGAAGTGGAGATACAAATTCATTCGACGAATTTATCGAAGCTCTGGTTGAGGAGATTCAACAGAACTCCGGAAAAACCCTTGATTTCTCGAGTTTATTATCAAACAACGAGCAACTTGGGGATTTCTTCCGTTTGTTAACCGAACCCGTCAACTATCTCTTCAAAGAAAAGGACATTTTTACGCCTGCTGATTTTGCAAATCTTCCCAATAATTTTTCGAAAGACCATTTCTTCTTCTTGGAAAAGCGCCAAATTGGTGGCGGCCTCACACCCGAGCAGAAAAGATACACACTCCAGATTGCTTGGGGCTTCATACGTTACACAATGTACAGAGCCGGGTTTGATTGCGACGATGAGGTCGATGAATCTGTACCGATTGACCAGAGATCGTTCACTCGTCGCGATTAGAGGTAAGCGTTCAAAACCGGCTTTTCGTCAAGGTGGAAGAACGAGTATGCAGCCCACCATGTGATGATGTCGAGACTGTCAACAAGGTTTGACACGCCAGAATGCTCTTCACCGTATCCCTTGCCAGTTGTATCCATCCATTGCTCCATTTCATCGAGAGTATCGCATGTTTGGTGGTAACACCAGTATCCGTCAACAAGGCCACCAAAACCAATCGTAACCGTGCCGAGGTTTGTTTGGAAGCTGGCGTGATCAGAACGTGCAGTTACATCCTCATAGATGACAATCTCAGGCTTACCACGCTCAAACCAGTCATCAACCTTCCACGTATCCTCGGCAAAACCTTCTCCGATGAGGATGCTCTGTTGCTGCTCAACACCTATTGCATCTGCACCTATCCAAAGTGTGAGGCCAACCATCTCTGGTTGATTGATAACATCATGGTCGAGCGAAGGCCCGAGGTACACACGCATTGGCCAAACTTCCTCGTCTTTTGGATAACCGTCAGGGTCAACAGTGGTAGCAGGGTCGCCGTGAGGGGCACCTCCGCCACCAGGCCAGTTCACACCAGCCATATCGAGATTGATGTAGTTGGTAACTGTAACATCAGGGTTGTCT
The DNA here is from genome assembly GCA_029250345.1 of Candidatus Poseidoniaceae archaeon. Lineage (GTDB taxonomy): Archaea > Thermoplasmatota > Poseidoniia > Poseidoniales > Poseidoniaceae > MGIIa-L1. Next base: position 2,103 of record JAQXFL010000067.1, read on the forward strand.
TCTTTGACGAAGTAGTCAGTCCAGTAATCACTTCCACGCTTACCACCTTCTTCTCCGGACCAGAAACAGAACACCATTGTTCGACGCGTTTCGAAGCCAGACATTGCTTCAGCGACAGTGAGCACCATACTTGTTCCGGCCGAGTTGTCGTACGCGCCGACGCCCGTGCCGTAGGTACGGGTGCCAGTGACGTGTGGGTCGAGCAGGAGTGCATTTGCTGGTGGTGCGACATCAAAATGGGCGCCAAAGACCATCCATTCATCGGGAACTTCACTTCCGTATCGGAATCCACAAATATTGTAGGACTCGGGATTTTGATTTCCAAATACATCTGTGAATTCATAGCGCTGAGTATCGACGGTCAATCCAAATGATTCGAGCTTGTCGATAAGGTAGACTGCAGCGTCCTCATATGCAGCATTGCCTTGACCAGCCCAGCGGTTGAGGTAACCAACTGCGCCGTCAGACAAATCCAATGGGTCGGGAGTTTCATCAGCGAGGTGGTGGAGGTAATTGTACGTGGTTCGACCGTCGACAAGTCCAGTTGAATGTCGGCCTCCCTCATCAGATGAGTATGCTGGTGCGACATCTCGAACAATCATAAGTGGATATGCGGCAACAGCCCCGCCAGTATTCATGCTTGCATTGAGTGTGCCGTTTCCACCAGCAATGCGTTCAATCGCACCGCCGTTGGCAGCTAGATGGCCGTTTTCATCGTACCATGTCGCCCATGATTCATTTGCGTCACGGATTGGCCAGTTTTGTCTACCGTATTCTCCAACAAGAAGCACAGCAGTATCTGCGCGTGGTGGAGCGAGGACCGAGAGTTGAATCGCTTCGCCAGCGCTTAAGTCGACAATCGTTGAGTTTTGTATATATCCAGAATCAGCATCCTTAATCAAGTAGGGAACAAATACCGATACAGCTTTGTCAGCCGTTAGCGTAACCCCCTGGAAGACTCCAGCAGTCCATGTTTTAGGAGTTACATCCACATCGTTCTCGGTAACGATTCCGCTGTCGTTTTCACCAAAACACCCTGAGAGCGGAGCGAGGCCCATGAGTAGAACGAGGAGTAATGCTTGCGCACCTTTTGACCCGGCCATGAAGACGGCTTAGAGCACACCTTTCTCAAACCTACGCATGGCTGTGGTTAAAGAAAATCCATTCTCATTTCATTTTTCCCTCACATGGGATGTAAGAAACGCCCCCTTTTTGTAGAATGAAGAAATTATTTACCGGTTAGCGGAAAAAAACACCCGAATGTCATAAAATATCGGCCATTGTTTGATATAGGTAGTATGCAGATAGATCTACGATAACATGGCAAGGGACAGAACCCATTCTTTCGATGTGAACTTTATTGCGAAAATGAACAAGCGATGGCTACTGAACAAACCAATTCGCACCTCTTACTTATGGGCCAACATCGTTGTTCTTGATGATGAAGATGAATTATGCCCAATAATTGAGGGTTAGTTACTCAGATTCTTGTGAATCAGATTCAGCGACGAAGCGGTCTTTGCGAATGCTGAGGGCGAGCATAACACTCCCGAATGCTGCAAAGATCATGACAGCAAATAGCATGTTATCCGAGCTCAATTCAAAACCATCCTCCGTGTTGGATGAAACTTCATCTTCTTCACAATCGGCACCGAAACAATCCCCAATAGCTGGTTGGCCTGGCTCAGTATGAATATCGGGATGTACGGTGATACTGTATTGCCAAGTTTCGACAATCGTATCATTTATTTTTCGTTCAATTTGATATTTGTATGTGCCTTGTGAGGTGGAATTGAAACTTCGTTCATAAGAGACAGCACATGATTCTTCGACAAGACTTCCGTTATCGTCAAGATTACATGTCCGAGTAAGCCAAGAGGAAGTATTGTCTCCTTCATCTGTGAAGTTACCATCTTCGTTGTTATCGATTGAGATGCGCATTGAGGCGTTTTCAGTGTTGTCTCTCATTCTGAACACAATACTGTTTCCTTCTACGAATGCAGTGTCTGTGACATTCCCCGGCCGTGCTTCATCTTCAACCATGATGACATTGAGTGTTTCTTGTTCGTGAGCGATGGAGTTTGGCAGCAGAAGAACCAGACAGACAAATCCGATGAGCGCCTTCAGACCCCCCCCTCGCGACATATTACCCCCTTCACAACCTTACATAAAGACAAAACGGAGCAGCGTATCGCACAAACCATGGCGGAAGGCAAAGGCGTCGGCATGAAAGAAGTCGGACTTGGCATTTTCATTGTTCTTCTCCTCGGTTCGGCCTCATTGTTGACGTTCGGCACATCTGTTACTACCGATGAGACTTCAAACGTTATTTCACAGTCTGACGACCCACTGTTCCAGGGCGAAGGGCACGACCATTCCAACGCTTCTCAGCATATTGCCGGTACCGATAACATGGCATTGATGGACTACAATTCACTCACGACGACCGGTAACGCAGAAATTCAAGTTGCAACAACCCCTGACGGAGAAACATATGCTTACCTTGCAGGCTGGAACGATATGCACATTGTCGATGTGACTGACCCCAGCAACACGACGGTGACAGGAGTATACAACGACCCGAATACACAAGTGCTCGATGTGAAGTACGTCGAATACAATGGAAGAGAATACATCTTGCAACAAAATCAACTCATAGACCCAGGAAATGCTGATCCCAATGTAGGCCAGTGGAGCGACCCTGCACAAGTTTCAGTGACTCTCATCGATGTAACGGACAAAACAAACCCAACATGGATTGACTCATGGTACGATGTAGACCACCCCAGTGGCCCGCATAACATGTACACGCAGATGATTGATGGTGAATGGTTTGTGTTTATCGCAAATCCAGATTATGAGCAATGCAACGATGCAATTGGCGAGGCTTGTGGTGGAGTCACTATTGCTCATTTGAACCTCGACGGCTCGGCTTCACGCAATTTACCTGGCGTTCCAGCATCAGGGCTTGGACACACCATCATCAAAGTTGGAGAATATGAAGTTGCTTGGGAAGCGACCAACGGCGGTTGGATTTACATTCACGACATGACCGTACAACTTTGGCCCGGTGAAGACCCAAACGACCCACGCTACGGCCACACATACATCTATGGAAGTTACTGGGAGGCAGGTCTACGGATTGCTGACGTCACCAATGTCCCCCACCCAACCAATTCTCCTGAGGAATACACACTGCATGCAACGCTTTGCAAAACAGGCCAAGGCAACCCAGTTCAATGCCGCTGGCGAGCCGAAGAAGTAGGCCAATGGATGGAATTCCTCGACTTGGATGACGATGGAAAGCCTGACAGCGGCACCAACGGTAACGAAAACGGTGGACGTGTTTCGTACATTCACTACGCTGAACCGTTCCCGAACATGGTTGACCTTTCTCACGTTGGTTATTCGGATGAGCCAGTGCATCTCGTAACGGCTGCAGTTGAGGTTCTTTCGACCAACGTTGGAACGGGAATCATCTACTTGATTGATACCACAGACTACACGATGGTCGACGGGCAACTCAAATTCCAACCAAAACTGATTCGAGATTGGGAGATTCCGTGGGCAAGTGAACACTGCTATGGTGCAGATTGTGAAGCCCATCCAAACGACGACGAATGGCTTTTATTCTCACCACACAACCTTGACAGTGCCTATTTTGAAACCAATGAAACAACCGATCAGAGCCATGGTGGCGGCTGGGATGGAAGACTCTACATCTCTCATTATCATGCTGGACTCTGGGTTATTGACGTCGAAACACTGGTTTCACCTACAAACCCCGACGACCGCATTGCAACTCACTTTGAAGCAACTGTAGGGTGGTATCTGCCACACGGCGAGGACGGGACCCCCCTTGACTCAAGTTTCTACGATTTCGGTTGGGTTCCGTTTTTATGGGCGGTTGAACATCATAATGGCTTGACGTACGCGTCGTGTATCTCTACAGGACTTTATATTGTCCAACTTGAAACGGACATTGCTTATCTTGATCAACTGGTTTGAGGCTTTCATATGAATTCGAAACAAATCTTAGCACCACTCATAGCAAGCGTGTTGATATTGGCCGGGTGTACGGGGGTAGAAAGAGAAACATCGAATTTCTACGGAGAAGACATCACGCCAATGGTGCTTGTCGAAGACTTCACCTTGGTTAATGGGGACGGTGAAGATTGGAATTTCAACAACAAGACCGAAGACAAAATCGTCATCATTGCCTTTTTATTCACAAATTGTATTGACATTTGTCCAATCGTAACGGAGAACTTACGTTGGGTACATTCACAACTCACGCCCGAAGAGCACAATCAAACCCAGTTCCTCACAATCACGGTTGACCCGTGGCGAGACGACGTACCCGCCTTGTTCGAATGGCAGTATTACCGCAATGTATCATGGCCCCACGTTACCGCAAATTCGACTGAAGAAAACGCGCCACAATTCCAAACCATTCAGTCGGTTTGGAATAATTTCGCAGTAGGGCTCTCTATCGAAGAACAGGAGCTAGAGGAGACCGGAAACAATTCAACAGCAGCCCGCCACCATCCTGATGCTTACAGCGTCAACCACTCAACAGGCACAGTGATTGTTGATTCAAACGGCATGCAGAGGATTTGGTGGGGAGATAACGACTGGATTACCGACCTTTTCCTTGCCGATGTCCGAACACTTCTTGCGGAAATCGAATGAACTCACAATTCATTCGGAACTGGTGTTTGATCCATGTGTAAAAATGCGTATACAGCCCACCATGTTACAATATCCCAAGAGTGGACGAGGTTCGCTTCACCGGTCGCATTATCGGTTGCCATATACTCCTCCATTTCAGGGAGTTTATCGCAAATCTTGTGGTAGCAAGGATATCCATCGACCACGCCATTCCATCCAAGAGTGGCGACGCCGATGTCTTGGAACGGTTGATGATCGCTTCGAGCAGTAGGGCTCTCATAGATCGCTACAACATCTTGGTA
>JAQXFL010000069.1 GCA_029250345.1 Candidatus Poseidoniaceae archaeon
AGATTTGGTATCTCATGGGGTGCACTGGGGGCTGCAATGTCCTGCTTCCACAGCGCGAAAACCTATGCTCTTTCTCGAATTCAATTCGATCATCCTATTGCTTCGTATCAACTCGTACAGAACAAATTGGCATGGATGCTTCGTGAAATTACGAAAGGGCAGCTGCTCGCTTACCACTTGGGACGTAAGAAAGATGAAGGAACTTGGATTAATGAGCAAATCTCTCTCGCCAAGATGAACAATGTCGACATCGCTCTCGAGATTGCTCGTGTTGCTCGAGATATCCACGGCGCAAACGGCATCTTGGACGAATATCCTGTGATGCGGCACATGGCAAACCTTGAGTCTGTGAAAACTTACGAAGGTACACATGACATTCACAACCTCATTCTCGGTCGTTACATCACCGGGATTCAAGCATTCACTCGAACAGTTTGAAGCATATCCTCTTAGATTGTGTCAAATCACACTATACATGCCTTTATATGGCGCAAAAATCAATTTTTTGTTGGGAGTCGACTGAATGAACCTTGGATTCAATGACAGGATTGTGCGCGTTGTTGCCGGCTTGAGCATGGTCTTGTTTGACTATGCTGCTGATGTTAACTGGGATGTAGTCCTGTTGTTTATCGGATGCTGGAGCGTTCTGACATCAGCCTTTGGTTTCTGTCCGTTCTACAAATTGCTTGGGCACTCAACATGCCCGATTTAATCAAACCGCTGGCAATATGCCGATGCGAGCCAGTCCCGACCACACCGGGTCGAGGAAGGCAGGAAGAAGTCTGTGACGCATGTAAACTGCAGCAGCCAGACTGATTTTCTGAACCTTGTTGAGTTTGACTCGCTTTGTGAATACGTCACCCTGTTGGCGTTCAATCTGGCGTAGGATTTTGTCATAAAATGCAATCATGGCCGCAGGAGAGTACCGTGTGCGTCGTGGGAGAAGCGGTAAGAGTTGACGAGCCTCATGCAGGTATGTTCTTGCTCTTCGGGCATAGTCTCTGCAGTACGGTTCCCAGTTTTTGTTGAGGACGACTTTCCCGTCGAGCTCCTTTTCTTGAATGCCATTCGATTCAAGTTCATTGAGTGGTAAGTATACTCGGTCACGCTCAATGTCTTCGCCAACATCCCGCAAGACGTTTGTAAGTTGCATGAATATGCCCCATGATTCAGCGAATTTCTTAGCACGAGGATCTTCGTAACCGTAGATTTCGATACACATAAGTCCAACAACAGACGCAACCCGATAACAGTAGACATACAGTTCGTCAAAACTTCGGTATCTGTTGTTGTACAGGTCATCTTCCATGCCTGAAATCAAGTCATCAAACACATCTCGTGGGATGGTGTAGGTGTTGACAGTCTCTTTCAATGCCAAGAACACGGGGTCAGTGGAATACACATCTGAATAGCATGTGGACAGTTTCTTACGGAAGAAAAACAATTGAGTAATTTTGTTCAAGTATGCTTCAGGGTCAAGTATTGTTCCTTGGTCTTGAAGGCTTTCGAGTTGTTCTCTGTAACTTACCGCTTCAGGGTCGAGTTCACCCATGCTGCCGGGGAATCTGTCAGCCCAGTCGCCATCAGCGATGTCATCTGCACGTCGACAAAATGCGTATACAGCACACATGGCCTGTCGTTGCTGGTCGGGTAAATACTTGAACGAGTGGTAGAAGTTGCCGGCTTCTCGCATTGTGAGTTCTTCGCAGTATCGGAACGCCAGTTTTGTCAGTTCCTGGGGGGGTCGCTCAGACCAAATTGGGGCATCAAGATGTTCGAATGGGTCGACCAATTCGTTGGTTTCTCCAACGATTCCGATGAAGGTCGCACCTTCTCGAAGTGCTTCCATTGCAGTTAGGCTGACCGCCTTAACAGCATCCCGTGCGAGCATTACACCAGCGCGAAGGCGGTCGAGGGTCGACATGTTCTTTGGTTCCGAATCCTCTTCTCTTGTTGTTGCATTCCCTTTCAAGGGGAACAACAATTCAAGCGGTTTCCGGCGTTCGAGCATGATGACCATCCAGCCCTCGTAGGTTACCCTTTTTGAGTTCTACCCTTAATTGCCCAAAACGTAGAGTTTGAAAACAGTTGAAGTTCAAGCTTCAACCAATCTAATAATGGCTGCTTTGCTGAATCAATATCCGACTTGGCCATCCACCCCACACGCTCAAGAGCAATGTGTAGTTCGCATAAGGTGCGGGGATAAGATGGCAGTACTCATCAACGAAAAAATCGATACTCTGCTGGAGACGACTTCGCGTTCGTTTTACCCCACGCTAAAATATCTACCGAAGAAAATCCGCGGTCAAATTGGAATGTTGTATTTGCTTGCACGTGTAGCGGACACTATTGCAGACACAAAACACGGAGAAACTGAATTTCTAACCGGCCTACTCAAGGAGTACAATGAGGTCGCTCAAGGCCGTTCTACAGATTTGCCGGATTTTTCTGAACTTGCCAATCTTCAACCGAATGAGCACGAAGCAGAATTACTGCGAAACGTTCGCGAAGTAGTTGAAGGCCTTGAGGTCTATTCTAAAGAAGATCAACAGCGTATGTTGGAATGCCTTGAGACCATCGTTGAAGGGCAAGTCCTCGACTTGGAGCGATTTGGGCCAGCGAACGAAGGTGGCGTCATTTCAACTCTCAGTTCGAACGATGAGCTTGACGATTATACTTTCAGAGTCGCTGGGTGTGTGGGCGTTTTCTGGACAAAGATGTCTTTAGCACATGTGATTTCTATTTCACCGGATAAGCAAGACGAGTTTTACGAAAAGGGTATCCAATTCGGCAAGGCCCTGCAAATGATCAATATCCTTCGAGACATACCTGAAGATTTACGATTTGGTCGCTGCTATTTGCCAGGTGATGAGTTGAAAAAGCACGGACTTACTCCTGACGATTTACTTGACAAGTCCAATATTGAACAATTCCGGCCGTTGTACGATCAGTATCTCGATCTTACCGACAAGCACCTTGAGGCTGCTGTTGAATACATTCGGATGTTGCCTGACGGCCAATTCCGACTCAAAGCCTCAACCATGTTGCCCGTACTTATCGGTCAAAGAACTGTGTCCTTACTCCGAACAGGAAACATTCTCGATTCTGATGAGAAAATCAAAATAACGAGGGATGAGATGAAGTCATACGCTCGAAAACTTCTACGCGCATTACTTATTCCTGGCGGAGTAAACCGTCTTTTGAGGAAAAATAAGAACGCCTAGTCGAGTCGCATACCGGTGCAAGAGGATTCGGAATGATTTTTTCTTCGGCGAAATAGAACTGCTTTCTTAACCGAATTAAACAACCACTAATGCGGGTCTTCTGGCGACATTTCATGGCTCAGATTTCGCTGCGAAGTTCATCATTTCGTCGTAAGACTTTAGGGAGAGTCCCCCGAGCATCAAATCTGCGAGGTGGATGCTATGGATTGCGGGTCTTGTTCGGAACTCATCCCTGATGACAGTATCTTTTGTCCGGAGTGCGGTGCTCGTCAAGAAGTTTCACGCGCCGATGGTTTCTCGAATCAAAGTGCAATTGGACTTAGTGGCCAAGAAGTCACCGGCGGTCGAAACTTCGGCGTAGTATCCGGCGAAGCAGTTCGCCAACAACGGAACACAACAGTGGGTGGGAACTCCAATATTCCTCCTGAAGTCTTGCAACAGATTGCTATGGGTATTCAGCAGCAACCCAATGTCCCTCCCGGCCAATTCCCCCCGCAGCCATTGCCTCGGAATCTCACGCAGCAAGGTCAGTTTCCTCCTCAAGGCCAGTTCCCTCCTCAGGGCCAATTCCCCCAACAGGGCCAATTCCCCCCACAGAACCAAATGGGTCAGAATCAATTCCTACCAGGTGATGTTACTCAACGCCCTCCTCAAGGTAATGTTTTGCCGACCGTTCAGTCCGACCGTCCTCAACAAGCACGTGGGCCATCGCTTGCCAGCGGGGCGCTTCCTCAGAAGAGCATCGACCCGTCTCCTGCATTCAATCAAGGTGGAACTTTGGTGGCTGACAATCCATCAACATCTCCTACCGACGCAATGGTGAATCGATTGGCGGAAGCTGAACGCGCAATGAAAGACGAACGTCGTAGTCAATGGCTCAACATGAATCAATCTCCAGCGAGCAATGTCCTCGCATCATTAGGTGCGGACTTACCCGCTCATTTGCGTGGTTCCGAACCAGGTGCTGCGGCAAAGGATGTCGTTGCTGGTGCTCTTGGGCAGATTTCTGAAAAAGATACTCCAAACGAAGCATTACTGCGCAGAATGTGCGAGGTTGCAGTCCGTCGAGTCGCTCGTAAGCGGGGTGTGGCCGTTGAAACGCCTCAAGCCAAGATGGATTCAGATGTGCTTCAAGTGAATGTAACTTATGTTGATGACGGCCGTGTACTCGACACGCCTGAGGATTTGACGCAAGCATTTCAACATGCTATCGAAACAGAGGTTGCTTTGAAAGGCTTTACCATCACTACAGAATTGAAATTATTCCGTTCGAAAGACGGTCAAGTGGAAACACTTGCTAAGGACGGCAGCGATGACGAAGATGTCGAAATGTTTGCCTGTGAGATATGTGATGGTCTGGTCAAGGAAACGGATAATGAATGTCCACATTGCGGTGCAATGTTCGAAGAAGAAGACGAAGAGGAAGAAGAAGCTCCTGTCCGTCGTGCTCCGCCTAAGAGAAGCGGTCCGCCAGGTCCTTCCAAAGGCGGTCCGCCGAAGAAGAGCGGTCCGCCAGGTCCTTCGAAGAGCGGTCCTCCGAAGAAGAGCGGTCCACCAGGTCCATCCAAAGGCGGTCCTCCGAAGAAGGGCGGTCCACCCGGCCCGTCCAAAGGTGGTCCTCCGAAGAAGAACGGTCCACCCGGTCCATCCAAAGGCGGTCCTCCGAAGA
>JAQXFL010000096.1 GCA_029250345.1 Candidatus Poseidoniaceae archaeon
TCTTCGAGGAGGTTGTCCAGAGCGCCACCGGCCTTGATGACTCGGCCACCTTCTGAAACAACACCGCCACCGAGCTCGACTTTGACTTTGGTTCCTGCCTCCGTCTCGATTTCAGCCTCCTTGACTGAGCCTTTAGGCGCACTCTGAACACTGACAAGTTGCCGACCTGTTGTCGTTCGCATAACGGAAAGGTCGACATTGGAGCCTTTTGGACGAGCGACTTCGACAGCCCCTCGCTTTTTCAATTCTTTACGTTGTTTTGCGAGGCGCTTTTCGTCTGCCCGGCGGATTTTTTCAAGACGCTTTTTGTCTTTACGAGAAATATCGACCGGGAGTGATATCTCTTCTTCATCATCGAAATCATCCCATTCGTCTTCTTGTGCGGAAGGTTTTGGTGTTTCATCAATTTCATCGAGGTCTTCCCATTCTTCATCCTCGTCTTGGGCGTGAAAAACCTCTGGTTCTAAATGGGGAGTCTCGGGGGATTGCACACGGCTCTCAGCGGCAACCAACGCTTCTTTCGCTTCCAAAGAGTCTTCTTCGGCGGACAGTTTGTCTGTATCGACTTCGGAAGCAACCTCGGTTACTCGTTTTCTGAATCTGTCGAAAAGTCCCATCTCTACCACTCAGTCGTCCAGAGTTAATTCATTACCAAATCGGCCACCGCGGCGCGATGAACGGCGGGGTTTGTCTTCGGTTGGGGGTTGAGGAGAATCTGTCTTTGCAGGTAGGGGCGATGTTGGGGGTTGTGTTGACTGGAGAGTTGCCGCAGCGTCGTTGAATTCCTGCGCTAACTCTGTTATTTTAACTTCTAAATTGGTGGCTTGTTCAGTCAAATCCTTATGCAAATGCGTGATGCCTTCCTTACGTTCAATGGTCATTGCGTTAGCTTCACTCCATGGTTTTTCTCCGTACACGCCGCTCCCAAGATCAACCAAAGCTGTACCTTCAGTTTCGCTTACGTGTTTGTAATGAAGCGTTACTCCTGAACCGATAGACAACCGAGCGCCTGCACGACCGGTCTGGGTAGATTGTTGCAGACTTTGAAGAATGCTTGAGGTAATGTCGTGTTCATCGATAATCGCAGTAATTTGGTCGATTCGTGAATGGAGATCATCCAGTTGCTTTCTATGCGCATCGATTGTGCGGGCCATCTTTTGTAACTCGCTGCGTTCAACCATGCGTCTCACGCAATCCGTAGAGGTGGTCCTTGAAGAACTACCCGAAGGTCACTCTTCTTCAGCAGCCGGAGCAATTGAGCCACCAGCGGCTGCAATGTCTTCACGGAAGTGATCCATAATTCGAGGCTCAGTAGAAGTTCTTGGGTCGATCTCGGAAACGGATTGGATTTCGATGGAGCGGCGATTTGCCTTGTGGCGGGAACCCATGATTGAGTATGTTCGGTGTTCTGCATCTGCAGCATCAGATGCTGGTAAATCCAAAGAAAACTCTTGGCGCATGCTGCCAAACGGGGCAATTCCTGAAACTCGGTAGGCCTTCATCAAAGTGGGCGACTCGCAAACCCGACTTAAACGCGCCGTCGCGTAGAATGTGAAGATTTCAACCACGAGATTGACAAAGTTTGACGGTTCAAGCCCAATTATGCGACCTGCTTTGTTCATCACAATGCTGCTGTTGCTGCCGCTTGTTCAAGGCCTGAATACAACGGTTCCAGTTCCAGTACAGGATGGAGCGGAATATATTCTCGTGCTTGAGGACGGAGTGTGGAGTCAAGAGCTCTGGGACTCTTTAGAATCAACGGGGCATGTTCCGCTCCGTATGCTGAGTCCAAGCAATATTCTCGTTTGGCGTTCTACGGAGTTCACACCGCTTTCGGATGTATACACCCAACATCCACCACATACAGAATACAAGCTCGGTTTAGAACACGATGTTGAGTTCGCAAAAATAGTGTTTGAACCTCGGCTCCCTGCAGATGCCGTGTCAACGCTTGTACGTACGTTTCATGCTTTGGGGTTGAGTATTGAATCAGACCCACAAAAATATTCGATGCCGGTGCCGCATATTGAAATCGTCGATTGGAATGTGTTTGCACAACATTCGGGCACCGGGGACATCGATGGAGTGCTGTGGATTGAGCCGGTATTCTCTGCTGAAGCAAGAAATGAGCTTTCTGGCTCTCTGCTTCAACACGGTAAAACAACTGCTAATCCTGCCTGGGAACTGGGCCTCAATGGAGACGGAATTGTTGTTGCAGCCGCCGACTCCGGTATCGATTACGATCATGCTTGTTTCCGAAATGCAACCTCACCAACGGCGATTGGTTCGAACGGAACCGATGGTGTCGGCACACCTGGTGAAAACCATCGGAAAATCTTGGCTGTCAATCATTCCATTGATTCTGGAGATACGAATGGTCATTCTGATTACCGCCATGGCACGCACGTTGCTGGAACGCTTGCATGCTACAATGTCTACGACATGCGTTCAGATTCACAGCCGAAAAACGGCTCGGCGCTGGCGTATGAGAGTAGACTTGTCTTCCAGGACATCGTTTCCGCTGATGGTTGGATTCCACCTGATGTAGATTCATTGTTTGTCGAAGCAGGTATGAACGGCGCAGTCATTCATTCGAATTCGTGGGGGGATGCAACCACCGAATACACCGCTCGAACTGCTGACTTCGATGCGTGGGCATTGGAAATGCCTTGGTCGCTGACTTTTGTCGCACCGGGAAACAACGGCGCACAATTGTTGGAACCAGCGAACGGAAGAAATGTAGTCGCTGTTGGAGCATCGATGAAATCTCAATCGCTGGCAGTATGGCCGTCGTCGTCTATTGGTCCAACCGAAGCGGGAACAAATGGCATCTTTGCTCTCGCCCCCGGTACTGCGATTCAATCGGCGCGAGCAGATGGTATTCCCGATTCATACAACGACGCACTACGCTCTTCATCAGGAACGAGTATGTCAACTCCTGCCGCAGCAGGAACCGCTGCATTGATTCAACAGATGATTGAAGATGGATGGATTTCAGGCAGCGAAAATCGCTCATCTGTTGCAGTTCAAACCCTGCGACCAGTATGGTCTGATGCAACACTCAACTCTACAAATCACTTACAACTGTCCGAAGGGTTTACTCCTTCAGGCTCTTTATTGAGAGCTTTACTCTCTCTATCAACAACCCAACTCTCCCAAGAAGAAAGGAACGGGGGAAACGGTGGCTATGATGTTCAAAACACACACGATGGTTGGGGGCAACTCAATCTTTCTGAGCTCATTGATTTTGAAGCGCTTGAAAACACCCTTCACCAAGGAAATGCTTCGCCTGCAAGCGACCTTTGGATACATGACTCGTACCGTTTGAATGGAGGTTCGCCAAGTGAATGGCTTTCACAACGTCAAGGAAATAATGAGGCCCTCGAAAATCTGATTTCTGCTCCATGGAACGGCACGGGTGCGAAAGGTCCATTCCTTGCAACAAACGAAGTTTGGACTGAACGGTTTGAATCAAACGGTGAGCGCTTGAATGTGCGACTTGCATGGCCGGCAGCACCTGAACCACATCTGGTTGATGATTTGCAACTTATCGTGCACCTTTCAGACGGCACCAGTACTGTTGCAGGCTCGTATCAAAACGATGGTGATTCAACCCTGTACCTCTCCGATATTGTCGATTTCTCCAACACAACAACATTCCCAAACCAAAACGAAACTACGGTCGCAATAACCCTCTCTGAGGATGACTTGCAGGGGATTGAATGGATCGATGTTGAAGTTCGTGCACGATATGTGACACCAGGAAACTCTGTTCACTCCGTCGGTATTGATGGGAACAGAATGGGTTTCGCACTCGCAGTCCAAGGCGTTGTACGCGATTCACAAGCATGGAGTGACAGTGATGGGGACGGGGTAGTCAATATTGTTGACGAATGCCCAAACCAAAACGCACAGGGCTGGGACAGCAATCTTGACGGTTGTATTGATGACACCGATGGTGATTCTGTAAATGACCCGAACGACAACTGTCCCGAAATCAATTCTGAAAATTACGATACGGACAGCGACGGATGTATCGATGATAGCGATGGCGATGGGGTCCTCGATAACATCGACCTCTGCCTAACAGAAGTCGCATCGGTGTTCTGGCCTGTCGACGTCTATGGTTGTAGGCCTGTTGATGTGTTGCCGTCGGTCGATTTCACACTGTCTCCTGACAACGGAGGGGTTTGGTACGATGAATTGGTGGTCGAATGGATGGTTTTCGACGATGACGGCGATTCCTTCGATACTGGTGCTGCAATTCACGTGCTCAACAACTCAAGTGAGGGTGGTTCATACTCGATTGCTCGCTGTACGAAGATTAACGTTGAAAATGGTACTTTTTCATGCGCTTGGGAAATACCTAGAGACTTGCCCGTATGGGATATTCGAGGGCTTGACTTGCAAATTGAAGTGTTTGTTCAATCCCGAAACAACTCACCAGAGGCAAAGCTTGATACCGTCATATTGAGAGATGATGCTGTCTTCACAAGTCAATGGAATAACCCTTTACTCGACGGGGGAACGAACGGCAATGATGCCCAAGCCGAAGGTAAAGCCTCACAAAACAGAGCGCTTCTCTGGGGCATCTTTGGTGTGGTTGGAGGATTTGTCCTCATGTATCAACTCGGATGGAATGTCCGAAGGGATGAGCGTGATAAAAAGGTTCGACCGGCTTTTGAAGTTGACATCGATCATCGCAGTGATGAGTTGATGGGTGAAAACGAGTGATTGCGTAACATTTTCATATTAATGCGCGTATAAACGAGCAACGCATTCAAAGGTGAACCTTGAAGGGTGGTGGCATCCTCGGCAACATATCCGCAATGCGGAAGGTGAAGAATATGAGTGACCGTCTATATGTTGGAATCGACCTGGGTACCTACCAATCTACAATTGCATCAAGCGCTGGAATCAGCCATACAATCGAAACTGTCGTCGGGCGTCCAAAAGACCCAGTCGCACGAAACTTCCTCGGAAGAGATGTTTTGTTTGGTAACGATGCTCTGAAGAACAAACTCGCATGCAACCTCTACCGTCCAATGGCTGCTGGTGTTGCTCAAGACGATGAAGCAAACCTCGCCGCTGCTAAGGCGTTTGTCTCCCACCTCTTGGAAACTGTAGACCCTGAAGAATTCGACGAAGTTTTTGGTGTCATCTGCTCACCAAGCCACGTTTCATTCACTGACAAATCAAACCTTGTTGCTACTCTTCGAGGCCAAGTGAATGCCATTATGGTCGTCACAGAACCGTTCGCAACCGCATTCGGTATTGGTGAAATCGCAAGTTCAATCGTTGTTGACATCGGTGCTGGAACAACTGATATCGCCCGAATCTACGGTACATTCCCAACCGATGAAGACCAAGTCACCATCCAAGAAGCAGGAGATTGGCTCGACAACGAGCTCATGGGCCTCATTCGAAAGAAGTACACAGGCGCTCAAGTCACTAAGGACATGGTTCGAAAGTGGAAGGAAGAAGTGTCCTACGTCGGCTCTGATGACCGTGAAGCAATGGTCGAACTTTCCGTTGAAGGTAAGAAGCAAGTTGTCGATATTGGAGATTTAGTCAACAAAGCATGTGAACTCATTGTTCCAAAGATCGGTAACGCAATCAAGCGAATCGTTGCTGGCGCAGACCCTGAATACCAACCTATTCTCCGCAACAACATCATCCTTTCAGGCGGCGGCTCCCTTATCGAAGGTATCGCAGCCCGAATGGCTGACGAAATCTCGGACATCGGAGATGTGAATGTTTGGTGTGTTGACGACCCAATCAATGCTGTTGCTACAGGCGCTCTTCAACTCGCTGGTGAAATGCCAGACGATATGTTCACCGCAATCAACTGATTGCCGGACAATGTGCAAGGGTGGAAAACCAGCCATCTAAGTCGCCTTTTGATGGCGAAAGTTCAAGTGTGGTTGTGCGGCGATAGCCGCTTGTATGACGCTCGACTCTTCCGGAACAAGTGGAATCAACCGTATCGGTGATGCAAGTGGAGATGAGCGTGCAGCGCTTGAAGGGATGCTCAAAGGATATCCTGTAGAGCAACTGGTCGAAGAAGTCCTCATCGCATGGAATGAGCTTGCTGCTCGAAATGAGGAGATGGTATCCGTTAAACAGCGGTTGCGAGTTCTTGAGCTCGATTTAGCAGAGCGAGAAGACATGGTTGCACCTGAAGTTGCCCGCCTTGCTGAAACCGACTCTGCACTTCAAGAAAGTGAAGCCAAAGTAATCCACCTTGAGCGATTATTGGGTGATGTCCGAGAAGAATTGGCTTCACAGCAGTCATCACTTTCTCACGAAGAGCGTGCTGCATCTGCAGTCGAAGTTGAACAATTGAGAACGCTTACAACTCAACAAGACGAAGTCATTGGTGAAATGGAGGGGCGGATCACCCAGATGGTCGAAGCCCTCGAAAGAGCCGCTGACGCTGGATTAACCTCGGTTACTGCGGAAGAAGTTCGTCGACTAAAAGCACAACTCGACACTGCCTTGGCTCAAAATGATGCGGAGCAAGCGGCAAACAAAGCCCTTGAAGAAGAGCGTCAACGATTACGAGACATTGCAGACCGTCTTCGTGGACTGCTTGATGCCCGTGACGGACGTTTAGGGGAGCTCGAAGAACAACTCGAGAGAGTCATGCAAGGACCACGCTCGGTTTCTGCAGAGCACGACTATTTGGTAGAACAAATCGACGAACTCAAGCGTAGACTGCTTGAACGAAACAGAGAATACGACTCGTTGCGCCGCCGTGAACGCCGATTGCATAACGATGTCTTTGAACGCGACGAGCGGATTCAGCAAATCACACTTACACTCACAGATATGGAAGCAGCACTTCAGGACAGAACTGCTGAACTGCGTGAACTCGAAGGACAGCGTGAAACAATGGTGCACGAATTGGATTCGGTCCGAAGAGGAGAAAGAACTCGTGAAGTCGTTGGAAGGGTCTTTGCTGACTCTCTATCGCTGGTACGTACACACGATGCTCGAGAAGCAAAACGGGATGCTTACAGTAACGCGCCCGACATGGAACGAAAACTCTCGACCCCTGCTACGAAAGATATGGCAAAACTAGCCGATGGTGGCAGAGTTTCACTTGAAGTGAGTGAGACTGCTATCGAACCCGGCATGGATGTCGAGGGTGCTCGTCCACCTTCGCCTGGTGGTTCTGGCGATCCTGTTGTCTTTGAGGACGAAGATTAGGTCTGCTGAATCGCTTTCACGATTCCGCTGATCCGCTGGCGCAGTTCTTCTAAATCACTGGCATCCTCAGTGAGTGTACCTGTTACAATCCAATCCGCCCCTGCCTTTGCTGCGAGCGTTGCCTGTTCTGGACTGCGTATTCCTCCACCGACAACCAGTGTTAGACCTTCCACAGAACGTGCACTTTCAATCAATGCCGGATTGACTTGGGTATGCGCACCGCTTCCTGCTTCAAGATAGAGAAGTTTGAATCCGTACATTCGAGCTGTGAGGGCATAAGCATGCGTCAAATCTGTGTCCTCAGGTTGAATCAATTCAGCATCCCCCACTTCTCCGACTCGGCCACCTGGTGAACAAACGAGATATCCTGTGGGGAGTGCTTCAACTCCAAACTTTTCCAAATATGGCGCACCACGGACTTGTTCTCCGACAAGGAAGCGTCGGGTTTTCGAATTCATCAACATCATGAAAGTTATCGCATCGGCCGCCGGAGACAGTGCGTGAGCCCCACCCGGGAACAAAACGACTGGAATCTGCCATTGGGATTCATCGGATTCTGGATCTTGGCTTGCAGCAAAGGCCCTTAGCTCAAAAGCCTCTTGAATTGCTCTGCAGGTGGAATGTACCACCTCATCAGGCGTATCGGTAGAACCACCTACGAAAATCATACTGCTGCCGCATTCAACAGCGACCATGGCTCGGTTAGCAGCCGTATTAGCGTCCTGTTTAGCGGGATCTATGAGCGTCACGTGACGCGCTGGTTGATTTGTTGAAGTCACGTACTCCAGCGTGGTAGCGTCGGCCTTTCTCATGTCATCCCCGAATCACCGTTCAACGGGCACAGCATAGGCGTTGCGCATCAAATGCGCTCGAAAATGACGGGCATAGAGTTCTCATACCTCCTCGCAGTAGCGAAGTTGTGACGGAAGTTGGGCCATTTCGACGTTTGCTCGGACACATGAGTTCGCACAAAGGTACGATTCGCTTGGCGTCGGCCTGTTCAATCACAAACAAGATTTGGGACCTTGCCCCGCCCCTCCTCATCGGTTTGGCAGTAGATGTTGTGGTCTTGAAAGAAGAATCGTTTCTGGCTTCTTATGGTCTCGTAGATCCATGGCATCAACTTATCCTGCTCTCTGTTCTAACCTTCGCTATATGGGGTCTTGAATCACTGTTCGAATACTTCTACGGTATACTGTGGAGAAATTTGGCCCAAACCGTTCAACACGAGCTTCGACTGGACACCTTCAATCATGTACAGAAGCAGGGAATGGGGTGGTTTGATGAACGGCAAAAAGGAGACATTTTAGCAATTCTTAACGACGATATCAATCAACTCGAACGTTTCTTGGATAAAGGGGCAAACGACTTGCTTCAAGTGAGTACAACCGTTCTCGTCGTAGGAGGTGTCTTTCTATTCATTTCTTGGCAAGTCGCATTATTTGCAGTTCTTCCAATACCGGTCATTCTTTGGGGGTCGTTCAAGTATCAAAGAAGCCTTGAACCGAGATATGCTGAGGTGAGGAAATCTGCGGGAGCAATGAATGCATTGCTTGAAAACGATCTCTCAGGAATGTCCACAATTCAGTCGTTTACCGCAGAAGAACGAGAAATGAAGCGTGTAGAGGCGTTGAGTAACGATTACCGTGAAGCGAACAGAGAGGCTATCCGTCTTTCTGCTGCTTTTACCCCGCTCATCAGGATGGCAATCCTTTGTGGATTCACTGCCACGTTGTTGTTAGGTGGATGGATGACGTTGGACAATACGCTCGCCGTCGGAGCATATTCAGTTCTTGTCTTCATGACCCAACGCCTACTCTGGCCACTCACAAGACTCGGAGAAACTTTTGATTTGTATCAAAGAGCAATGGCGAGCTCGACCCGAGTGCTTGACGTTCTAACCTCGCCAACAGAAGTTAAGCAAGGCGAATATTCCCCAAAAGAACAAACCATAGAACAATCTTCAATTGTTTTCTCAAATGTTGATTTCGCCTATCCTGGTAGAGAACCGGTCTTTGAAAAAATGAATTTAGAACTCGTGCAGGGCCAAACGGTCGGTGTAGTCGGTTCAACGGGAGCGGGAAAAACAACATTGATTCGACTGCTGTTGAGGTTTGCTGAACCGAACAACGGTTCGATTTCATGGGCCGGGCGGTCGTTACCAGAATGGGATTTAGAACGGTTACGCTCATCAATGGCGCTCGTCGACCAGCACATCACCCTGTTCCCTACCACAATCTTAGAAAATATTCGTTACGGCAACCCGGGCGCTGAAGATGCGCAGGTCTTCGAAGCGGCTAAACTCGCCGAAGTCGTTGACTTTGTCGAAGAACTGCCAGACCAATGGGCTACCATGGTTGGCGAAGGGGGTCACAGACTTTCTGGCGGCCAAAGGCAACGACTCGCTATTGCCAGAGCCGTCCTCAAAGATGCACCGCTGCTCATCCTCGATGAAGCTACATCTGCAGTCGATAATGAAACGGAAGCCGCATTACAACGATCGATCAATAAAATTTCGAAAGATAGAACTGCCGTAATTATTGCACACAGACTTTCTACGGTAAGGAATGCGGATAGAATTCTCGTTCTTGATAG
>JAQXFL010000123.1 GCA_029250345.1 Candidatus Poseidoniaceae archaeon
TACCAAAAGGTCCGTTTCGATGCAGTATTGTTCTGCATGGATGATTACGAAGTCGTCGAAGGGGCAGTTTCTGAAGTCAACGAATTCGGTGCTTTCGTCCGAATCGGCCCAATGGAAGCTCTCCTTCACAAGTCACAAATCATGGAAGACCAAGTCGAAGCAAACGTCGGCGCTGGTGTCATCCAAGGACGACAATCCAACCGCAGTATCGGTGTTGGCGATTCCGTTCGAGCACGTATTGTGTCCCTCTCACCTGATACTTCGGACCCTCGCCGTTCAAAGATCGGACTTACCAGTAAACAATCTGGGCTTGGCTGCCACGACTGGCTTGGTGAAGATGACGACCAGTGAGGTGTGATGTATGGTAAAGATTCCTTTTGCATGCGGTGAATGTCACCTTGTACTCGATGACGGCGTGGACATGTGTCCTCGCCACCCCTCTGCTCGGGTTTCTTCCGAGCATCAAGGATACGTCATCATCATGAACCCTGCTCGCTCGGAGATTGCCAAGCGATTGAAGGTTGAACAACCAGGAAAGTATGCACTCAAAGTAAGCATTCGTTAAGGAGATGAAAAATATGGAAATCGTATCACGCAAAGAAAACAAATTACTCAACCGAGTGGAAATCAACTTCCGCTGGCAACACATCGGTCAATCTACACCATCCCGCAAGGCGGTCATGGACCTCGTCAAGACCCTCGAACCAGGATCGAACCCAGATTGCATCGTCGTCAAGGAATGCAACACTCGATTTGGTCAACCTCTCACGACTGGAATGGCTTTCATTTACGGTGATTCCGCTTCGATGACCGTCGAGCCTGAATTCATTCACAAGCGCCACGAGCAATTCCGCTCCGGCAAAGCATCCGAAGAAGGTGCATCTGCAAACGAAGGAGGTGACCAGTGATGGGAGACGGTCCTAAGGCTGGCGCAAAGTGGTCCAAGTATTCCGTCGGTGAAGACGGAACCCTCACCCGAAAGGCTGAGTTCTGTCCTATTTGCGGCCCTGGAGTTTTCCTCGCTGCTCACAAAGATCGCAAGTCATGCGGTCGATGCGGTCACACCGAAACCAATGCGTGAGCATTGTTTGTAACCCAACACACTGTTCTGGAACTCCTGCGAGTTCTCGTTGCAATAACAAAGTTACATACTGCAATGATTGTGGTATTCGACTGTTGTGACAAGACGCATCACAGTGTTGAGAGGACGAAATGTCCGTTGTTCATTACAACGTAGGTTTGGTCCATGCAGTCGACAATCTGTACGGGGATTTCATCCAGTTGTGTACGTTTCAGTTCATCCATGGCCCATGTGCATTCTTCTCTCCATCCTGCGATGTGCCAACGCTGCAACTTCTCGTTCCAGGCGGCGTGTTGCACAGGCCCGTTTAGCGGTTCTGATTTTCGTATTTCACCGTTTGAATACCAAACAACATCGCCGCTGTCAAAGCAAAGCAAGTGTTCTCCATTGCCTGAATATACTGAATTGAGTATACCCTCGAATGGAACTAAGATCGACTCAAGCCGTCTTCCATTTACAGAATCGTATGTGATTCTCCCACCACCTCTGGACCAGACATGGAGTTTTTCATTCTCAAATGTGATTTCGACGGTTACTTCAGCATGTGGAAGCTTCTCAAGTTCTTTCCAGCCCGGTTCTGCAGTTCTCCAGTGTTCCCCTGCATCCGTTCCCATTGAGTAGAGGCCTCTCTTCCAAAGCATGAAGGCGAACTGAGTCTTATTTGCACCCATTGCGAGTGGTTCTGCATCGAGTACATGAGACCAGGCAGTTCCCTCTGGGTGAAGTGCTGCAGCAATGGTCGTCCTTGAGCGCAAATCACCTCGTTCGGGGCCGTTCACAAATTCAGTGCCAAGGTCGAATCCAGCAATTCGAGCAACCATGAGTTCATGCTCAATCCACGAAGCAATTAATCGGTTTTCTACAACCACTGCTTTCTTTACCGAACTCGGGAACGGCTTTTTCGGTTCTCCTTTTTGCTTGAGATTCTGATCTAAATAGAGAAACTCACCGTCAACACCGATGGCGACATACCCCTCATCCCATTGGAGAATTTGGTTTGGGTGGAACGGCAGTGGGCTCACCGTACCATCGGACATACACCTCGGTCTTCGTGACACTTTGTCAATACTCGTATGAGCGATATTCAAAAGTCACTGAGGTATCGTTGTGGTATGGGCGGTGACAAGATTGTTTTAATCGCAGTGAGTAGCACTGATATTGCATCGACCAATCAAGCTGAGGCTTTGATGCGTCTTGCTGAGTGGACATCACTTTCTGATGTTGAGGGCAACCCCACGTTCGGCCGAAGCAATTGTAGAATTTGGTATCTGCCCGGTAGTATTCTGCGTGAAGACTATCTCGCTCGTCGCTGGTTTGATGCGACCGGTGAATCGCCAACTGAAGTCATTTTTCCATCAAGACACTCTGCAGCAAGTGGTCGTCCATCGCTTACTTTACATCCCATCGGCGTGATGCAACTCGATGCTTCTGAAGAGCCCCCTTACGGTGGCAAAGCAGGTGACGCACCCCCTCCTTCTCCACGCCTATCATCGTGGTGGAGAGAACTTCTCCTAGTCACTTCGTCGGCCGATTTAGGCCTTGAATTTGACACCTCATTGGAAGTCACTCATCATGGGCCTTGGTTGGAAGTACCTTCGCTTTTCATTGAAGTTGGATCGACCGACGCAACATGGGGGCATGTTCCTGCTGCAGAATGCCTCGCTGGAATCATCCATCGCGGATTAGGTCTCGATGGCAGTGATGGATTTGGGCAATGGGATGCAGAAGCAAACAACGGAGAATTGGTGTTAATTACACTTGGAGGGGGTCATTACGCTCCACGTGCGAATTTACTCGCACAACTGGATGGTGTCCACTTAGGG
>JAQXFL010000129.1 GCA_029250345.1 Candidatus Poseidoniaceae archaeon
ATCGAGGCCTCCTTCTGGTTTCGGTTTCTACCAATGGTCTTGACCCAACGGTCAAACAAGAACTTGCTTCGATTGCAGACATGGTTCTCTCGTTCCAAGTCCGAACCATTGGTACTGACTTTGAAACCTCGATGATCGTCTCAAAATTCCGAAACGCTCCGGAGAATCTCAAGATTCTCGTTTTCCGTGTAACTCCAGAAGAAGGTATTACTCCAGAAACCGTCGAGCGTATCGCTTGAGGGCAGTTTTCGACCCCTTTTCCGAGCATTATGCTGGTTTGTTTTGGGCGACATATCCAAAGAGGTCGGGCGTGAGGAACGGCCATGGGCGACCGTTCGGCTACAGGTGGTTACGATCCTTCTGGCATCGACATCGATGCATGGGAGAAACTCGAGTTACAACTTGAAGAAACCATTCCTAATTACGATCGGGTGAACCGCTTGATGACTTTTGGTCAGGACAAAAGATGGAGGCGTAATGTGCGCAACCACGCTACTCCGGGGATGAAAGTTCTCGAGGTTGGATGCGGCCCTGGCTCCTTTGCTGAAGACCTCGTGGGGTTGGATGTGACATGCCTTGACCCTTCAGCAGAGATGCTCAAAGTAGCCAAGAAGCGTGTTGACTTGGCACGAGAGTCGAGAGGTGAATCACCGGCTGCATACGTCGAAGCTATCGCAGAATCAATTCCGCTTGAAGACAACACTTTCGACATGGTTTTCTGCTTATTCTCTTTCCGTGACTTCCAAGATAAGAAAAAGGGATTGAGTGAGATTTACCGTGTTTTGAAGCCCGGTGGCAGACTGGTAATTTGCGATGCAGGGAAAGCCAATTGGTTTCACGGTCTTGGCGGCCGAATCTGGATGGCGACAGCCGTTCAGTGGATTGCTCGGTATGTTACACGTGAAAAGAATCATCCCTGGAAAGGTCTTGCCAACACATATACTCAATACGGCACAAATGGATACTATCGTGCAATGATGAAGGAAGTAGGTTTTGACGATGTACAAGGTCGACTTTTGATGCCATTCATGATGTCCAGCCGCTTTCGTGCGACCAAACCTAAGGCAGATTGACGGCTTCCTGCGGTCGATTCTCCGTTCTTAACGCCCATTACCCTCATAAACCTCAGTACATTCGGCGGAACACTGGTGATTTACTTGGGTATGAAAGATGTCCTCCGAAAAATCAAAGAGGCTGAGCAGTCCGCCGAAAAGCGGCTTTCCTCGGCTCAAACTGAGTCCAGCAAAATTACGGCCGACGCTCGACGTGAGGCCGCTGCACTCGTCTCAAGTGCTACTGAAGACTCAGTGAGCGAAACTCAGGCTACGCTTGATGCTGCTCGTACCAAAGCAGGCAAAGAAGCAGATGCAGTTCTCAAAGAAGGCGCATCCGTTGTCGAAAGCATTGAATCGTCAGCATCCAGCCGAAAAGAAAAGGCACTCAAGAGTCTACTTGACTCCGTAACATCACAGTGAGGCGTTTCCAATGTTTGCTACTACCGACATGTCTCGTCTTACAGTAGCGGCTCCTGTTGAGAAAATAGAAGAAATTCTACGGCTCTGCACCGACCTTTCATGCGTTCATATCGAAGAATACGGTCGTTTTGAAGACGGCATCGGCGTTGGCTCTTCAATGGATTCGGATGAAGCAAACGCAATAAGCAATCTCTTGGTTAAAGTTCAAGCGGTCTTTTCCGCCGTTCAAGCCGTCAATTCAGACGGTCCAATGTCTCGCAAAGAGGCATCGAAGATGGTTGCCGGGTTTGAAGAGAAGATTTCCGCCGCTCTCGGGTACATCGACACCATCCGAGACTCAGAGATTAAGATTTCATCTTCGAAAGAACAGCAACAACTCTTGCACCGTCTGGCACCGTTGGACATCCCTCTTGAATTGATGGCAGGATACGGTGATATCGAGGTCTTCGTAGGTGAAGTCCGACGTGCTAAGAAAGCGAAGGAAGTGTTTGCAGACCTTCGTAACGAGATTGAACTTCACGCTGAAGGTGGGCTGGTCGCAGTTGCATGCCGCTCAAAACATTCTGCTGAAGTTCAAATCTGCCTCGCTGAACTCGGTTCAAAACCTGTTCAAATTCCAGCTGGAGAAGGTTCACCCGACGAAAAGTCGAAAAAACTTCTCGAAGAGATAAAGCAACTCGAATCGAAAATCACCGACGCTCAGTCAGCACTTGATGCATGGACGATACGAAACGGTCGCAACTTGATCGCCGCTAAAGAATACCTCACTCGTGAGGCTGCTGTGTTTACTGCACCAACATTGGTCGCAGTTAGCAACCAAGCTTTTGCTCTCGATGGATGGGTTCCTACATCTCAAGCGTCTATGGTTGAAGCAGAATTAGCGAAGGTTGCATCCCACGTTTCAATAGAAGCGTACGAAGGGGGTCATCACCATCATGATGAACATGAAGACCACGGTCCTTCTGACCCCGAAGAACTTTTGATGCTCTCAAACTATCTTACCAAGTCCGACCAGACCGTTTTCCAATTTTTTAACGCCATAGATCTGGATGATTCCGGCCTCATCGATTGTTACGAGTTCCAATCAGCGTTGAAGAACGCAAACATTGCAAATCTTCCGCCTTGGGAAATGGGTAAACTCGTATCCGCAGTCGACCTTGATGGTGATGGAAAAATCAACCTCCCTGAACTTGACATTACGCTCACACGAATCCGCAACACGCCCTCTCACGACGATGGAAGCCACGATGTTGAACCCCCAATTCAGTTTTCAAACGGCTCAATAACTGAACCGTTTGAATTGATGGTGGACTTGGTTGGACGCCCAAAGTATGGCACATTTGACCCCTCGATGCTCATTATGATGACCTTCCCACTCGTTTACGGTATGATCTTGGGAGATTGGGGATACGGGCTTGTCTTGCTTGGACTCTCTTATTGGCTCGGCTCGAAGGCTTTCGCAGCAGATCCTCTGGCTCAAAAAGGCTTGACAATTCTTCGCTGGATGGGCGTTTCCTGTATCGTCTGGGGCGTAATTTTCGCTGAAGGCTTCGGATTTGTTTGGGATGAAACAGGCCAAATGGGTAAAGATTCACCGTTCTATGCCTTCTATGATTGGACTTACCACAACATCCACGTACCTGGCGCAATCGCTGACGTGCTCAATCTTGGAGGCCTGCACATGCCTTTCCACCGTGCTTCAGCCGGTCATGGATTGCAAGAATACGTGATACTTTCCATCTACCTTGGAGCGGCTCACATCTTCGTAGGCTATGTCCTCGGCCTCATCAACGTCTTCAAGGCGCATGGTGCTGCTGCGGCGTACTTTGAGAAAGGCTCTTGGCTTCTCATCTTGATTGGAGGCTTCATGCAAGGTCGCAACATGGTTTCGGGATACAACGAGTTGTTCGAGTTCCAAATATGGACTGCATTACTGTTCATTGGCCTTGTTAGTCTCATCATTGGATTGGCAGTTTACGAGAAATTCGGATGGGCCGGTGGCATCATCATGGGTCCAATAGAAACCTTCGGGCTGCTTGCGAACACACTTTCCTATCTACGAATTATGGGCGTTGGAGTGGCCGGTGTCAAGATCGCAGAAGTATCCATTACCATGGGATTCGAGCCAATGGTTGACGCTTTCTCCAGTGGTGGACTTTCAGGTATCCTCGTAGGACTCTTCTGTCTCATCCTCTTCCTCTTCGTTCAGTTGTTTGCAATCGCTCTGGGAATCCTTTCCCCTACAATTCACGCAGCCCGTCTCCACTTTGTGGAATGGATGGGCAAATTCTACGACGGATCCGGCCGTGCATTTGCACCGCTCGGTGGCCGTTCCCTCCATGTAGAGGGTCAATCATAGTCCACGGACACTAAATAAATCGGAGGTAGCAAATATGAACGCAAACACCCTA
>JAQXFL010000134.1 GCA_029250345.1 Candidatus Poseidoniaceae archaeon
AACTCTTCCATCATGGCTTGAGGTTGCTGCTCTCCAAGCGAATCGACCCGTGATACGGCTTTCATTTGGTCGCCGATTTTGAACAACTCGTTGAATGCTTCCTCGATATCTTTGGTTTGTTTGAGGAATCGTATTGGTGGCCAACCACAGTCAATAACACCGGGCTCAACCGTGCTTTCTTCGACCCAAGCTGCGCATGCATCACCATGGCACAGTGCGGAGAAGTTCTCTAAATCCATCCAAAATGTACGCCGGCCGCAGACAGGACAGTCTTTGCATTCCATGGTTGAGAGAACAGTGATGCCGTTTTCGCCAATGACGTCAACATCCCAAACGACGACCGATGATGATACGAGCAGCATTTGGTCGCTTTTTTTGAGGAAGCTTCGCAACACTTGCCACGCTGTCTCCTCAGTTGAGAAGCATCCCAGAGCAATTGAACCACCACCCTCTTCGACAGCAGACGGTACAAACACCCGTTGAACTTCATCCGCCATGAATTACCGTGGCTGTTGTTGTGTTTCAAGGCTCGGTCAGTTTCGACTCCATTCCAGTTCAACAACTGCTAAACCGCCGGGATGCGGTAATGGCGCTTCAGGTTTCTCGATCCGAACATGGATTGAGGCGACATTGGATTTCTCTTTGAGCATCTCAGCGACTCGCTGTGCCATGGTTTCCAGCAACAGTATTGGTTTTTCAGCATTCAACATCACTTCATCTATAGCAATTTGAATGTCTGCATAGTTGAGCGTATTCTCAAGGTTCTCTTCGATTGGCTGCTCGAGGAGTGTTGTCCATACGCTGAACACAAACGGTTGTTCGTTTTCATGTTCATGGCTAAAGTAGCCGTGCTTCGCCATGACGGTGTAGGATTCCAAGGCAACTCGAAAGGTCATCGAATCACCTATTCATCTCGTTCATGGACCCAAATCAAATGGTATCCAAATTGAGTTTTGACGGGTTCAGATACGCTTGCGACGGGAATTGTCCAAACTGCTTCTTCAAACTCTCGAACCATTTGTCCTTTGCGAAA
The DNA here is from genome assembly GCA_029250345.1 of Candidatus Poseidoniaceae archaeon. GTDB lineage: Archaea > Thermoplasmatota > Poseidoniia > Poseidoniales > Poseidoniaceae > MGIIa-L1. Next base: position 1,034 of record JAQXFL010000134.1, read on the forward strand.
CCAGCCAAGGTCTCCGCCTTTCTGACTCGATGGGCAAGTGCTTTTCTTCCGGGCGAGTTTTTGAAAATCTTTCAACTTGCTTACCTTCTCTTTGATTTGTACTGCCTCGGATTTCGAGGTGACCAAAATGTGAGATGCCCATGCACTTGGAGCGACCATGCGACAAGCCACTGGCTTCAGTTATTGAAAGTCTCGCTATCAAGCATCTAGGTCGTAAGCAAGCAATCTGATGTACGTTCCATACACAGTCGATGAAACCGAAAGCGATTCTTCGTTAAACCGGTCCATAGTGTCGAGGTATGTGTGGTACTCCCAACTGCCACTGCCGTAGCATACCGCAGCTCGTCCGTTTTTACCACCTAAGTCGTAGACAAATGGACAATGGTCGGAGTTGCATGGCATTTGATCAGGGTCGCCTTGCGCTCCGTCGAGTAGACTGAATTGGATGTCGTATTTGTCGGCAATTTCACTTCTCTCTTGTTTGTAGAGGTCAGTAATTCGTACGATGTGTCCATAGTCGTCTTTGTTGTTGGTAAACAACTGCAGTGAATTGCCTCGGTTTGCAAAGTCAGAATCAACATGATTCATATCGAGATTGATATAGAGCCTTAGGTTTTCACGGAGGCTGCTTTGCATCTGAGCAACATACGCTCGACTGCCCCATAGTCCCTCTTCTTCTCCACCCCACGTGCAGAATCGAATTGTTCGTTCAGGTGTTCCAGTCTGATTGATTACTTCTGCAATCTGACGCGCCATCTCGAGAACACTTGCTGTGCCTGATGTGTCGTCGACGGCACCTTGACCGTGATAGACCGTATCGTGGTGGGCACCTGCAATCACGACTTCCGATGTCCTGCCTTCAATGGTTCCACACGGGACATAAATTGAACGTTCTTGATCGTTGGTGACATCGATGATTAACTCTATAGAAGCAGGCTCAGTGGAATTGATGACCATTGTTTCAAATATGTCTCCAGCATCTTTTGACATGGAAATGAACGGAATATCCGAGGGTAGGCTTCCACCGTTTGCTTCAACCAGTGCATCGTAGTTCGTTCCCTTAAAAATTGGAACGCAGTCGTTGCCTTCGATTTTCCCGCAGTTGTAGTTCTTGTTCACACTGATGAGTCCTGCTAGGTCGTTGATTGCGGCGTTGCTGTACAATTCTGTGTTTCCTACCTTGGAACTGTCTCCTCGTACATATCCTATTGTTCCAGTCGCTGTTTGCCACAATGACTCGTCAGTGCCGTTGCCCAAATCCGTGACTGAGATTTCTTCATTGAACATGTATTCTGACTGGCCAGAGAATCCTTGAATCACATAGTCGGAACGGTGTTGGAAAGAGGTGACTTGAGATCCTGGTGCAAAAATACCTTCACAAGGAGAGTTTCCGCCTAAACCACGGACGCAGAGTCTAAAACTGGGTTCAGAATTTACATGATGCATTGGGACTTGGAATTCATTGTTTTGAGGTGTATACCCCATGTCCTGTAACTTATCGAGGATATACTGTGAAGTGTTTGTTTCCTCAATGGTTCCACTCATTCGTCCTTCCCAATCGGGATGCCCTAAATTGACGAGATCCTGTGCATAATTGCGAGCTTGGTCCTGATCAAAATCAATTAACTCATAATCGTACTGACGTTCAAATCCAAGCCATGTTGGCTTGAATACGAGAATGGTAGCCGTTACCATGATGACCGCCATCGCAATTGCAATGATTGCACCAACATTGAGGGGGCCGTAAACTTGAACCCCCATTCTCTGTTTGAAGGTTAAGTCTCCAGTTGGTCCATCATCATCCTCGAGACTTATGGATTTTTTAGAGGTGAATACCTCGTCATTGAACGGTTTTTGAATTGGGGAAGAGTCGCTCAGCCGAGCGATTAACTCAGCCTTACGCCCGCTGACGGGCAGACCTTTGCTGCGAAGCAATTCTTTGAGTTCTGCGACGGAATATTGGGACAACATTGTCTCGTCCATGAAACTCTCAACCGGTTATGGTTCAAGAATGCCGTGGTTGGAAGTTCAGTCGATTTCCTCGCCCGTCCATCGTGTTCCAAGTTTGTGCTCGATGCCGATGTGGTCAAGAATCCGAGCGACAACAAAATCAACCATGTCGTCGATGGTCTTTGGATGGTTGTAGAATCCAGGTGAAGCAGGAATCACAATTGCACCCCATTGCGAAAGTTTGTGCATATTTTCCAGATGAACGGTAGCGTACGGAGCTTCTCTCGGTACAATGATGAGTTTTCTACGTTCCTTCAATGCTACTATTGCCGAGCGTGTTATGAGATTATCACCGATTCCTGCGCCAAGTTTGCCCAGGGTTGTTCCCGAACACGGACAAAGCACGACTGCATCAATGTTGGCTGAGCCTGATGCTGATTTAGCACCGATGTTTTTGTCGTTCTCAAGTAGTGCTCCAGTCTCTTCTGCGAGTATTTCTTTGGTCGTGTTGCACTCGTGCTTGAGCGTTATCTCTCCGGCATTGGTAACGACCAAACGGACTGGTATATCCTTCGATGTCAAAACCTCGACCAAGCGCTTGCCATAGACAGCACCGGACGCACCTGATATTCCAACAACAACTTCGCCCATGTGTTGAGGTGAAGGTTCTGCCTTTTATGCACTTGTTTTACGAAAACGGTCCTAGCGAAGTAAATCCTCTATAGATAGGCGACTACAAGAGTCGAATACGACCTATGGATTCCTGCATGGTCGCATACAGTGCTTCGATGAGTTCCTCTCGCTGAATGTGAAAACCTTCTCCTGCCAGAGAGGTTGTGGTGTTTTCGTCTAAACCGCATCCTGCAAGCATTTCTACTCGCCCTTTTGGAGTATCGTAGTTGATCGTGAAACCGTGACGAGAAGTCCATCGTAAAAATGAGAGTCCGATACTTGAAATCTTCTTTCCGTTGACCCATACGCCCTGCATTCGTTCGTCTAAGTGCCCCTCAATGCCACATTCTTTCAAGGCGTTGATAATCCACTTCTCGAGTAAAGAGATGATTGCAGCTACCGATACTTCGCCATCGAGGTCCCATTTGAAAATAGGGTAAGCCACTATTTGCCCTTCGCCGTGCCATGTGAGACCGCCACCCCTGTCGACTGGATGTGAGGCATAACCTTCGGGAGGAGCGATGCCATCGTGACGTGCGCGAGGTCCTACTGTGACGATTTCTGGATGTTCAAGAAGAAGTAAAGTATCTGTGATTTCATCGTTGATGCGTTGATTTTGTAAATCCTTCATCAATTCGAGTGCTTCAACGTATGGCACGCTGCCCAGCAAGCGGACATCGACACCTCGTTCCCCGCTCATGTTCACTCCAACCGGAACTGTCGCATCAATACATGCCTCGTTAAAACTTGCCAGTTGAACCAAATCCGCCAATACCGCGTTCAGTTTGGCCAAGTTGTTCGATGCTTGTTTCTTGAACAGTGACCAGAGGTACTGGCGCAAAGAGCAGTTGAGCAACTCTTTCGCCTTTCGCCACGATGAACTCCTTTCCTTCTCCAATCCATGTTGCTAAGACCATGAGTTCACCGCGATAATCCGAATCGATGGTTCCAATGCCATTGGGCATGATCATGCCTTTCTTGCCGAGTGAAGAACGGCATCGAATTTGTCCTTCCCAGCCCTCGGGAATGGCAACGGCGAGTCCAGTACGAATCATCGCACTTTTTTGCCTGGTCACTCGTGTTTCTTCAAGCGCATACAAATCCCAACCTGCAGCTTGAGGTGAGCCTTGCGTTGGAAGTCTTGCCTCCTCATCGAGGCGGGCGAATTGTACGTTAAGTCGGACTCTTTCCATGTTCAAACCAAACGAAGACGGTTTTTGACAATTGTCGTTGGAATCTTTGTTGAGCAAAAGCGATATTGTCATTTCATGTCTTAACTGGCTTTTTGGGTGTGTATGAGATTCTTCTAATTTGTGTGTGCCTACATGGGATTCTTGTTAGCTGGGGTGTCAAACCATTGCACAAAATTAAACAAATAAGTTTGTATTAAGGATGTATTTTTTGTATAATACAAATTAATATAGTTG
>JAQXFL010000146.1 GCA_029250345.1 Candidatus Poseidoniaceae archaeon
TGCTCGTCTCATCGACCACAAAGCAATCTCTGTTTTTCAACATCATTGTACACACCTTGTATCGTTCGTTTCTGCAGCATTGACCTGACCATTTCTGTTCTCTTACTTCTGTAAGCCGTTTGCACTGTGGAGAGGGGACTTTCCTCAGAGTCGAACTCTGTCAGCGATCCTCCTACTCCCTCCACATTGCGGTTGGCATCAAGACTTCAAAACCTTCGGGTGGTTTAGAAGTTCACTTGTACGGGTTTTCTCCGGGCGAAGCTGCTTGCTTTGGTGCTCCATATGGGCCTGAAGCTGGCGTTTTGGGGCTCGTCGGTGGCGTTCTCGGCTGACCTTTAGGTGGAAGAGGCGCTACTTGCTTCCGTGTATGCCTCTGTGGGCTGCCCACTTGTTGCTGAGGAGTTTTCAATCCGAAAATCAACAAGCCCACGAGAGATACAGTAAGCAGGAAAATGATGACCAGTAGAACAGGACTCACAGATGTAACGCTCGAAAAGACACCATCTGAACTCGCCTCGTCAATGTAAACCGTGTTGGTTTGGACGTTTGGTCCGTTAATAATTTGGAACTCAATCCACATTGTGCCCTCTCGAGCAGGAATCCAGTCCTTCGTGTAAACATAAGTCCCCCCGGACTCAACTTCAATACTACGTGCATCTATGCGTGTTCGAGCACCGTTGCTTTCAACCAGTTCAACGAACATTTGGGCTTGACCATCTGCAAGGCCTGAGTTTGAGATTTCTACCGCAAGCGTAACTGTTTCACCCGCAGCAATTTGCTTACTGGGTTTCATTACTGGTTCGCTGAATGTGTATTCAGCAATGCGTTGCTCAAGAATCCAAACGGAGAGTGGTGAATCAATATCATTGGATAATGTACTGATTTCATGACCGGCCTGATCAAATCCACTCACCCAGATTCTCATCTCGAGGGCATCGCTTCGCATTGATGGCGTTAGCATTGAATCAAGGTTTAAGTTCGTAATGCATGGTATCGCATCACCAAAGGCACGTCCACCAACAATCGTAAGAGGCTCGCTTCCGTTAACGACCGAATCACTCGTGAGTCCAACACCTTCGGGATGAACTGCCCAATGCAGCACCAATGAATCTTCATCGAGTCTGTCGCCCTCCGAAATGAGTATTTCCATGTCAAGAGAACTCCATGCGTCCTCTACAAGCACCACTTCATTCTCCGGTGAAGGTATTCCTACGATCAATGGAGCCTTGTTGTCGACAATAAACCAAGCAGGCGGGGTTGTCGGAGTTCGGTCAATTGCTCCATTTGGAGGATTATGAAGCGATGTGAAAACAGCGTAAGACCCAGGGTCTAAAGGAGCCGTTAGAATTCCAGAAAAACTGCCGTTAACACTGTCGGTGAGAAGTTCATTTTCTCCGAGTTCGATATCCAGTTCCATCGATTGGATGACTGCTCTATGAGAACGGTGCCAAATGAGTTCACCGTTCACACCGATGTCAGCGCGTGGTTTGACCCATGTACCAAGGGTTTCAACTTCCGAACCGTCCAATGAGAATTCAAGAGCTTGGGACTTCACAGCAACTTCGCCTGAAAAACTCCAACTCAAATCAGGTACGGAAAGAGAGTTTGATTGTCCTTGCGAATCGTGGACTAAGACGCTGGGAATGCGCAAGAGACTCACATCCGGGTCAAAACCCCATTCGAGAGAGAAATTGACGATGAACATGCCTTCCGAGGAAAATAGACTGCCGGAATCCGAAGGTTGGAATGTACATGACTCGATGTCAAGAAATACATTGAGACTGGTACATCTCTGATTCTCAGAATTCCAATTGAATTCAACTGGATCAACTTGGTTACCCGCTAAGTTGACTGCAATGTGCGTAATATCCGAGATACCATTCAAATCGAGCAATGGAAGATGCATGGTGTTCGATTCACCGGGGTGAATCCATACCGATTCACCGTGACCCCAGTATGCAGATGAAGTGCCGAGTTGAGGAGAACCGTCGTTGTTGACTTGCACATTGAACAGTGGAGAGTCAAAAGATCCAGAGTTCAACATCACATTGCCTGCAGAATCGGCGACATCAAGCCATCCCACGAAGTAAGAACCAGAATATGCTTCGGAAGTATCGAGTTCAAGCACATATGTACCCTGAAGAGAGGTTCTGTCCTCTGGAACGAAGAGGGATTGAACATGAACTTCCTCGCTTTGCATGATTCCATCGAGGTTCGAGTCATCTGTCCACGAACGCCACATGTGAGCATTGGCATGTGACGGAAGCATTGGACGGTCAGCGATTACAAATTCGATTGAAGTCGCAGGGTTGGCTTCGACGTGGTCGAACTCCGAGATGCTTACACCCAAGAGTTCAGGGTCGACGGTATCAAAGCCGTAAGTTGCCTTGTTTGGGACGGCAAAAAGGATATTTTGATTTGTTAGTGGAATGACATCGACTTCGAGTTCGATGGATTCTTTGTTTGAAGGAATCATCCACGGGAAGGATGCAATGCCGTCTGAAAAGACTGAAGTCGACTGGATTTCAACACCATCAGCGATGAAGCGAACAAGCGTTGAACCAGACCGTGGAGTCGTATCTACAGGTACATTTTCAAAGCCAAGTTGAACTTCAACATTGACGCTTTCTCCGGGGTGAAGGTATGGAGAATCATGCGACGAACGGACGTCATTGTCGTACACAATGCTCCAATCCTTGACTTCAACATCATTCTCGACTCCGTTTGAAGAGCCAAGTCCAAAGTTCATGTTTGCAGGTAGCATTGGACCGGATGGAGAAAGCATATTGACAGAGACTGTTAGAGATTCTTCATCGTCCCAAAGTTCTGTGAATTGGAATCGGTGGTTGACTTGAAGCAATGAGCCACTCTCAACCATACGAATTGAGCCATCAGAGCCTCCTGAAGACCAAATCATTGAGTTTCCTTGTGTCAGGCAACTGTTGACCGCTGCACCGGACATTGGTAGAGAGAGCATTGGGCAACGGGTTTCTGATTGTGAGTTCACGCCTGTGAGGTGCAATGCGACGGACCATCCGTTTGACTTGACATAGGATTCAGCATTCGACACACCTAAGTTAGAGAAATCAAACGTACTGGAAACCTCAATCCAGTCGGTTGAAGGCGTGAATGTATCGCTCACATTGGACACGGTCATCGAGACCGGTGCAATCGAGGTTTGAGTCGTTTGCTGGACGACCACCATATGTACGGCACCCGATGATGTCATTCGAATAGGAAGAGGTAATTCTTTGCTACCGCCGACTGGAATAACCGACTGAAGCGCATTATTCAAAGCGATGATAACCGCATCACTCGGGCCAAACTGCAGCGCAAGGGCGGAGTCGTATGGTGCAAATATCCCGCCAAGTAGGACATCGGTTGGTGTCGTCGACGAGCCGAGGCGGAGGGTAACTTCTACCATCGGTAATCCCTCGACACCGTATTCAGAGGTCGCTTGAGAGAGGGCACTGTTGAGTGAGCCCAATTCGTTCGATGAGAGTTCGATAACTTGCAACGATTGGAGATTCGGGAGTGAAGTAGAGAGGAAATCTTGGCCTTCAATTGACATTGTTAAGAAAGGTGAATTCATTGCTTGCAACGGTGAAGCGACACCAAATTCAAACGCATCAACTCCTGATGCGGGCAGGAGTAGAGTAAAAGATGCGGAAGCAGAAGGCGATGAGGCACGCATTTGCCACAGTGAATTGTCTTTCAACCGGTCTTGAATACCAAGACGCCCAATTCCTTCACCTTCAAGGGACCAATCGCTCACGCCGTCCATGCCGACATCAATACGCAATCCATCGGGAATGCTCGTACGAACCAACTCAACTTCAAACAGATCGATGTTCCATTGGCCGCCTGCAGAGGCAACTCGGAATTGTACGGTAAAAGCAGGTGTAGTAAGCCACTGTTTTCCTGGCAGCAAATCTGCCCAGTTGGTCCCCCCATCGAGCGTGTATTGTACCGAAGCGCCCGTTGAGAGAATCGAATTGGAATCAAAACCTGCAAAACCTGAACGCACATTGTACACGGGTGATTTCAGTGTGCCTGAGCCCGAGACCTCACCGTTTGACCAAGACACGCCCTGCATTTGCCAACCGATATCTGTTGGATTGTTTGAAAAGTCTTCAACGATTTTACCTTCAAAGTGAATACCGTGAATGGATGGCAAATCTCCAGTAGAAGTTTCCATGTATATTCTCAGTTTTAACATCGGATAGGTTTCCCAATCAATCATTCCTAGGTCAAACGAAGTTTCGCTTATGGATTCAAATCCAGGGACAATGGAATTGGTTGCTGCGTCAATGAGTTGCCATTCAAAGATGCTTCCTGTTGGAATAGAAGCGTCCATGTACATATGTCCGAAAGACCTGTCTTCTCCTTGGCCGAGCAAGGAAGGCCCGAATGGAGCAGAAACCCAATACCCCAAACCGTTCCCAGACCCACCGGTAGGCGACAGAATGATTTCATCGATCCATGTCGTATCTTGATTTCGATCGACACTGCCGTCTTTGGTGTACTTCCAAGTTAGCGTTTGAGCAGAAGCCGGTATGTTGAATGTATGCGTACCACTTTGAGTCCCCGACCACTGGGAAGAGTATCCTGAAAATCGTGTACATGCTGTGTTGTCAATACAGAAATTAAGATAGTCAAAACTCGATTCTGATGAAACTCCGTATTGGAAAGAACCACTCACCGAGGGAATTCCAGAAACATCCAATGTCAACGAGCTTTCCTGATTATGAGTTATACTTCCTGCTTGTGCTGATTGAGAGCCGGTGATCACATTGCTCGTTTGCAAGTTCCAATTTGAGACACCACCTTGAGTCCATTCAGGACCAAAAGTCGCCGACTCAAAATCCCATTTCCATTCTTGTGGTAGCAAACTTAGAGAGGTGGCGTTCACATCCATTCCGTCGTAGACAGTGCTCATCGTGAAATCGCTCGACTCTGTCCAAGAGAAACCTGTGGAGGTCGGCAAACGGGCGGACTCTATTTGGAGTTCGAGTGTTTTTAACGCCTCACTTTCATCAACACTCAACCGTGTGTTCGTGTTTGCGCCATCAGGGAACGAACCAATGGACAACGTTTTACTCTGCCCAAACGGGGTAGAAACTGGGGAAATTTCGTACGACTCTGTTTCGAAAACATCGTCTTTCGACGGCGAATAGCCTTGCATGAGCGTAGAAAGCAAAAACAAAACCACAACTGCCGAGCAGCGTAGCGTGTTCGCACGGGCCGACACCATGATTTGACGAGGTGCCTCGTAGGTCAAAAGACTTCGGCTCAAGGAATCTCAGTCCGCAGGGGTGCTACTTTGATGAAAGCGAAAACGGAAGCCTCAAGGGCTTGGCCCAAAGTTATCGCAGTATGACCGATGTTGAAGCGCTCAAGAAAGAGGCCGGAATCGCTGCATGCAAGTACGTTCGTAGCGGAATGAAAGTAGGTTTGGGCACAGGTTCAACGGTAAAACATACGGTTGTAGAGCTCGGACGGATGATGGCTGAAGACGGGTTGGAAATCGTTGGCGTCCCAACATCTCTGGCAACCGAAAAACTGGCTGTTGAAGTAGGAATCCCTTTGGTCGAACTCTCCCAAATCGATGGCCTGGACATCGTCATTGACGGTGCTGATGAATACGACCCAAACTTCCAACTCATCAAAGGCGGAGGAGCAGCACTCTTGCGAGAAAAAATCGTCGCTCAAGAATCCAAGGCAATGATCGTCGTTGCCGATGACAGAAAGCGTGTCGATGCACTCGGTGCGTTCCCACTTCCGATTGAGATTACACCGTTCGCCCATCAGTCAACGATTCGGGCGCTTGGAAGATTGCTGGACTGTCGAGTCAACTGTCGAATGTCAGGAGACAATCCCGTAATTACCGACAATGGCAACATGATTGCTGATGCGCACTGTGGGCCAACAATATCTTCTCCGGAATCAATGGAAAAAGAGATTTTGAATGTCGCTGGTGTTGTTCAAGTCGGCCTTTTCAACAATATGTGCGACGTCGTTGTACTTGCTGGAGCAAACGGCGTTGAAACATTTGTCAACCCGAATGGGCGTATTCAGTGAACAGCTTTCTGTCAATTGTTAAATACGGGTGGTCGAACCCAAGGTTGGGCCTGTAGCTTAGTCAGGTAGAGCGATGGACTCTTAATCCATCGGTCGCGGGTTCGAACCCCGTCAGGCCCGCCAAACACATCACTCTTGAATTGGTTCGCATCGACCAAGGATTGCTTCATGGCGGACGGCACCGAAATTGTGTGAGTCTTCACTCGCCAGAGGATCAGGATTGTCTCCAACCAAAAATACAGTGTGGGCCTGTATCTTTTGTATCCGCTTAACGATACGAACTGTTGATTTGAAAGGATGTTGAGCAAGAACAACATCGCCAACAGAGAGTTCTTCAAACGGACAAGGGTTGAGTAAGAACTGAGTGCCGTCAGGGAACGTCGGCCACATACTGTCGCCCGAGATATTCACTCGGACCTCAGACATTCAAGGACCTCAACTTGCGCGAATCCAAGGAACTTCTCGTCCCTTGACCGCCCAGAACATGTTGTGAATCGCTTCAATGGCGTCCATCAATTCTTGAGCATGTTGAGCTGAAACTTCAACTTTGCAAGCGCTGCAAAGTTTAGCGGCTTGCCAGAATGTATCGTGCAGTTCAGGATGTGCTTCAAGATGCATTGGCTTGAAGAAATCTGTCCACAGAACGAGGAGTTCTTTCTTGCACTTCTGTGCTTCTTCTTCCTTGATTGCGGCATATCGGCTCATGGTGTTGAGGTAAGAGGCCATGGATTCGGAGCTGAACACTTGTGGGTATTCAAGGGCGAGCATCTTCTTGGTCATCGATTGAACTGCTTCACCAGCAACACGGGCACTTGCTGGGTCGTATACTCCGCAGGGTCCGTCGCAATGTGCAGATGCTTCAATCAGTGTGAATGGGGTGTCTTCCATGATTCTCGGATTGAGAACAAGCATATCAATATGTGCCATCACTCTCAACCGACATGGATTGTCGTACCGGTGTCTCCACGGAGGGCGAGCAAGGCATCTCCTGGCTGACAGAGTATCGCTTGAAGGCCCGGCCGATGGAGGGCTGCTTCCATCAAACTACCAATTTTTGGACCCATCGAGCCTGCTGGGAACTCGCCCTGTTCAATGAATTGTTCACATTCATCGAGCGAGAGCCGGCGATGGATTTTCTCCTTCGGACCACCAAAGTCGGTTCGTACCGCATCAACTGCGGTTGAAATAATGAGTGCATCGGCATGAAGTTCGATGGCTAGAAGCGCCGATAAACGGTCCTTGTCAATCACTGCAGGAACTCCAGCAAAATGGTCACCCTTGTCAACGACGGGTATGCCACCACCACCTCCACAAACAACAACTGCATGCAACTCAACTAATTTTTGAATGACAGGAAGGTCGATGACTTTCATTGGAAGAGGACTTGCAACAACTCTGCGTGGGCCCTTGATCGTCTCAGCAATATCCCAATCTGACGACATAACCGCATCAGCAGAAAGAATTGGACCGACTGGCTTCGTAGGGAATTGGAAGCCATCATCGTTACCGTCGACCAAGACACGAGTGAGGACGCATGCAGTACGTTCGGGCCGTTGACGGCGGTGGAGAATCGAATCTAAATTGAGCGCAAGTGAGTGGCCAATCATACCTTGAGTTGCTGATACCCAACTGTCCATTGTTTGTGTTTGCTCACCATCCAACTCCATGAGATGGCCGACCTGTGGGCCGTTTCCGTGTGTAAGGACAACGCCCCATCCCGCCTCAAGTAAATCAATAACGTCAGACATCACATGCGCCAAGATTTCTGCGCTGCGTTCAGCATCGTCTCCGCTCGGAGAAGACAAAGCATTTCCGCCTATGGCATAAACTGCAATTCGAGGCACAACATTGAGAAGAACGCGGAGCGTTTGACCCTTTGCCCATTTCCCATCGGTTCAAACCCATTTCGGAGTGCACTTGCAAAGTCACGGAGGGTGACATTGAATTAGAGAAGGTCCCACCACCAACTGGTGCGAACATGGTGAAGACAATTTGGATCGGAGATGTTCAGTCTGGAAAGTACGACGAGCAAGAGGTCGAATTGAAAGGCTGGGTCAAAAGAGCCCGTGGAAACAACAACATCCGATTCGTCGTCCTACGAGACTCGACCGGGACCATCCAATGCGTTGTGAAGAAAGACACCATAGGTGAAGAACTGTTTGCTGAAGTGAAGAATGTTCTCATCGAAACTTCGGTCATCATTCACGGCAAAGTCAACGCCGACGAGAGGGCCGACGGCGGACACGAACTGGTTGCTTCTTCCTTCGAGATTATTGGCGCAGTTAACCCTGAAAAGCCATTTCCAATCACTGAATCCGCTATGGCGGCTGCTGATGGAGGAGAAACAGAATTCCTCTTGGACAACCGACACCTGTATCTGAGAACCTCGCGTATGACCACAATGCTGCAAATCCGTAGCAGTGTTTTCGGAGCAATTCACTCCTATTTCCGTGACTTGGACTTTGTAGAATACCAAGCGCCAAATTTTGTCGCTGGCGCAGTTGAAGGCGGCTCGACGCTGTTCGAAGTTCCGTACTTTGGACGTACAGCATACCTCACACAGTCATGGCAATTGTATGCTGAGGCTGCCATGCCAGCTTTGGAGAGATTGTACACAATTGCTCCGTCGTTCCGAGCTGAAAAATCTCGTACACGTCGACATCTCACAGAATTTTGGCATGCTGAAATGGAAGTTGCTTGGGCCAGTAATCAAGAAATCATGACCCACGGCGAGGGTGTTGTTCGACGAGTTGCTTCGACTTTACTTGATGAACGTTCATCGGAACTCGAGGGACTAGGAAGAGACCTCGACTTGGTCGCCCGATATGCCGACAATCCTTACCCAAGAATGCGATACGATGAGGCCGTTGAAACTCTTCAAGGCATGAATGTGGATATCGAATGGGGGCAAGACCTTGACTACTCTAAGGAAAAAATCTTGACACAAGATTTCGACGTCCCTCATTTCCTCACCCACTATCCGAAGATAGCAAAGCCATTCTATCATCGCGTTGACCCAGATGATGACAACTACGTGCTTTGCCACGATTTACTGGCACCTGAAGGGTACGGAGAAATCATCGGTGGTGGAGAGCGTACTTGGTCTGAAGAAGAAATTCTTGCTCGACTCAAGGAAGAAGGAACACCCACCGAAGCATACCAGTTCTACATTGACACACGCTCCTACGGCGGTGTCCCTCACGGAGGGTTTGGACTCGGTGTTGATCGAGTTTGTGCGTGGTTAACCGGCGCTGACCACATCCGTGAAGTGATACCGTTCCCAAGAGATTCTCGTAGAGTTACTCCCTGAGGGAAAATCATGGCTACAGCAATTGCTCTAGGGTGCGGTCTTGTTGGACAATTTGTTGTCGAACGCTTGCTTGAACATGGCCATGAAGTGACCGTTGTAGACTTGCAAATTCCAGAGGAATTATCCTCAAATCCGAAGGTCAGTGCCTTGGTTGGTGATGTGGCCCAACACATTGCGAACTTTCCTCCACAATCTGTAGTCATCAACATGCTTCCCGGGCGTATTGGAGACAATGTTCGACCTCAACTCCTCTCAGCAGGTCACAACGTTGTCGACCTTGCGTTTACCGCAGAAGATCCACATATTCACGAGCAATTGGCAGTGGAAAACAACGCCGTATTGCTATGGGATGTAGGAATCGCTCCAGGCATGTCGAACATGCTCGCAAAGAAAGGCTTTGACGCATTGGGTCATCTTGACACACTCACCATCAAAGTCGGCGGGAATCCTACAACGCCTGATTCACGCTGGTCCTACATGGCTCCGTTTTCTCCATCTGATGTCATTGAAGAATACACTCGGCCTGTTCGAATCAAGACGAACAATGATTTTTTCGAAGTACCAGCAATCACTGACCGCCACATCATACAGGTTGAGGGATATGGAGAAATGGAAGCCTTCCTCACTGATGGTTTGCGGAGTGTTCTAACAACGATTTCAGCTTCAAACATGAAAGAATACACCGTCCGTTGGCCCGGACACATACAGAAATGGTTGGATTCAAAAGGTATTCTGGACGAAAGTGAAATCTTGGATGCGTGGAAATTTGACTCTTCGAGAGAAGAATTCACTTGGTTGGAAGTGGTCACCAAAACTGCGCATGAACAAAAGCGCTGGGTGGTACAAGATTCCGGCCTCAATGGAGATGGTTCAATGGCCAGAACAACTGGCCTCGTGACGGCTGCATGTGCTCTGCTGTTTTTGAGAGATGGGCCGCTTAATGGCTGCGGACTTGCTCCGGGGGTACATCCGCCCGAGGCATTAAGCACCGATGCCATCGACTCCGTCATCGCAATGTTGGTCAAAAACGGCGTACAAATTGACGAAGATTAGAGCATTGTCTCCCCGCAACTTGGGCAGGGCAGCCCCGGTATGAACTCGCCCAAGAGAAAACCACAATGCGGGCAGAGAGAGGTCATGAAGTCTTCAACAATCATAACTCCACATCCAATACGATGTTCATGAAAGTATCGCTCATACAGATTCAAAGTAATCTGCAATCAGGGCTGCCAGAGGCAGTAGATCTTTTTCTTCGATGACAACGCTAGCGTGCTTTTTGGGACGCTCGTCCCATGGATTAAAGCAAATTGGTAAACCAGATTCCTGGAACATTGCAATATCGCCGGCAGAATCACCCACCGAGGCAGTATTTTCCTTTGAAACACCAAGACGACGCTGGAGCATTTGAACAACCGAGCCTTTACCGTCCATTTGGACTTGATAGCGGCCAAAATTTCCGATTCCATACTCGCCGCTTTCCAACTGCTCTCCGAGAAGCCAACCGTTTGTAAAAACGTGAAGACGAGTATCTTTACCACCGCCGTACCGCTGAGCTGTGAAGCGGTCAATCCCACCCCAGCGTTTTGTCCATTCATTCTGACTTGGAAACTGTGCTGCAATATCACGTGCAGTTTGTTGTAAGCCACCGCTTACAATAGCGACATGATATCCATTGTCAAGTAGTGTCTGAATGAATTGTTTCCAATTCTTCATCATCGGCATACCTTCCATGTAACCGCGTAATTCCGAATCGGTAATCGGAAATTCCTCCTCTGTTCGCGTTTCCTTGATTAACGCAATATCCAACTTAATCCAGTCCCACTCATCGAGTAGACCTTGATTGTACAATTCAAAAGACTCGTCATTCGAAATACCCAAATTATCATACACGAATTGCCATGTTGACAAGTGGTCAACAAGCACACGGTCCATATCGAGGCAAACCAAGCGGGGAGTATCTCTTTCTGACATAATGTTCAATCCACCTTCTCATCAAAAACCGAAACCCAACTACTCACGTGTAGGCCAGTTGTACTGCGATTGTATTTGCTCGACTTGCTTACCCATGATATACAAGATCAAAGCAACCATTATTCCGAACAGACCAATTAAGGTCATCGCAATGGTTGCGAGTGTTACTCCAATGGATGTAGAATTTAGTTCTTCGAGAGTACCAACAACGTTGCCTGATAATTTGTACCCGAGTATGAACAAGACGCTTCCAGGAATCCCAAACAACAACAAGGGGTGCTTACTTTCAAGCATCCAGTAAAACAACTGGGCAAAACGAGATGCTGTGGCAAGTGACTCTCTCTGTGGAACTCGCACTGATTTGCGTGCAGGCACAATTCGAACTCGCAAGGACTCATCGAGTTCAACAGCTCTGGCCAACGGACCCAAGTAAGCAAGAGCTTCCATTCCTTCATGTGTGAGAACGAGATGCTGCAGTTGCACTGAACTTAGAACGAGTTCATCAGCAGATTCAGTTACAGACTCATCAACCTGATGCGAGAGGTGAATGTCCCAAACCTCTCGAGCCCTATTTATGGACAAAGAGAGGTCCTGCAGTTTCCATTGGTCGGTGATGGAAAGAACAAGCGTCGAATCAATAGGGTCGAGGTTGCCGTCCAAAAGGAATGATGCAATACTTTGGACATTGATGTCATGATTGAAATTCAAAACTTTGCAACCAACTTCAGCAGCATATTCAGCGGTTGAATCGGTCGAACCATGGTCGAGAAGGATGACTTCATCTGAACCTTCCCGAGCCCGAACGATGATGGATACAATCCTCAACTCAATGTCCTTAGCAATGAGGACAATCCGTAACTTTCTACGAGCCACAACATCGACTGTCTGCCACTTCATATCAAACCCTCGCCGAGATGGAGAGTCAAAGTGGGGTTTGAAATCCATCAAGAGAAAGCCACAGATTCATGTTCTATGACTCGATGCTCGGCATATGAAGGGAGACTACCGAATCGGAGTAGTCATTCCTGCCCGTGATGAAGAGAAACACCTTCGAGAGGTCATCGACACACTGCCAGACTTTGTCGATGCTGCAATCGTAATCAACGATGGTTCTACAGATGGAACGCAAAATATCCTCAATGATTATTCAAAATCTGAGCAAATCCATTCAATCGAACTCTCAGGCAACGGTGTTGGGGCTGCCATCGATGCTGGACACCAGTATCTCCTCAAATTATGGGGTGAAGAGAAATTTATCAGCGTCGTGATGGCTGGGGACGGACAGATGAATCCCAATGACATGGAACTGCTCTTGCTCCCCATTACTGAAGGGCTTTGCGAGTACGTGAAAGGTGATCGATTTATGCATGCAAAAGGTGTCCAAGGCATGCCAAGCGATCGTCGAGGAGCAAGTCGAATACTTTCCTTTTTCACAACGCTTGCATCAGGACAGACTGTGTCAGACCCGCAGTGTGGCTACACTGCAACAAAGTGTGAAGTTCTTCGAGAATGGAACTGGAATAAATCATGGAAGGGGTACGGCTATCCGAACTTTTGGTTGATACATCTCTCTCGACTTGGATTCCGGATTGCCCACGTTCCCGTAGAGTCCATCTACGGCACACAATCCTCTGGAATTCGCCGGCTTCCATTTTTCATCAAGGTTGGAACAATGTTGGCGATTGAGCATCATAAACGGAATCTTTCTTGGATGCTCAGCCATCGCATTACGCCTCACACCATTTTTGCCGCCATTGCATACGGTATTGGATGGGCTGCACTGCTACCGGGAATCAGTACGGACATCGAACGAGAATTGGTTCGACGAGGGATTGCTCCGGTATTCATTACCCTTGCAGCGTGGGCTGTTGCGCATGTTTTTGACAAGGGAGCAACACGGACGGTTCAGGAGTTGAGAGTAAATGCGAAGACTCGACAAAAGGCGTAAGCCAAGAAAGGCTCACGTCCGCCACATTTTAGTTGCCAGTAAACCAGATGCTCGAGAATTACTCGAACAAATACAAGGGGCGAGAAACCCGCTGAAAATGTTCAAGAAATTGGCCAAAAAATATTCAAATTGCTCGAGTGCCAGTAAAAAAGGCGACCTTGGAGAATTTGTCGAAGGACAAATGGTACAGAAGTTCGAGGATGCAGTTTGGGTGAGCCAGCCAGAAACAATCCCGCAAAACTTCATCAAAACACAGTTTGGATTCCACATATTGTGGGTCCATGAAATTATTCTGCCCGAATAAGGACATCCCGAAAAAATTGGTGGGCGATCCAGGATTTGAACCTGGGTCCAAGCGTCCCAAACGCCCGAGTATAGGCCAAGCTAACCCAATCGCCCCTTGCAGTCCTCGCCACGGCGTCTTACCTATGAAGTTCACTCAAGAACTTGCCAGCGATTCGTGTCAAGTCGAACGAGCAATCCTTGCGATTCTGCGATGTCAATCAGGTCTTGAACATCAAGAGATTGTCCACTTTTTTGAAGCACTGGTTGCAATTGTTTGACGGTGAAAACGCCATCCTCATCAGCAGCTCGCTGGAGGATTTGTGGCAGGCCTGTAAACGAAACTTGGTCATCCGATTGAAACAATTGCTCATTTTTGACAAGCCGTTTACGCAACGAGTCACGCAATTCCTCGGGAGTGTTCGCCAGAGCCACTTCGATACGTAAATCAGCAGCGCTCTGCACCGTACAAACAACGGTCGGATTCTTGCCCATTTTTTGACCGCAGTGTGGACATGAGTTCCCTGTGCCACGGTGACCGTGGCAGGTGTTGCAAGCACTGCAACGAAGAACGTTCCACCCACGACCAGACACAAATTGCCTTCTTGGCAACGGTACTTCAACGCTTCTCAAAGAGAGAAGTCAGTGTTGGACTTGCGACCACCCGGGCGCAATGCTGGTGCAGCAGGTGCTTTGACATCGACTCGCTTCTGAGGAGGTTCGGCAGCTTGTCGCGTCAAGGCCTTTCGGACAGGCCCTGTACCGGTGCGAGCACCAAGCGAAAGGGAGTTTGGTAAAATCAGTGCTGCCATTGCAACACCGTAGTGATCCGCAGCAGCTGTAACTTCGTCGACAGCAACATCGAACGAAAGGACTTCAAGGTCACGACTTGCAAGTTTTCGTTGGAGATGGCGGCGCAGCAGTAATGTCGTTTCTTCGTAATCCATCTCGGTAGAAACGGTTGCCACGATGGCACAATTATCGCCTTCAGGTGTCACGCACGCAGCCCAAGCCACCCCTGCGCAGGCTGATGAACCGTTCCAGGCATATGCGGTCGCTAAATGGCATTCTACGAGAGAACCCATTGGCAGTGATTGAGGGGGAGTTGCACCAAAACCAAGAGGCAACATGGCACCTTTCATTTCTATCAGACGTGAATCTCCAAGACCGAGTTCGACCAAACCTTGGTCGTAAGCATCCTCGCTGTTTTCGCCCCACGGCGCTACAGCGGTCATCAGCCAACCAGGGCATTTTGCAGAAGAGCCATGTTTTCCGTCTGCGGAGTACATTGTGTCACTACAGATGCAACGGGTTCATGAAGAACATGGTTGTGAGACACTCATGGCGACGCTTTCTCGAAGGCTTCTTCCATCAGCAGCCATATTCATCTTACTTGCAGCCATTGGGTTGAATGTTTCAACTGGTGGTAGTGTCCTCACCGTGGCAATATTCGGATTCGGACTCATTATGGTCGTCTTTTCATGGTACCTCTTTGAGGCGTCATCCCGTTCCAATGAGCGGGGTTCTTCACCCATCAAAGCAAACTATGCACCAGGCAAACCACTTGACAAATTTACTTCAAGTGAAAACGACAGCGAACTTCCGGACCCACTTGAAGCTGGATTCGAGATTCCATTGATGTGAAATCACATCAAACGAACAGTCTCAAGGTTTTGAGGGGCATACGTGCGGCACTTGTACCGTTCACGCAAGGTTTTGCCGAGTTCGTTGCACTTGTGATAATCACCGTGATGGCAGATAATATTACGCGGTGTTGGTTTTATCTGGTCAACAAAATCAAGCAATTGACGTCGGTCTGAATGCCCTGAAAAGCCGTCAATAGTAACCATTTCACAGCCAATCTTAACGATTTCAGTTTTGCCGTTGATGATCATTGGCACTTCGCCGAATCCTTTCTGCAA
>JAQXFL010000149.1 GCA_029250345.1 Candidatus Poseidoniaceae archaeon
GCTTCCATTGGGCCGATTCGGACGAAAGCACCGAATTCGTTGACTTCAGAAACTGCCCCTTCGACGACTTCGTAATCATCCATGCAGAACAATACTGCATCGAAACGGACCTTTTGGTAAATAGCGCCGTCACCGTGGATAATTCGTCCACGTCCGAGAGGCTCGTGATTTGAGGTGACAAGAATGAATCGGTTTTCTTCATCGAAGCGTCCTTCGAACGCAGTCATGGAGAGACGGTCAATGTGGTCGTTCAACGATGCACCCTTGCGCATGTACTCTGCTGGAATGCGAATAGTGTCTTCCTTTGTGACAATTTTATACATCGTTTTCACCTCTAGCCGTTCTCAAAAAGCAAGGATGAAGAAGGAGTGGGCTGTTCCCATTCCGTCCTTCACCGGCATTGCCTCGGGAGAGAAGTCGACCGTAGTCATTCTCGCCACAGACGACCCCTATTTAATCCACTCGCCCATGAAACCGTAGACTGCGAAAGAAAATGCGGTGAATATACACCTGGACGCTACGTCATCAAACAGCACAGAAATGGCGTATTCATACGCACATCGCCATAAGCCATAACAACCCCCCGACCCCCCTACAACTTGATGTCGAGCAATGCATTGCATAGGACCGGGAGATTAACCGGTGCAATCGTGCCGCTTTTGCTCTTCCTATTTTCATCATTATCACCCTTAATTCTTGATTTTACTGAAACTTCATCGGAACTCGATGCGCATTCAAGCCCGGCTGCGACTGGTTCCGAGGGCTTATGGACTGGGCTGGACCAACCTTGGGGTCAATACGGGCGCACCCCTACACACAACGGCACCATGCCAAACCACGGTCCGAATGGAGGTCCAGGGATTGGAAGCGTAGAGGATGTGAGTGAATACGGGGTGATCGATAGTCCAATCATCAACTGGGTTGGACTTGATGATGGTGCTGACGCATACGGTTCAATCATTGCTGACTTTTCCAACAGTGTGACAGCACCGCCAGCCGCACTCGAACGCTGTGGCTTCGGTGAACTTTTTGCCGTGATGGTTTGGAAAGAAGGGATTGAAAGCACGCTGGGAATAATGACTGGCGATGATGCCAAAATCGCTTGGCAGGTGAACCTTGGTGAAACCGTGGACATTCGCTCCACACCGATTGTCCATGACATCGATGACGATGGAAGGCCTGAAATTTTGATTGTGTATGACACATCGAACAGTTTGCAAATCGAGATGTGGTCTCCTGAACTCACATGTTCGGAATCTGGGTGGCAGAAAAACGGTCACGGCAATGAGAAGGTGTGGAGCTACAGCGACAGCGACTATCGCATTGGCATTGGCAGCCCCCACACACCTTCGAGCCAAACGAATCATCGTTCAGTGACTCAACCGCTTCTTGCAGACCTGGCAATTGACGGAACTCCAGAGCTTGTTGTCGCAGTTGTGAATCAAAACACAGACGATCCAACAGTGCTGTCATTTTCACTCACCACAAGCGTTCCGTCCGAGCCGGACTGGGATGTGGCGCTCGACCGAGGCACACACCCTTCCGACCCTACATGGGCAGCACTTGACAGCACGACCACAGCAATTGTTCTCACGACCATTGACTCTAATTCCGGAAACATGTGGATTTGGAGAATCGATGGGGCATCAGGTTCACTGGATTGGGAGCGAGTTGCCGTCCAAGGAACTGACTCTGACAACGATTCGCCAAGGTTGCGCTTACCCGGCCCTGTGATTGTCCAGTTGGACAACGATGCTGCTCCAGAGATGATACTGACCGTCCCAACCGATGCGAACGGCGCAACGTCCGGCAGCGGCGCTCGATTTGTTGGTATGGAACTCACTTCGACGAGTGAAGTCTTCAATTTCCGGGCTCAAAACGGCTACGCTGACGCTCAACCTTTGCCGATTGATACAACCGACGACGGCATTCATGACCGCCTGTGTTGGGTTACATGGTATTCTGAGTCATCCATTACCTTCAACCGTAAAGGAATGCTTGGCTGCCACGACATCAGTCTTGAAACTCCGATTAAGGAATGGAGCAGAGATTTGCAACGAGGCACTGGTAACGATAACGATGAAATCGCTGTTTCCTCCCCGATATGGATGGATATCGTCGGTAACGACGAACCGGAAATAATCGTTGCCTTTGGTCAACGTCTATGGGCTTTTGACGGCGAAACTGGCGCATCAGCGGACATCAACAATCAATGGTCATCCCCACTGGCAATGCCTCACCGTGTCTGGGCTGGCCCTGCAGTCGCAGACATGGATGGTGACGGTACGCTGGATATTCTGATCGGTGACACATTGGTATCCCAAAGCGTTGCAGACTTTGCACCGTTGGCCGATGGACGTGGAATCAGCTTCAACCCTGCAGAGCCAGACCCTGGCCAACAGGTGACTGTTACCGGGCAGTTCTCAAACATTGGGACAATGGAAAACGACGACGATCTCGATGTCGTTCTGCTCATGAACGGTAATGAGATTAAGCGTGAACGATTCGATGATGTTGAACCAGTCGCTCCATCAGGAGAGGGCGGTCCTCTCACGTTCAGTACCGTTATCACAGCGGAACTTGGAATTCACAATATTACGATGGTTTTGGACATCAATGAGAATCTAACCGAAGCACGAAAGGACAACAATTTGGCTACTGTGGAACTCGTTATTGTCGAACCTTATGTCGCACAAATCAATGTGCCCGCAGAAGTCACACGCATTTCTCCGGGTACTACGGAATCTGTTGAGATTAACGTGATGGCAACCGGTTCACGGACCGCTGACTGGACCCTCTCATGGGACGACAGTGCATTGCCAACTGGATGGAGTATTACCCCTCAGAACAGTGCTTCGCTTCAACAAACACTTACTCCGAACACTGCCGCAGCAATCGTATTTGATGTGAGTATACCAAACGACGCCATGGGCGATGAAAACAGTTACGTGGACTTGACGTTGACCTATGATGATGACAATACAGTGACTTCTACCGTACGCATGCCATTGGAGGTCCTCCGCACCCGAGGGCTCTCCGTGACCGGCCCCAGTGGACTCGCAGTGAGCGAAGGCTACGGACGCATTCAGAGCACTGCAAAGGCATGGATGGTCGTTGAAAATCTGGGCAATGCCCAAGAATCAACTGCCTCAATTGACTGGACTGCTACATCTTGGGGAGGCTCACCATCCCTCCATACCTCTGACGGAACAGAGGTATTTGCACTGACACTCCAACCAAAGGAGGACATCGAATTGTTCGCACATCTCGATGTGCCCTCTTCACAAGGTCTCGGTTCAATCACTTCAACAACGCTTACTCTTTGTATTGGTAGCGGCGCTGATGCGCTTTGCCAAGACCTTCTGGTTGAATTCACAGCAGTCGCTGCCGTAGTCGAACCACTGCACAAGAGAAGCCTCCCAAATTCGACGCTTTCATGGCAGATTGATGCTGATTTACCTGCGTCTGGCGAACTTACTTGGAACATGGTCGATGCGCAAATGGTCCAATCAGGATGGCAATGGTCCACAACTGGAGACCTGATAATGAACGGCTCAAGCATTGAGATCAGTGGACCAAGTAACGGCTTTGCGAGTGGTGTGCTCACACTCACCTTACCGCCGAACGCTGTCCCTCAGCGACATGTATTCATCACATCCGACCCGTTCGAAGACAATTCAAACCTGTCGTTCTCACTCCAAGTTCTGCAAATCTATCGCTCCCAAGCCACGCTACTCGAACCACTTCCACCTTCCGTTGGTGAAAGCGTATCGATGAATGTAAGTGAAGGACAAAATGTCCGGCTGCGTCTTGAGAATCCAGGAAACGGCGAGGATGAATTCCTGCTCACTGCCGTAGCTCACCCAATCGATGGAGAATCAATGGCACCTCCAGTTGAGTTTGAATTTGTTTCTCAGGAGCAACGAATGCTCGGACCCCTAGCCTACACCATTGCCACTGTTGAGGTGACCTTAGGTGAAGAAGTTCCAGCACAAACACCGTTTAATTTGTACTTTCAATGGACATCCCTTGGTGATGTCTCTGTTTACGACTCAGTTACGTTGCAAGTCGAGGCGGAGCCGGACCACCGATGGGACATCAACATCTCCTCCCCAACAGACACAACCGTATCTCCAAGTGAGCAAATCACCGTTGATTTTACCGCTCAAAATATCGGCAATGCAAACGACACCCTACGCGTAGTTCCTTCATTCACGCAATCCTACGCTGGTAACGATGATGCGCTTTGGCTTGCAGAAGAGTTCAACGGTGAAGAACTACCCGTAAACGGCTCAGAAACATATTCTCTTTCATTTACCGTTCCTGAAACAGCATGGGCAGGAACTGAATCAACAATGAATTTCGCCGTATATTCCGATGATATTCTCGTTGACACCATACCGTTGCATTACACGGTGAGACATGTATCTGGATGGAGTTTCAATTTAGCAAATACTTCGCTTACAATCGATCCTGCGGGCCAGAACCTAACACTTACTGTCGAACAACGAGGAAACGCTCCTGAAGCACCCTATTACGATAAAGCAGGTGCAGGATGGAACATCAGTTATCCAGAGAACGGAGTACTCGTTCAACCGGGTGAGACGACAACCGTTACGGTGTTCGTCATGCCACCAGAATATGCAGTCGCTGGCGAAATAGGCATACTCAAAATTCGAATCAGTGATGCAGACGGATCAGGTTCAACAATCCAAGACATTCCAGTCCGAGTAGGCGATGCACCGAACTTGACAGTAGCACACAAAGGAATCTGGCGTGTTAACGACCTTGGCGGGTTGCCGACTGCATGGATTGAAAATACTGGGAATGATGTCGCTGTTCTCCAACTCGGCGTTTCTGGACTGCCAAATGGGTGGACTGTTCGTGGACCAACGCAAATGGTCGTAGCCCCGCAACAAGTGCTGGGTATCCCGCTCAGCCTCATTCCGAATCAAGGATGGAGCGGGGACAGGTTCCTCGCAACATTGGAAGTAACGCATCCAGTTCTCGGACTTCAGATTCTCGACATTGAAGTGGAAAAAGGTGATTTTGGATTTGCAACATCACCTGTCGTTCAAGCAACTGCAGGGAAAGAAGTTGGCATTGAAATGAACAGTGATACAACCACAAATGATTTCACAAGCAACGATGAATTCAGAATTCTCGACAACATCATCTATGTCACAATGCGATCAGATTCGGATGAAATTGTCATGTTTTCATCGACCAATGCTGGCGAATCACTTTCCCTCTATCTCGCTGGATATGAGTTACCAGAGGTGGCTGTCGAATGTTCATTGTTTGCTAATGCCCTCACCGAACTCGGAACCGTAACACTCTCCGGGCGTGTCGGGGAATGCAGTGTACAAGCGGGTGAAGAAAACGTGTACGCAACAATGCTTCTTGTCACGTCAACAGGAGAGCGAATTCAACTCACACAGAGTTCTATTGAACTCGGGTCAAATGAAAACGGTTCGTATGAAATCAATGTATCTTCATGGTCTCCAAACGCAGGAAGCATCCTGCTGGAGTTAATTGTTATCGACTCATACGGTAGAACACTTACTTCAACAAACATAACTGCTCAAGCAAGGAGCAGCGGATGGAACATTGGAATCTTTTCATTCACGTCGAGTGACGGAGACCTAACAATCAGCATTCAAAGAGAACAATATCAACGCCTCGCTGATGTAACATGTCGTATCGATGTCATCGACAAGGAGTCATCATGGGAAACAACACGAATTGTAGACATTGTGACTTCAGATTACGCACCAGTTGTCATCATCAACAATCCGCAAGGCATTTCTGACAAGCACTTGCTCGAGGCTACGCTTGTTTGTGACGCACCCTACGATGTCGACGACAACCCCGAAGACAACACTGTAACGACAATATTCTACGCCAAATCCGAACCAGTTGTTGAGCAAAGCGAAATGATCACGATTGTAATCGTGGCAACGGCCCTACTCATCGTTGGGTACTTTACTGGGATGCTAAACCCCAAGGATTTGGAGCAGAAAAAAGAAGGAACGAAAACCGATCCACTTCCCACCGCCCCGGCGACTGTACCAAAGGAAAACGAACCAAGCAGAGATGTCGAGGAAGATGAAGAAGAATTCTCGTTTGAACCAATTCAAGAGGCGGAGGAAGAGGTATTCGAGCAAGTGATAGAAGAACCTGTACCGATTGAAGAAATCATTGACCTCGATGAAGAACTCGATGTGACCGCATCTGGAAGACTGGCATCGCTACGCAGTGAAATCGAAAGTGGCGACAGGAAACCGGAAACACGCGAAGAGCGCATGAAGAGATTGTTCGGCGACCGGTGAGAAGCAAGCCCTTATCACCGCTTGACGATGGCACCAATCATGGACATCAAACAATTCGATGGGGGTACTTCACCCTTCATCACCCTCGATGCATGCGACGGCCTCCGAGCTGAAGCTGTGGTACTTGCTCTTGAATCCGCAGCAAACGGGGACAATGCGATGTGGTCTGCTCTCGTCGGCAGTGATGAAGAGTTCAGAACCCGACTCCAAGAACAAGGAATCAGTAATCCAGACAGTCGTACATCCATCAGTTGGGACGATGCGACGATACTCTTTATTGGATGTGTAGAATTATCAAAGGAAGGTAAACCGTTGCCTATTGGAGATGGAATACTGAGAGAAAAAGTAGGCCGATTCCCGTGGGGTGATGGCTCATTGCTCAATTATATGCACGAATTCATACGTCCGAACGACCAACGAGGCAACAGCGGTGCGGAAGGGTACGAAAAGATTGTCACGCTCATCGAAACATTATCTCAACGTTGCGGACCTTCACATGTAGGACATGAACGATACCACAACGGCCAGGCTGGCCTCAGCATACGTGGATACCTCAACAGCGAGCAAGTCCGTGAACTTCGCCTTGCACTGTCGGGACGCTCTTGGAGCGTCACAGCAGATGAGCCGATAGACGGCGGTATGCGTGATGTGAGTCGTAACCTCATAGCAGTACTGCGTGCTGCAGAACGTCGAGATGTTGGCATGTTTTTGCGCTCACACGCTTAGTCAAACTTCTGGGAAGTCAAACGCTCGAACATGGAAGCATAGAGGTTTGCAGTCTGGTCGATGACCTCTTGAGGCAGTGCGGGGATTGGAGGGTCATCGGTGCCGGCATCTCGGGCAGCTTTGAGTGCAGTCTGATGACCGGTTTCGATGTAATGAGTACGAACGGATTCCTTAGAGAGTTCAATGCATTCACCGTTGGCGTACGCCTCTGCGTCCCACCATCGATCCTCATCGAGTGTTCCAAAAGTATCGACAAGGACCACTTTACGGCCAGGACCAAGTGCAAACTCCTTCTTACCATCGACATGGATTAAGCCGTTCTTTGCAGCTTCTCGCTCGATGAGTGCATCGACCTTGAGCACTGCATCAAAAATTGATTCGAGTTCTTCGGGAGTGATGTTCGATATTTCAAGAGCTTCTTCATTGGTAATGTTGCGGTCGTAAGCCTCAAACTTCGTCGTAACTTCAAGGAAAGGCTTAGACAATTTGGCGCCGTATTCACAGTCTTCATCAACGCCGAGTTGTTCGGCAGTAAGTTCGCCACGTTGAAACCGTCTCCAGGCAGAGCCTGAAAGGTAATGGCGGCAGATGATTTCCAATGGAACAAATACCCATTCCATATCACGAGGAATAGCTCCTGGTTCTTTGATGACTTCGACCTTGCGGACAAGGCAACGTTCAGCAGCATTGACTTCGACCAAGTGCGTACCACAGATCCCTTCTTCTTCGATAAGTTTGAACCAGTGTGCAGTCGTACGGTTCAATGACTCCCCCTTTCGTGGAATGAGAGAAGGGATAATTTGGTCAAACACGGAAATCTGATTGGTAAATCGGAATTCGAGAATGTCAGGGTCGTCGGTCGACCATACTTGCTTCACTTTGCCTTGATAGAGCATCTCTGCCATAGTCTACGACCATAGAGATAGGTCTTTGAACATTTCAGTTCAACAGCAGGCTCAAATCAGCCCAAGAGCGTCTTCAAGGCGGTTCAATTCAGGACCGGTTGTTTCTGTGCCCGCGACAGCACCGTTGTTGTTCGCACAAACGCCTGCACCCACATAGGGTGAGCCAAATGCGACGGTTCCTACCATCGGAGAGACACCAAGTACACTTTCGATTAGAACAACTTCGTCGGGTGTGACGTCAGGATGAAGAAGTACACCTTGATCGTTGGTAACGCCGAGACTTCCAACGACATCTTGACCTGCAATGGTCGTAGCAGCAACTTGAACGCCCATGACATCAGCCATGATTTCCAAACCGTCGGTAGGAATGCTAGGGGATGCGACTGCACCTTGTTCGTTGACAAGGAGTAAGTTTCCGGCGGTATTGACACCGCCTTCCATTACGACAACATCGCCAAAAGCGGTCAGCATGTCAATGTCGGATTCGGTCGCAATGTCAGCCACAGCCATTCCACGAGAATTACCAGCGACCAGAGCTCCGATGAGATTTGAACCACCAATCGAAATGGCATGCATTTCGAGTTGCAATGTGGTTTCAAGAGTGTCGAGAACCAGTTGTGGTAACTCGAGAGGATGTAGCAATACGTTGCCAACGGTTGCCAAGTGAATTCCTACTTGGTCGCTTCCAAAAATATCAGCTGTGTCTATTGGCATGAGGTTCCCTCCAAGCAGTCCGTGTTGAGTGGTAGTTATGGTTCTATTGAACGCAAAAAAGGCCGGCGCTCCAAAGGAGAACCGGCCTAGCGCTCACCGAAGTGAGATTTGAGGATAGATTCGAGGAGAAAGAAGAGGGGCACAGTGACTTCCTTTCCCGTGGACTCTCGTACCACAGTATTGGGAGAGACGCAGGCGGGCTTGACTTCTGGGTTCGGAATGAGACCAGGTAAACACCACCGCTGTGACCGTGCACCCATCTTCCTTCGAATCGGATCTATGAGTACGACGATAAACGTCGCAATGAAAAATGAATTGGCATGAACTATTAGACGAAGGGCACTCAAGGTGCGGATACGCATACGGAAAAAGATGCTCGAACGTTAGTGATGCTGGACTGAATACGTCGCCGAAGCTTCGTACTTACATCCGCATTCTATTAATCTCGTCTTTTACGAGTGTTCTGAGGTGTCTCGTCTTTGGGGTGGCTTCGAGCTTAGATGCTTTCAGCTCTTATCCTTCAGGGCGTGGCTACCCAGCATTGCCTTGTCAGACAACTGG
>JAQXFL010000154.1 GCA_029250345.1 Candidatus Poseidoniaceae archaeon
GAAACGGAAGCCGCATTACAACGATCGATCAATAAAATTTCGAAAGATAGAACTGCCGTAATTATTGCACACAGACTTTCTACGGTAAGGAATGCGGATAGAATTCTCGTTCTTGATAGTGGGAAAATTGTCGAAGATGGAGCGCATGATGATTTAGTCGATATGAACGGAATCTATTCCCGAATGTGGGCGGTTCAAACGGGTAAAAGTGAGTGATTGCGTTGGTTTTCCCGCGTTATTAACCTTTCTAAGGCGATTTACACTCTATTATAAGTGCTTGAAGGCGCCCTAGAGTTGAGAAATATGATTACAGAGAAGTTCTCTAAGACAACGAGCCTGCTTTTGATTGCCACCTTTGCCCTTGCTATGGCATCCACAGTTTCTGCTGCTGGTGTCGGAGAAATGGATGCTGAGACCGGATTGCCCGCCTTCTTATCTGACGGCGTGGATGATGGATTGCAAACATTGACCTTCTTCCTCTTCTTTGTAGGATACATCGCAATGGGTGCAGCATTTGTTTTCTTCATGAGCGAGCGAAGCAATGTTGCCCCACAATACCGAACAACAATGACCATTTCAGCATTGATTGTTGGTATTGCTGCCTTCCACTACTACTACATGCGCGGAGTTTACGCTGATTTCGGCGAAGTCTCTGTTGAATACCGATACATGGACTGGATTATCACCGTCCCATTGATGGCCCTCAAATTCCCTTCCCTCGTCGGAAAGGGTGCAATCACCGATGCAAAGTTCGCTGGACTCGGTTTCACGGGAATCTGTTTCTTGGGTGCACTCATCATGATTGGATTCGGATATGCTGGTGAAGCTGGTTTGATGAATGGAATCCTCGCACTCCTA
Source organism: Candidatus Poseidoniaceae archaeon (assembly GCA_029250345.1). Taxonomy (GTDB): domain Archaea; phylum Thermoplasmatota; class Poseidoniia; order Poseidoniales; family Poseidoniaceae; genus MGIIa-L1. The sequence goes on from JAQXFL010000154.1 coordinate 859, forward strand.
CTCGGTGGCATGGGATGGGCAATGATTGTCGTTGCAACAGGTACACCATGGTCCTCTGGACTTGGCGTTGACAACAGCAAGATTTCCGAAGAACTCCTCTGGAGCGCTAACGCACTCCGCTGGTTCATCGTCGTCGGCTGGATCATTTACCCTCTCGGCTACCTCTTCAGCCCAGAAGTCGCTTTGATTGAAGTTGACAACGGTGCAGAATACATGGCAGTTGCTTACAACATTGCAGACGTTATCAACAAGATCGGTTTCGGTGTTGTTGCATGGATGGGTGCTAAGAAAGCAACCGAAGTACTTGCAGCTTCAGAGTGATTTTCGAATCGCCCGAAGAAGCGTCTCTGCACTTGCCCTTGGGCGATAACGCAGCCACAGTGCTGCGATAGGAATCCAAGCAACAGTGTACAGAAGCACAGCCACTGTCGATGTTTGTAATCCCCACTGGTGCGTGGCCGAAAGGTCACGCATCAGTGTTAGGGGAACAAAATGAATGAGGTATATTGTCAAAGACATCTTACCCGTACTGTTCAGGAAAGGCAAACTAAAACGCTGGACAAGCAGCCACAATAACACGACGCCCGTCATTCCTGCAATCAGGAATGAAGGGTTCGCCGGGAAAAATGTGAGCATTGCATCCGATGTAGGGTGGGCCCAAAGCAAATCGTTTACCTGTGAGTACGTAAAGGTCGCCAGACAAAACACAACGCCTGCAACAACCGTGATCTTAACATTCATTGTACACATGAGCGAGCGATATGCAGTAGTTTGTTGCTGAGAAATTGTGACTCCTAGGAGTGCATAAACGAACCATGGAAACAATGGGTACGTGCCTGTAAGGAGAAGATTCGAGAAAACAATGTTCAATGAATCGTCAGCAATATGTTCGGACCAAATACCTGTGCCGAGAGATTCGGGTGTTGCTCGTTGAATCGTAAAAGTAATTGCGACCAGTAATGCAAATACCCGTGTGTCTTCAAATTTTATTCGAGTGAATAAGGGGGGAAGGGCCAGTGTCAGTATTGACATGAGGGAAAGGATGCCTGGTGTAAACACATTGAACAGATGTGGGGAAGTTAGGTTGACGGTGATCTGAGCAAGAAGAAGAAACGTTGCTTGGAAAATGCGTTGCCGAAGCGTCATTGCACTCATGGCAAGTCCCCAGCCAAACAATGCTACAAACAAAGGGGCTGCCAGTCCACCTAAGCCTGAAACAACATAGGCCAAAGGTGTAAGCTGCACTTGATCGAAAGGATTCCATGTCGCTGCTGCATGCACCATTACCATGAGAAGTACTGCAATTCCACGGAGAGAATCTATGTGTGGAATGCGCATTGTTTGTGACATTGTATCAACGCTTCGACTTGACGTATTCGATTGCATTGCGGAACATTTGCAGCCCTTCGCCTTCCCACTCACCTAATGCATCACTGGACTGAGGGCCAGGTGCTGATCCTCTGGTGTGATGAGGATGCAGCCATTTAGCATAAACCGCTTCAGGATGAGGCATTAGACCGAAAACAAGACCCGTAGAATCGCATACCCCTGCAATGTTTCGCATACTTCCATTGGGAGAAATCGGGAACGGTAGAGGTTCGTCAGTCATACCTTGTCCTGCAGGGGTTGATGGATCAACATAACGAACGGCAAGTTGGTGGTTTGCTGCTAATGCATCGAAATCTGTAGACGAAGGCATGACGAATTTCCCCTCACCGTGGCGAACAGGGCAATCAATTCGCTGAATGCCTTTGGTCCAAATGCACGGGCTTTCAGGGTCGAATTCAAGGGTGACCCAACGATCTTCGTAACGACCTGAATCGTTGAGTGTTAGACTCGCTCGCTGAACAAAGTCTGGAAGTGGGTTGGAAACGTTCGGCCCGGGCAGAAGTCCAGTTTTTACAAGAACTTGGAAGCCGTTGCAAATACCGATGATTGGTTTACCTGCTGCAACAAATGCATGAAGTTGCTCACGAAGAGCGAAACGCATTCTGTTCCCCATTAAACGGCCACTTCCAAGGTGATCGCCGAATGAGAAACCACCTGGAACTGCGAGGATATCAAAATCGTCGAGGACTCGATTTCCTTGCACAAAATGATTCACATGTATGCGTTCAGAATCTCCACCAACCATATTGAAAACGGCCGCAGTCTCATGATCACAATTGATTCCAAATCCGAACAACACGGCAACTCGGGGTGCTGACATTATGCTACACCCCCTGTCATATCCAAAGTATTCTGCCACGCATCAACCATTGCTGGAATATCGAGTTTAACCAGTGGGTCGTAACCGTCGGAAATAATGAGTTCTTGAGAAGAGGTGACCGTTCCAAGGAACGTAAGAGGGTGGCCTGCCATCCATTCGATAAAATCGGCTTCGTGCTCAGGTTGAACGCCTACGATAAAACGACCAAGAGATTCGCCCCAAAGGCGAGACCAAACACTTGATTCGCCGGTTCCATCGATATCCAACTCTGCCCCGATTCGCCCACCAATGCACATTTCAGCCGCAGCGACTGCTACGCCACCTTCGGAGCAATCGTGAGCCGTTCGGATAAGTCCGGCATGAATCGCAGTCGAGAGTGCTCTGTACGTGTTGATGTTTTGCTCAGGATATGGAAGGAGGGGGACTTGTCCACCAATTCCTTCTGCCTGACCGCTTTCCTTCATCATGAAGGCGAGTTCTGAGGCACCGAGTTCTTCTTTCGAAATGCCGACAAGGTAAACACGTTCTCCAGCGCCTTTGAAATCGCTTGTAGCGGTGAAACGTACGTCTGGTTGATTGCCAAATACCGAATAAAGAAGCGTAGGGGGGATGGATATCTTGTTCTCGCCGGTTCCGTAGTCGTTTTTCATCGAATCTTTACCTGAGACGCACGGTAGGCGATAGGCGCGGCACACCCGCTCAAGTTCTCTGTTTGCTCGTACGAGTTGTGCAAGTTTGAATTTGCCATCGGGTGTTTTCACAGACTCAATGGAATCGGGCCAACAGAAATTGTCTAATCCTGCCATCTTGTCAACATCAATGCCTGCACAAACTGCATTCCGTACGGCTTCGTCAATCGAAGCTGCTGCCATAGCGCCAGCGTCTAAGTCGGAATAGCGAGGAGCAATTCCACACGAGATGACCAAACCATGTGGATTGCCGTGCAGTGGAGCAATGACTCCTGCATCTCCTGGTCCATCTCTTTCAACTCCCACGAACGGCTTAACTGCTGTTTGAGCAATGACTTCGTGGTCGTACTGTCGAACCCATGATTCCTTAGATGCAATATTCGGTCGGGCAAGCATATCCAATAGAACTGGGGAGTGTCCTGCTTCATCACCCAATTCAATGGTTTCAGGGTTGAAGATTGCCTGTTGAGGAGTGTGCCATTCTGACTCAAGTTGAAGTTGCGGAACGCCATCGTGAAGGAATTCAATCGGGAGATAGGCAACTGTGTCTGTGTTGTATTTGACATGGAACATACCGCTGCTGGTAAACGTTGCAACTGGGGTTGCTTCTACTTCGTGAAGGTCAGCCATGGCTTCAAATGCGGCGCAATCTGATGATTTAACTGCAATCGTCATCCTCTCCTGGCTCTCGGATACAAGTATTTCCCATGCCGATAGGCCGGGTTGCTTCAGAGGGACTTTAGCCAAGTCAATCTCACAGCCGTTGGTGTATTCTGCCATCTCTCCAATGGATGAAGACAGGCCTCCAGCGCCGTTGTCCGTAATACATGTAATCAGGCCAGCATCACGTGCTTCGAGTACCATGTCAAGCATTTTCTTTTGCGTGATAGGGTCGCCAATTTGAACTGCGCTGGAAGGTGACTCTTCAGTGAGTTCAAGAGATGAAAAAGTAGCACCATGAATCCCGTCATAACCTACTCTTCCGCCAACCATGTACACGATGTCGCCGGATGTTGGGGTCTTGATGTGTGATTCACGCCCGTCAGGAAGAACACGTGGCATAATTCCAACTGTACCGCAATAAACGAGTGGTTTACCGATGTAACGGTCATCGAAGACAATCGCCCCATTTACAGTAGGAATGCCGGATTCGTTTCCGCCAACACGTACGCCCGCATGCACCCCACGGAGAACTCGGGAAGGGTGGAAGAGATTGTCGGGTAAATCGCCCTCCCAATTTGGAGGCCCGAAACAGAATACATCGGTATTCGCGATTGGTCGGGCGCCAAGGCCCGTTCCCAAAATATCGCGGTTTACGCCAACAATTCCCGTCATAGCACCCCCGTATGGGTCCAGTGCAG
>JAQXFL010000168.1 GCA_029250345.1 Candidatus Poseidoniaceae archaeon
TGTTGTCCAACTGCTTCAGCTTGGTAGCGGGCAAGGATTGCGTCTGCTTGACCTTGTGCGATACGGCGTTGGCGTTCAGCCTCAGCATCTGCAGAAATCACAACTTGTTCCTTAGCGACGATTTCACGAGCGATGTCTGCTGCACGAAGACGCTCACTCTCGAGTGAATACTGAGCCTTTTCAATCTCTTCTTGAGCACGGCGTTGAGCAACTTCAGCACGTTGTCGTGCTTCTGCTTCTTTCTCTGCAAGTGTTGCATTTGATATTGCGATAGCAGCACGACTCAAGTTTTCACCTTCAATAGCGTTTTTCTCTTGCTCTTGAACGAAAACTCGCTGAAGACTGATTGCGGATGCTTTACCTTGTTCTGTAGCGGACTTTGCCTCTTGGACTGAGATTTCTTCAGTCATGATAGCGTTTGCTTGTCCAGTCTTTGTTTCTGATTGTTGCTTTTGAACTTCGATGATACGGTTTCGGTCTGCTTCAGCAACTCGGATTTGTCCCATTTCGAGAGCCTTAGCACGGTCACCCTCAGCGGATGCGATTGCCTCTGCAGCTGCCTTTGCACCAATCGAGTTGATGTATTCGGCCTCGTCAGTGATGTCAGTGATGTTGACGTTGAGAAGAACCAGTCCGAGTTTGTGAAGTTCCGAGTCGACGTTGTTTGATACCATGCGCAGGAACGCATCACGGTCTTGGTTGATTTGCTCGATTGTGAGTGTTGCAACGGTAAGACGAAGTTGACCGAAGATGATTTCACGTGCCATCTCTTCAATCTGAACATTGGATAGTCCAAGAAGACGCTCGGCTGCGTTTTGCATAATCATTGGGGATGTTGAGATACCAATGACGAACGTCGATGGAACGTTGATACGAATGTTCTGTTGTGATAGTGCGTGTTCAAGTTGAATCGGAATCGTCATCGGCTTGAGGTCAAGATATGCGTAGTGTTGTATGAGAGGCCAAACAATCTTTCCACCTCCGTGGTAACATTTTGCTGCTCCTGCGTCTTTCACGTTACCGTAAACGACCAGGATCTTGTCGGACGGTGCGAGTTTGTATCTGCTTGTAGCTACATAAATTGTGCCGAATACCGCGAGGGTGAACAAAAAGAGTCCGATAACTGCGATTGAGGTTCCTGCGTCTGCCATGGTGTAACATGCAGGGTGTCCTTTATGAGTGTTCACCCGACCAAAATAGGCCGATGAATCTCATTCTTCTTCAGTGGCGTAGGTGTTGACGGAAAGGGGTACAACGATTAAGGTCTCACCAATTGCCTTGACGACTTCAACAAACTTGCCTGTCTTTAGGCTCGCAGTCTCATCTTCCAGGACAGCATCACACGTCCTCATGGCATTTTGGAATTCGACTTGGACTTGGCCGGCTTCGCCGGCACGGATTTCCATGTAGACCTTGCCTTGAGCGCCTATGGCGAGTGAATGTTTGACTGTGCCATCCACTTCGAGAGACTTCATGATTTGGAATACCTTTCCAATAATGTACATCGAGAAAAACCCTGAAACCGCTGCGACGAATATGGCGATGAGGTCGGCTCCTCCGCTCTGCGTTACGGCAAGGCCAGCAATTCCAAACATCATGATGAAACTCAGTATGCCCTGGATTGTGAGCATATGGAATATTCCTTCCGCCCCCATGTCAAAGTCGGTCTCAAAACCAGCGAATTCTAGAGCACCATCGGCGACGCCACCGAGTAAGATGAGTATGAAATAAATCAGGAACAAAAAAGTACCAACAATCGCCATCACGGCGAACAAAACATCAACGCCGGAGATGGATCCGAGTCCTACAAGGTCAAGAACATTTGAAATCAAGGACATTTTATCACTGGCCTATACTGGTGGCTTCTACTCTTCAACCTTCGCCTGTTGCCTACGTTTAATCGGTCGGATGTAGATGAAGTAGTAATGCCCAAAAACGATTGGTCCAAGTGAGAGGCCAAACATCAGTCCAATTCCCCACGAAGGGAGTTTTAGTGCGAGGCCAATTGCTACGACGATGAGTAAGCAGACGAGCATTGATGCTTTTTCAAGGATGATTAAGATCGGGGCTGAACCTTCGTTAACTCGGTCTTTCATCGCAAAGACTTCTCTGAGATTCGACATCTGAACCCTCACGAGAGGAGGTCAGACCATGACATTTCACTCATAATGACAATCATGAGGTAGAGGAAGCCGATGAGAATTGCAGGATTTCTTCCTTTTTCAACAAGGCTTTCAACTTGGCGCAGTTGCCCATTTTCGTCGCGAATAATTGTCGTTGCTTCAGAGGTGATGTAGTTTCCACCTTGAGTGAATTCTTTTTCGTTTTTGCTGCTTTGGAATACCAAAAACACGAGTGTTCCGATGACCACGCCCAGGCTTGGTCCGAGAAGTCCACTTAGGGCACTGTTGAACTCTGTCCACATTGCAGCGGTTAGATAGAGGCTCAGTCCAGCTGTTAGCATAGAGATCAAACCCTTGCCTCGCTTTTGGCTCGACAAATTAAAACCGTCCATGACAATTGTAAAATGTCACCCTTTTTCAATCCTGCCCCGGTTCAAGTCGTTCGTCCATGATGTTGAAGAACTACGCCACACAAGATGCCCCATGGCACAGGTTCGGTATGCGATATCGGGCAGCCCTGTGACTCATTCTCTCTCACCTTTACTTCTCGGTTTGGTGTTGGCCAACCTCGAAAAGTTCGGTGATGACGTTGAATTGAAGAGTAAAAAATCATCAGTGCACCTTGTCGACACACGTGCAATTGAAGACGCGTTGGGTTGGGGGTATGCTGGTCACGCACCGGATGCTCCGGACTGGCAGTACACGGGCGCTCCATTTGGTAAGTTCCGTACCGATGCTTTGCTGAAGAAAGCAATTGATGCAGCAATGGAGATCGAAGACGCAGAACAGCGCCTCGTCCCACTTTCTGATTCAAATCCGGTCGTACCGTTGACAAATGAAAACCGATTCCTTGAGGAGGCTGTTCGCATGCATCTGCCAACGCAATGCCTTGAAAATGAAGTTTGGATGAACCTTACCTCACCGCTTAAACATCAACTTGCGAGCGATGCAATTTCGACCATTGATGACTCGATGCGCCTTCAGTCTGTCAACACATTACGGTGGGACGGTCAGGCATGGTGGTGTGCGAGTGTCGATGGTTCTGGCGTTGTTACATTGGCCCAACATCATGGCGTCGACATCAAATCAGGTGCAGTCCTTGGTATAATTGGCGGTGGGGGAGCTGCTCGATCAACAGCGGATGCTTGGATTAAGGCGGGTGGGAGACTCTCTGCCCTTCCAGGGCGACGCCCACTCGAATTGCCGTATGAGTTCGAATCTCAACCAGCGACCGGGGCTGTAGATTTCTCAGTGGACTTTGAAGGCGGCGCTTCTGATGGCTCACAGTTTCCAAAGAGCAACCTGCGGCTCAACCCTACATACGGCCCTCAATCTGGTGACCTTGAGGCTCGATTCTCTGCATTAATTGCACAACCACTCGATGGTCGATGGATGCTCGCCGCTCAGCATTTGGAAGCGTGGAAACGGCTTTGGACTCCTCAGTATGCTAATTTTCTCCCCTCATTGGAACTTCTCCTCACACAATTGGTTCATGCGGAATATCTGCTTGCTAAATACGCATGAAGCCCAAAGCGATTAGAATGAGGAAGTGAAGGGGAGAATGGTTCACATGGATTTGAGGTTGCGCACGATGTGCTTGTTGGTCCTCCTCGGACTTATGCTACCGAGTCTTACTGGACTCGTGTCAGCGAACCATCCTGCAGAAGACCAATCGTTCACAACACCGCATTCTGGAGTCGATTTTCCTGTGGGTTGGGAAGATCTTACCTACTTTACCGGTTCTGGATTCACAACTGTACTGCGTAACTACAGACTGCTCTATCCGGCTATGACGTCCGGTGAAGGTGCTGACATGGCTGGAAACGGTCCATTTCCAAACGTACAATTTCTCATAGATACGGGCGAGTCTTCATCCTCCTACATGGATTTCGCATCACGCCTCGTCCAAAG
>JAQXFL010000136.1 GCA_029250345.1 Candidatus Poseidoniaceae archaeon
GCACCCAGTGGAAAGCAATGCTTCGGTTAGGACGCCCGGTCCTGGGCCGATTTCGAGAACATGGTCTTGCTCAGAAACTTCGCCAAGTTCGACGGCACGGGCAATGAGTTCATCGTTGACAAGAAAATGCTGGCCCAGCGACTTATCGAACGGCTGCTTATCTCTCAAACTGTCAATAAGCCAACGAGCGCCCCTCATGCCTTCACCGGCAAGAGCAAATCGAGTAACCGAGGTTGCATTTCTCGGTCATCGAGTTCAGCAAGGAACCGCTTTGCTAGCAGTTCTCCAGCGTCAATGTTGCAAGCTTCGTTGAGAGCGCTTAGGGTTTCAAACCCGGACGAACCTCGGGCTTCTACCATCTGCATGGCTTTCTTGTTGCCAACTCCAGAGAGGAGTTCAAAGGCGTGTTGTTTGAGTGACATGTTGCCAGCTACGTTGAAGAAGGCCTTGATGAAATGCTGCTCGTTCTCTTCGATGAAGATTTGAATCACGAGAGGAAGGTCCGCCTTGACATGGTTCGCAACTCTTCCCAGATTGGTCATGCCAAGAACTTGGTCGATGTGCTCTCGTGCTTGAGAGTCGGTACCGATGTAAACTCGAGCAGTGGTGTGCAATGGAGTAATGCCGGCTTTGGGCTTGAGTCGGCACAGCAACATCTTTGCTTCACTGACTGCAATGATTTCGTTTCGAGTTTGATCGTGATCGATGACACGAGCCCACTCTTCTTCCATGAGAGGTGACTTCTGTTGAGGGCGCGAAGAGCGGTTTCCTTGGCGACCTTGGTTGCCTCTGCGGTTGTTGTTGCTGCGATTGTTGTTGTTACGGTTGTTGTCCCGTCTTGGTGCGGGGCTCTGGCGAGGCTGCGCCTTGGGAGCAGGTGCAACTTCCTTTCTTCCTTCCGCTGGACGGGACCATGAAGTTGAGTTCGGACTTGAAGTCGACTTCTTCTTGCCTGCTCCAATCTTGATATTACGGTCTTTTCGCGCACCGGTCATGTCCAATCACCTCTGAGGGGTCGGGTTTCATTCGAATCCGATATGTTGACGAACAATCTCCAATACAGCGGCGATTTCATCGTCAGGAATAGTCTTTCGCTCTGATGCCAAAACCGCCTTAACGTCGTTTGAATACAGCGGCATAAGTTCGGCCAATTTTGCTGCCAAGTGTGGGAGCGAGGACAGAGTTGCAACTTCTCCAAGGGCATCTTTGAGTTGATTGAATACCTCTGGGTCGGTTTTGAATCCGTTACGAGCGTCGCTTGCGGCCCATTCAGCGTGTTGGAGGGCAGCCTTTTGTTCGTAGGTGAGGTTCTTTCGTCGCTTTTCAGCTTCCAAAAGCATGGTTCTGACAGTTGCAAAGTCTACGAATCGCTCTTCTTCAGTCATGGTAATTCCTCATTCGAGTGGTCGAAGGTGCTCAGGTCGAGCAATGACCGTTTTTGGCATGTTACCGTCTTTGACGGCGACAACCCAAGCAACACCTTGTCGCTTCTGGATGAATCCTGTTCGGCCGTGGAATCGGCGGTGTGGCATACCCATTTGTTGACCACCATCGAGGACAATGGCTACTCGGTCGCCTTCTTGATAGTCGTGCATGACACGGCTGATGTTGACTCGACTACGCTCGCCCTTACGTCGACGTAGAATGCTTCGTGTTCCGACTCGCAGCCCCTTGGATCGCTTCATGTTTGTCGCCTCCTTTTTGCCCGAGTTTGCAGTTACGCATCTTCCGAGCAATTTGGCGACCTACCTTTCCCATATAAGCACCGCGACGGATGCGGAACCATGTATTTGCTGAAAAAATCCTTTTTGAGCGCCTCAAATAGCGTTCAATCTGCGTGTATGTCGCCGACATCGAGCCATAGAACTTCGCACTTCGCCTTGATCAGTGAGGAGAGGCTCGGTTGTGTCCGACCACCATCGCCGTGAACTGTTTCCTTGACGTAAGTACCCGATTCACAGCGCAGGGTGAACTCAACTTCACGAACGCCGTCTTCCATCATCTCGATGGTTGGACTCGAAGTTTCGTAAACCGTTCGTCGGCGAATGAGGTCCGCTCTCCGGTGCGCAACCCTCTCCGGTGTGCGCTGAGCGAGTTTTACGCCCGACAGTTTACTGATGGTTTCCAGTATTTCCTCGTCTTCGGGTAGGTCGAGGTACGTAGGAGCTGGTGGGCCAGCAGCCAAAATCCGCTCGATAAGCTCAGGTTTCGTTCCCGACTTTTTCAATTTCATTTCTTCCGCCATCGTTACTAATTCCGGCTTTTTCATGGCTTTGAGAGTCGCTTCATCTGGACCAACAGGAACATCAATGACCGATGGGAGTGGCTTCTTATGGTCGTTTTTCTTGTCGCCACGCCGCTTGCGTTTGGAAGACTTCTTCTTGCCCGTTCCACCTCGTTCTTGAACATCAACATGCGTCAAATCCACGGGTGCGGTCAAGACTTTCATTTCCTCTTCACTGAGAGGTAATATTCGGAAACGAATGGTGTATGACTTTTCAGCCGGCGTGTCCTTTACGCGTACGACTTCACTTCGATTTGAATCACGAAGGCCGGTAATTTGGATACTTCCATCTGCTTCTTTGTTGATGAGTTCCATGGCTTTAGCAGCATCGATTGAACGGATTTTTGGCTCCTTCATTTCAATAACAAATGGGCGCCCTCGGCCCATGCAACGCACATCGATGTCTTCTCTACCCATGCCGTGGAAGGCATGTTCATCGGCTTCGAACAATCCGAGCAAGGGATTTCCGATTAAATCCTGAACGCTCTTTTTGTACTGAAGTCCAGTTTGTTCACATCGTTGGCAACCTCGGCCTTTGCACGCTCTACACGGCCACCGTGTCTGCGGAATACCGCGCTCGAGCTTGAGGTAACGTCCATACAGGTAATGCGCTCGGATGTCGAGTTCCACAGTCAAGGTCAACACATCGATGAGAGCCAACACTTGGGGTTTGTCGTTTACTAATGTCACGCCTTCAAGCCGTTTGTTGAGGTGTTGAGCAATGACTCGTACCAGACCGCTTTTGAGTGCGTCTGAACCACCAGCGCCGAAACGTTTCCTCATTTCTTCTTCGTGTTCGATTTGGTCCTTGGGGATTCTCGCTCCAAGTTGTAATCGAGAAAGTTCGTAAGGTGAGATGGAGTCAAAGATGATGTCTGCCAGTAATTCAGATTCCTCGTAAAGGTTTTCGCAGAATGGGCACAACGGCTGCTCTGCTCGGGCATCGGACAAGTGAGAGTCCCTTTCAGTCACTAGATTACGTATTTCGATACCGGATTCTTCGAGGCTCTGTTCGAATCTTTTCTTTCCGCCGAGCCGCCCTAGGCAGTGATCGCATGTTCCAATACGCACCAGATGCTTGTGGCCTGCAGGTGAAGGGGCGCGTGGAATCTCTTCCATGTGCG
>JAQXFL010000174.1 GCA_029250345.1 Candidatus Poseidoniaceae archaeon
ATACACTCGATAGTCTAATGGCCATGACCAGGCAACTGCATACCTCACATTGCTCGGTATGCGAACACCCTTCGACTTCTAACCCGTGTCAGTTGTGTGAGTCCATTATCGTCTCTAAAAACAACAGAAGATGGGCATGTGAGATACACAATGATATTCACGCTGAAGCGGTGGAATTGATTGGCGGTGGGGGTCGTACTGCCATACAACGTTGGAAGCTCTTGATGCAAAATGTATCTGAATCGGAAGATGTTGGTTGGGCTCGGTTACAGGATTCATCCATCGACCCTGTGTTCTTTTCTCCGTGCGATGGAGACGAGATGGCCAGTATCATCCAAAGAATAACCGATGGTGTCCGATTGGATAAAAAACAACGAACTCAACTGCACCGAGGCTTCCATCTCCTCGATGGCATGCATGTTTCGTTTGTTGCAGATCGTATGTATCTGAATGGAAGAGCAACGATGGCACCGGTTCCCATGGTGTCTCTTCTCAATCTTCTTTCTTCGAAGAAACACCGTTTAGGCTGGGACCTATCGAAGCTCTTTATTGCGATTGGAACAATGAAGACAGACGCTATCGACACTCTTCAAATCAATAGAGTTCCACGTCGCCTCATTGGCCCAAATAGGATTCGCGAATCATCGGATAAACCCACTGCCTCTGCTATGCTTTCATGGGTTGAATGGATGGCTGAAGAACAACTTGAGGCGCCCAAACATTCTGTAATGAATCCACTAGGGGCTTGGTCTCGTGATGTTCGGCAGAGATTATCAACGCCTATTGGAACGAAATTTGAGAACCATTTGAAAGAAGCATTTACTCATCACCCGACTGGATTAGAGGAACTTACGGTCTACCCTTGGACTCGACGGTGGCTGGCATACACTCGATATCAGCGGTTCAACATCAATCGGACATGGCCATTTGAAATCGTTGGGGGGAAACTCAAGTTTGTGGTTCGATCAAAGAACAACGCTTCACGTAAGACTTCCATACCAGATGAACCGGGCGTTTGGGCTTTTTTGATATCTCTCGCATTTTCTCCACATCGCTCGTCATGCTCCGACATGTTGTATGCTTTGCAGTTTAACTGGACCGATTCAAATCAGGAAGCCCACCAGATACCAGCACCTCTACGCCGCTCAATTCAATTTCTTCGAGAAGTCATTGACAGTAACTCCGACCGGGTTTTTGTCCACGAAGAGCGCATACTGGTCATCGGTCGAATGGGTCATTTTTACGAAGTCAGTGTTGGGAGAGGGGCTCATGGGGCGCCGTTTATCATACGGGCGATTGATTCGTTAGGGCCAAGGAGAACGGCAGCACTGTGCATACACCACGGCACATTCCATTCGACAGTCCCTCTCGGCGATACCATCGTATCGGTCATCTTGTCGCTTGTTGATGATGTTAAAACCTCAGGTAAAATCGACAGTTTGCGAGAACATATTGCTTCAAGGCCTCCGCTTGGCCTCTCTTCTCCATTGCAGGACAACCATGTTCGTTTTCTCCGTGATTCGACCGTTCAAGAATTCAAGAAAATCACGGCTAACCACCTGGACGGCATCCGATGGTTGCCTCGAGAACAACCAGAAGAAGCAGGCGGTCCAAACCAAAACATGATGCATTTGTTCCGAAGAAATATCGCTTTCAACCGACGCAGATGGGATCGAGACTATCATGCTCAAAACCGTAAGAACCGTTGTGACATTTTGGTCGAGCACGCAGTGGCTGCCGATTCCGCAATGCCTCATCCACAGTTCATTGAACTCTGGCATGCGTCTCTGAAGAGTGATTTTTCAGATGAAGGTGTTGAACCCAATCACTATTTCAACCACTTTGGACATGACAGGAACAATTGGGCTCAGCTCCAACTACAGAGACAGCATCATATCATCTTGGTACAAGATTTGCCAGTCGGTGATATTCGGAACGGAGAGCGACGATACTGCGAAATTTTCCCCAGAGTTTGGGATGCTTTACTTCAGCATCCGATTGGCTCCACTTTTAGGCTTGGAGTGTTGGATGGTGGAGACGTCACTTTTGAGCACTGCCACCTTGCGACGACCGTTCGAAATCAGCAAGAACGCCGAATATTCCGAAGGTTTGCGACTCTCCTTGGATTTGTTGAACAAGGCACTCAAGACCAGAGCCTTGTGTTCATACGAAGAGACCATGCCAAGCATACTGCGCGTAGAGATCTTTCTCTTCACCTCGATAGGGCTCAATCGACAATTGGCAATCCAAACTCAACACCGTGGCATTGGCACTTTGGCGAAGTGGAGCAAACACCTCAACGCATTACTGAATTCCGCTGGGAGTTGCAACAAGACCTTCGAGATTCCAACCGTGGGCTTACCAAAAGAAAGTAATCTTACAAGTTCAATCCTTACGAATCAGGGCAGCTGCGATGAAAACGCTCAAACCCATCACCATTGGTACTGCAGGGATACTTTGTTCCTCTTCCTCACAATCGTTACCGTCACACTCGTTTTCTTGATTGACATCATCTACGACTTCAATCGGAAAATTGAGTTGATACAAAAGATGCACTGATAAATCAGAACCATCGTACGCAGCAGGGAGAGAGATGGTGGTATTCCCGGTCATGGAAACGGATTCATCGGTGAGATTCACATGACCGACCTCAATGATTCCACGCACCACGTGTGGGTAGTTTTCAAGGCCGTTCGAGCCGTCTTCAAACCGTGCAGAATCCTCGACAATCCATGCTTGAGCAACGATGGAGCTGCCTTCCGGTGCCACCATGTTTTCGATATCGAGAGACCATGCAACAATTCCGCTGCCCTGTGTGGTCGGTGTCCATGCGAAACTTGAATCTCCAGTGAGCGAGAGATGAACATCGGAAAGTACCGTGAACTCGTCCTCTAACGATGCTGCTTCAGGGACGCTACCTGCTTTGATGGTCGTCCCATTAAAGATGACAGCAGGTGGGGCCATGGTTCCATAGCGGTCGATGAAGCGTTGATCGATCTCGACACTACCAAGCGGGTCCTGGATTTCATTGATTGCTCTGTGGATGTGGTATTGTTGGATGGCGGTTTCGTTTTCGATGTTATCTAGAGCATGCTCTACATCGACACAATTGCCGCACCAAGTGGCTGTATACACTTCGACGACCGGTGGTAAATCGCTCAAGTTCGTTGAGGAGACGCCGGACTCATTGGTCAGTGACCACTGTCCGCCAAACAGTACTCCAACTTCAGTTTGGGCCGCAGGAGCGGCAACGGTCGATGAAGGCACAAAGGCCATCAAGAAAACAATCAGGGTAAGGAGGAACGCTTTCCGCATACATTGCCCAATCGCACCTTGGATATCAATGCATTCTGTGCGTGCTTGTCTGATGCAGCGTCGTAACATGGTTTGGAGACATCAAATGCACCAGCATCATGAAAAGTTCCAGCCGCAGATTGCTTTACCAATGCGTCATATCGGGAACGAATACCGCTGCTGGTGAGTCCGAAAACATCTGCGAGCAAATCAGCAGCACCAGACTGCAGTCCAAAGAAATTCAAACTGGCATATGCGGTAACGCAAACGACCATTCGTGGTTCAATGTTAATGGTGAGTGCGCCACCTGTGCCTTCATTGAGGAGTGCCAAGCGTGTTTCAGTTTCATACAACACCCGTTCAAACTCTTCAGTTGTGAGTTGGTCGCCGAGCATTTCGAAGACGTGTTCCATAGCTTGTGCAATGGAATCTTCGCGACGGTCGTTGGCGTTCTTTCGAGGTGGCATTTCAGCCCACTTCATTGTGAGGCGAGCCTTCCAATGTTGAAGGATACGGATTCGAGCGTTGCTAATTTGCTTCGGTGAAATATCGGCCTTGGCCATGGTTGAACGTCGGTCGAACTTTGGCATGATGCCCAACTCGCCAGCAAGCTCGACGATTGCAGCAGCGATGATGACGGCATTCTGCTCCTCTGATGACCCCTTGATACCCTTATCCTTACGGCAAATTGATTGCTTTGGCATACCCAACCGCTTCTTCAGTGACTTGGATTGCTTCTTGCGAATCTGCTCTTGCTCTCCGGTGAGTGGCTTGCATGACATCTCGACAATGTGTTCGAGGATGTGAAGTGCGTGGCGGCCGTACAATTGTTCGATGTTACGCTTGACGCGATTAGCAAATGGATGTGGGTTACGCACAGTGCTACGGTCAATTTTCTCGAGCAAACGGTATTTGCGCGGATTGTGCACTCCCTTAGAACCGAAACGCATCTTCGGACCGGTTCCACCCATGTTACGGTTCATGTCGGCATCCTGCCGGACAGCTTGGTAGTGGGCGCCTTCGCCAAACAATGCGCCACCGTTGTCGTTCGCCAAAATCTTCTGGTCCTTGTGGACAAGACCACAGTCATCGCACCAGGTTTCTCCCTTCTCAGGCATTGGGGTAAGGTTCTTGCTTGCGCAATCATCACAGTTTGTCAATTCCATTTTTTCTTTTTTTCCGTTGTTGTAATTCATATTATTCTCTCTCCTTCAATCATGAACTCTACTGTAGGCCTCAAAATTTATTAAAATTAACAAATTGGGCTTCATGTATCTTTCTTGTTTTGCCGTTTGTGGGCCGTTCAACTACTCGTTGTTCTTCAGCGAGAAACTCGCAAAAGAGCAACTAAGTAATATTTTGCGGCCCAACAGGTATAGTAGGCAGGGCCTAATATTTAAATCTGCCGGTCATCATGAATGGATTTTCATAAACAAGACCCATTCATGTTTCCACAAACAGTAACTATTCTTTTCGACACTATATAAAGAAAGAAATCCGACACCGGAACCCGAGTAACTTTTACATTCGACTGTATATCAGTGAAAGAGGTTCTGAGCCAATCTGACAGCGAGCCTTCAAGAACAGTCGACATCTGTAATGATGATGGGGCGAACGAGAATGAATCACGAATCGAATGTGTCAATCACCCTTGAGGCAATTGATTCAGGAGATAACATGCCTACATGGCTAAATGATGCGCTGCAGAATGGATCGGCGCGCAACGTATTGTTCATCCATCCAAATGAAGCCAGCCGTAGTCAAACTCTTCTTCGCTTGTCACAGACCGACACACCGGTCGATACAACCCACCATCTCACTCTTACCCGGCTTACGCAATTGCTGATCCTCGACCTTGGTCTTCCTCCAATGTTAGGTGATGGCGCCGGGACATTCGCTGTCGCTCATGCTTTTACCAAAAAAGCTGCTGAACAAGGAGATCTACCCTTGCTCTTCTCCGCCATCGAAGGTAGAAAATGGTCACCTTTCCAAACCGAGCGCGTACTTACCCTTCACCGTACTCTCACTCAATTGAATCAGCCTTGGACTTGGGATGAAGATCCTGGTGCTCGCGACTTTGATAGAATTCTCACCCAAGTCGAAGCGAGTCTGCATGGAACTCATCCACATCGCGCGCTCCATGAAATTGCCAAGGCCCTGCAAGAATCTGAAAATCCGCCATTTACTTTGAATGATGTTGACGGCATAATCTTGCTCAACACCGCACCAGATTTCTCGGAGATTGAACGTTCCTTCTATCGACAACTGTCGACCCGTCGGCCGATTCATCAATTGTGTTGTGCGGGTTCATTTCGACTTGGC
>JAQXFL010000025.1 GCA_029250345.1 Candidatus Poseidoniaceae archaeon
CTTGAAACGCTCGAACTCTATGATCGTCCAAACGATGGCGGTGGAGCACTTCTCCTCGACTTTGAACTGAGCAATGAGAGCGATGTCGCCAACTACGAAGTCTATGCCGCTACATGGTCGTTTGACGCCATTGGAATGGGAAGCACTGGTCCAGCAACACCGATTGCCATTCTCTCCAGATTACCTGATTTGCCGCTCACCATAGAAGTGGTCGCTGGTGATACTCCAGTGATTGCAGGCCAGGAAATTTGGGCTGCTGTTGTTGTAAGAGACACTGCAGGAAACGCTCAGGAAATCAACCTCGTAAGTGTGTCAGCCCAATCGATCGATGATGGCGTTGATGACCTAGGTGGATATCTGGAAGAAATCGAAGACATTTCTCTCACATGGAACGATGAGAATAATATTCTGGTGGAGTGGACACATTCAGCCGAGTCATCCGTTCGAGGCTACCGTATTTACATCTCAGATGTGGATTTTGAAACAACCAGCAACGGCGATTTTGTTGTTGAAGTGAAGGCTTCAAACTCGTTCCTCATTACGCCAGGCAATTACCAAGCACTCAAGAACAGTTCTGCATGGTACGTTGCAGTAACGCCGTTTGATGACCAGTTTGAACGAGAAGAAGTGAAGGCAGTTATGCTCGACGCATACGGTAAAGATTCCCAGGGCAGCGATGGACAAGATTCAACCAACGAAAACGACTTCTCAACACTCCTCACCACGCCCAATTTATTGGCTGCCGGATTGTTAGCAGTCGCTCTTCTACTGCTTGTGGCAATTGTTCGCTCTCGAAGTGGACAAAAGAACCGTAATCGAAGCATAGAGTTGCAAGAAGCAACATGGGGCATTCAAAACGATGACTGGGACTCCTTTGGTACTCCAGTTGCAGCACCTCCAATGCCAGCAGCTCCAGCACCGAGTGTCAGTCAAGGACAAGCAAACGACATGTATGCTGCAGCACAGAGAATCGAAAATCAAGATCTCTATGGAAGACCGGCATACCAAGCAACGCAACCGGTCATGCGCCCTGCACAGAACAACGCACTACTGAATGACTTGGCTGAACCGAACACTCCGAAACTGCCTCAAGCAAGCATTGATACCTCATTCTTGGATGATTTACTTTGAGGCGTGCCAATGAGTCTGGAACGGATGAATGGCCCACGCAGCGAGGTGTTTACCACCGCATTATGGGACGGAGAGTTTGCAATAGCAGACTGGCCGCATCATTTGAAGCGACTTTCTGAACACGCAAAATTACTGCGCATCAAACTACCAGAAAACCTGTCTCAGCAGATGGAATCTCTGCTCCAACTAGAGAGTGCATCAAAACAGTCGGCTGAAAATCATAGTCCGGGACTTTTACTGAAAATAAAATGCTCAAAGACCGGTGAAGTAAGTGTCGATTCACGCACCATTGATTTCCGCAACGAAGAAGTCGATGCCATTACCGTCGAAGCACCACGCTGGTCAGCAAAGGTGAACGGCACCAAGCATGGGGATTGGCAAGCGTATACCGATGCTCGAAGTAAAGCTGAAGAAAAAGGCGTAGATGTCGCTCTTTTGGTACACGATTACGCCATCGTCGACGCTGACCGTGCCTTACCTGTCGTTCTCGATGAAGACGGCGTAGCATGGGTGGCTGCACACAATGAAGGCGGTGTCAGAAGCATCACGTTTGAGATATTGTCGCACAAATTGCGAGACGCGGGCATACCAATTCAGTTTGGCAGACTCAATGAAAGACTCGTAGCTCGCGCTGCCGAAATCATAACCTTGGGAAGCGGAACTGGAGCATGCAGAATACTTTCACTTGATGATGAATTGCTCGGCGATGGAGATATGCTCTCATCACTTTGCCAAACCCTCCTGCAAGAGCACTACCAAAACAACGAGACATGGTCTGATGTGAGGTTGTTCAAATGAGTCTCGACATCTTAGCGCTGCAGGGCCATTTGCTAGAGGTTGGATTGCTGGGCCCAAAAGCGGTCCAATATGGAGGCCCCGATGAAGTGCTGTTGTGCTCATCCGGGCCACACTCACACCTCGCTGAGTATTCGATATTATGCGGTCCATCGCGACGACGTGTTTTGGTTCGTCAGCCAAAAAACATGGAATCCGCCCAGACGCATAGCCCGCTGCGTGGCGAGATTTTCTTGCACCAAGAAAAGAGCACTTTCACTGCCCAAGTCGAAGAATGGAAGCATGGATGTTGGTATCATTCGACATCCATATTCGCGAACGGCTTAGATGAATTGATGGAGAAATTACGAGACATTACTCCGAATGAGTCCTTCGCCCAACCTCCCGAAACAAAAATTCCTCAGAGGCCATTTTGGAGTGGCTCTTTTGCATACGACATGGTTCAATGGACACAACCTCTGCGACTGCAACATCAACCCGAAGATGGTGAACTTCTAACCATCATGTGGCTGATTGAACGGATGGTTGTGCAAAATCGAGACGACGAGACAATGAGCGTTTATGCCCTAGAAAACGATACTTGGGCGAACGAAGCCAACACAAATCTCGATAATTATCCAAAAATGAGATCTCTTGAACCGCCTCAGCAATCTCAAGAGACGAGTTCGTTAACAGACCAGAGCCATGAAACCATCATCGATGATATTCGTGAAAGTATTCGAGACGGACAAATGTACCAAGTCAATGTCGGACGATGGTGGGATGGGAAGTTAAACGAACACCCAAGGCAAATATTCCAACGGCTCAGTGAGAAAAACCCAGCCCCATTTTCAGCCTTCATACTCGCCCCTGACCTCGGATTCTCACTTGCGTGTTCATCGCCAGAATCACTGATTAGATGCGATGGCTCGAAGGTATTCACGGCACCAATCAAAGGTACGCGACCACGAGGTGAGGATTCCGAGAAAGAAGAAATGCTCCGAGATGAAATGGTCCGTGACGAAAAAGAGCGTGCTGAACACCGCATGCTGGTTGACTTGATGAGGAATGATATCGCAACGGTATCCAAAGTCGGAAGTATACAAGTCGAACGTTTTGATGTCGAGGCATACACACATGTACAGCACCTCGTGACCCACCTTTCTGGTGAATTGGAGGAAGGAAAAAACGGAATTGACGCAGTTCAAAGTGTGTTCCCTGGCGGGAGCATTACTGGCTGTCCCCGCACAGTCGTATGTGCCGCAATCGATGAGATTGAACAACGCCCTCGCTCGTTTTGGAC
>JAQXFL010000026.1 GCA_029250345.1 Candidatus Poseidoniaceae archaeon
GCGAATGAGTTGCAGATTTGCTGTACAGCATCTTGTTCACCATGCCTCCGTGGTGCAGGGGGTGTTAAACGGTTTTGCATGGGATGCATCAACTCAAGCGATTATCAGCGGCATTACAACGACGCCGGGCAATGTGATGCAGGGGGTGGGATACGAACCCACGAACCCATACGGGACCGGATCTTAAGCCCGGCGCCTTTGACCACCTCAGCCACCCCTGCAGGCAACCGTAGCACCAAGAGGATTTGAAGAAAACCCTTCGACACTTGCCTATGGTGCTACCGACCAGCCGCCATCAACTTCGATGATTTGGCCGGACAAATACGGTGAATCGAGCAAGAATGAGATGGCATTTGCCACATCTTCAACCTCCCCGGCTCGGCCAAGGGGAATCTTCTCGATGACCGAGGCAAAATGTTCGGCCTCCCATTCGGCAGCCATTATAGCCCCTGGTGCAACGCAATTCACTCGAACATCAGGCGCTAGGTCGCCAGCGAGATTCATCATGAGCTGGCGAAGAGCCGCTTTACTCGAGGTATAGTGAGAGAGGCCTTTCCAAGCCCGTCCAAGAGATGTATCAATCATCCCAACGACGCATCCGTTCGCAGTTTTGAGTGGCTCAACAAGCCGTTGAGTGAGGAGAAAAGGAACCTCGACATGTATGCGGTTGTTCAAACGAAGTTCTTCGAGAGAAACTTCCTCGAAGTTCATTGAATTATAGATTGAAGCATTGTGGATCAATCCGTGCAAACCTCCGTTGTTTTTCACGGAATCATGAGCAAGAATATGTTGGACAAGTTGTTCAAGTTCTTCGTCGCTACCAAGGTCGGCCCGGACGATTTCAGCTGATGCAGGAGTGCCGTTTTCGCGCAAGTATGAATCAAGGAAATTTTGGGCATCTTCCATAGAGTTGCGTACATGGAGAAATACGAACCATCCTTCCGCCAAGAGTTTGGCAGCAGTCGCAGCCCCAATCCGCTTACCGCTGCCGGTAATCAGCGCTACTCGTTGTCCCATGTTGCCCACGAACCGTTCGACCCTCATCAATGCTGTTAAACAAGAACGCCATCAATGGCCAAAAGAAACAAAATTGGAGTTGACAGCAATCGCAGTTCAAAGTACACCTTTTTGAAAGGCAATGCCTCGGGTAATTCAAGGGGGAGCAAAGGTGTCCGGCAAACAACTTCCGATGGCGAGTAAAACACCGCCTGCTTTGCGTCCCAAACCGAAGCGTGAACGGCTGCCCACATGGTTCAAAACGACACTTCCATCCGGTAAAGAACAAGCACTCTTTAACAAAACCAAGGCTGCAGTAAAAGACAACGCACTCCATACCGTTTGTCAAGAAGCTCGCTGCCCGAATATCCACGACTGTTGGGCGAGTGGCGATGCTACATTCATGATTGCAGGACAGGAATGCACCAGGGGCTGCCGATTTTGCGCTGTTGGGACAATTAAAACACCTCCACCTCTCGATACGAACGAACCAGAACAACTCGCAGATGCTGTTGATTCAATGAACCTACGTCACGTGGTAATCACCGTCGTCAACAGAGATGATTTACCGGACAGTGGTGCTGAGCATTACAAACAGTGCATTGATTCAGTACATGTTCGCCGGCCTGAAATCACTCTTGAGTTGTTGTGCTCAGACTTGGCAGGCGACCATGAGGCCCTCGAACATCTCCTGCGCGACAGCCCACTGTCCGTGTTTGCTCACAATGTCGAATGCGTCCCAAGACTGGACAAGACCGTACGTGACCATCGCGCATCCTTTTCCCAATCTCTCGAAATTCTCCGTCAAGCCAAAGTGCTTCGACCCGACATCATTACCAAATCTTCACTGATGGTTGGCGTGGGAGAGACGGATGAGGAAATTACCGAAGCCTTGCACCTCCTACGAGATGCAAACGTCGATCTCATTACCATAGGACAATACTTGGCACCGTCCTCCAAACATCTTGCTGTGGACCGATTCCCAGAACCCGAAATGTACGATGTTTGGGCCAAAGATGCCATTGAGATGGGTTTTGCCGGAATTGCCAGCGGACCCCTCGTCCGTTCTTCGTTCAAAGCAGGATTGCTGCTGCGAAAGACGCTCGACTCAAACAATCAAGAAACAATGCCAGGTGCGTATGTCTACGTCGCTCAACACCAAAGCGATTCACCGACACCACTTAAGACAGAGATGGAGTGAGGTGGAACAATGACCGAGAGAGTGACTGCCACAACCAAGCCGTACACAATCGGTCGCCCACCGTTCCGACCGGGCGAGGACGCTGATTTCGGTGGCAAGTTTACTCAACAGCCCGGTGATCTTCATCGGCCAGACCCAGCAACCTGCACAGCTCAAGATACCGTTGCGCACGCATCCGGTTTAGTACGTGTCCTTGATGACAACGGCGTTGCGAGCGGCGAATGGAACCCAATGTTGGATGCTGAAACGATGATTCAGGGTCTTGAATACATGATGCGCCTGAGGATTTTCGACGACCGTATGATTAAGATGCAACGGACCGGAAAACTCTCTTTTTACATGCGTTCCTTCGGAGAAGAAGCAATCGCTATTGCTCAAACAATGGCACTTGAGACTCAAGACTGGATTTTCCCCTCCTACCGACAACCGGGTGCTCAATTTGTCCGAGGCCGTGATATGGTCAGCATGATTTGTCACTGCATCGGAAATACTGAAGACAATGTGAAAGGGCGACAAATGCCAGTCCACTACACGTGGAAAGAGGGCCGGTTTATTTCGATTTCATCTCCCGTTGGCACTCAATTCTCACAAGCGGTTGGAGTTGCAATGGCAAGCGCTTACAAAGGCGATGATGAAGTCTGCATTTCGTGGCTCGGTGATGGTACATCTGCTCAAGGAGATTACCATTACGCACTCAATTTCGCTTCGACCTTCAAACCGCCAGTGATTCTCAATGTCGTCAACAACCAGTGGGCAATATCCACCCACGCAAACCTAGCCACGGGTGGACGTACATTCGCTGAGCGTGGACTTGCCTATGATATTCCATCAATCAGAGTCGATGGCAACGATTTCCTCGCCCTTTACAGTGTTACGAAATGGGCACGTCTTCGGGCTGCTGCTGGACTTGGCGCAACTCATATCGAAGTCTACACCTACAGAGCAGGTGCTCACTCTTCCTCCGACGATTCCTCCGCATACAGACCGAAGGATGAATTCAAACAATGGCCGGGCGGCGACCCTATCCTGCGACTTAAAGAGCACCTGGTAAAAGCCGAACTCTGGGATGAAGAACGTCATGCTGCATTG
The DNA here is from genome assembly GCA_029250345.1 of Candidatus Poseidoniaceae archaeon. Lineage (GTDB taxonomy): Archaea > Thermoplasmatota > Poseidoniia > Poseidoniales > Poseidoniaceae > MGIIa-L1. The sequence goes on from JAQXFL010000026.1 coordinate 3,287, forward strand.
GCAGAGAAAATTGATGATGAAGTCATGACATCCTACAAGGCTGCGTGTGAATTTGGAGACCTAGCAAGCGGACCGTACCCTCCTGCCTCGACCATTTTTACAGAAGTCTACGAAACCGTTCCGTGGCATGTTCAAGAACAACGTGAGGAACTTGGAAAGTGAGGTGCTAGTATGGTAGAAATGAACATGATAAAAGCACTGAACTCGGCCCTCGAAGTTCAACTCACGAAAGACAAGAATGTCGTTATCTTCGGCGAAGATGTCGGGTTTTTCGGCGGAGTATTCCGTGTAACCGACGGGCTGCAAAAGAAATTTGGAGAGCACCGAGTCTTCGATTCCCCACTTGCAGAAGGCGGCATTGCTGCCATTGCAATGGGAATGAGCCTCAACGGTTTGAGACCTGTGGCTGAGATTCAATTCGCAGATTACATCTTCCCTGCATACGACCAAATCGTCAATGAAATTGCAAAAGTTCGTCACCGCTCCGGTGGAGAGTTTACCGCACCGTTGACGTTCCGCACACCTGCTGGCGGTGGAATCAAGGGTGGACACCACCATTCTCAATCACCAGAGGCACAATTCACGCACACACCAGGCCTCAAAGTGGTCTACTGTTCGAATCCATACAATGCAAAAGGTCTGCTTACATCGGCGATAGAATGCAACGATCCAGTCATATTCTTTGAACCAAAGCGATGCTACCGTGGGCCGTTTTACGGCGACCCACACAATGTCCCAACCTGGGCCGGACATCCAGACGGCGATGTGCCAGAAGAATACTACAACGTCCCACTTGAAGAAGCTCGAATCGTTCGCGAAGGCAGTGCTTGCACCGTGATTGCATGGGGGACTATGGTCCATGTGAGTGAGCAAGCCATCAAGGATTCTGGAATCGATTGTGAACTCATCGATTTGCAGACATTGGTTCCATGGGACAGAGATACTGTCGTGAATTCAATCAAGAAAACCGGACGATGCGTTATCGTTCACGAAGCACCGAAGACAAGTGGTTTCGGCGCTGAGATGAGTGCATCGATTCAAGAACGCTGCTTCTATCATCTCGAAGCACCGATTACTCGAGTGACTGGATGGGACACACCCTTCCCTCACACAACAGAATGGGATTACATCCCAAGTCCAGCGCGAATCGCTGAAGCAATAAAGAAAACACAGGAGGAATAAATATGGGAACATTTGCATTTAAAATGCCAGATATCGGAGAAGGCGTCGTCGAAGGCGAAGTCGTAGAATGGATGGTCGCTGTCGGAGACAGCGTCAAAGAAGATGATCCGATTCTTTCTGTCATGACCGACAAAGCAACTGTAGAGATTCCATCACCGGTTGATGGTAAGGTTACCAAGGTCATCGGTGAAGCCGGTGACATTCTACCTGTTGGTGTCGTTTGCATCGAGTTTGAAGTCGATGGCGACGGAAATGCATCCGCATCCGCTCCAGCTCCTGAAGCGAAAACTGAACCGGCACCAGCACCCGAACCTAAGGCAGAACCAGCGCCGGCTCCAGCCCCAACTCCAGCACCGGTTGCAACGCCTCCTCCTGCCCCAGCAGCAGTCGAGCGTGCACCAGGAACAAAGGCCCTAGCGAGTCCAGCCGTACGCCAAAGGGCACGACAAGCAAACGTAGACCTCAATTTCGTTGCCGGATCAGGTCCTGCTGGACGCATCAGTCATGCTGACCTGGACCGACACATTGCAGGCGGAGCATCTGGAGCATCATCTGCACGCCCAATGGGCGGCTCGGCCAAAGTAGAACGAAACGGTACTGAAGACATCAAGGTCATCGGACTTCGTCGAAAGATTGCTGACGGAATGATGTCCTCCTACAGCACCATCCCTCACTTTTCTTACTTTGAAGAAGTGGACGTTACCGCCTTGGAAGAACTGCGCCAGCACCTTAACGCAACACGTCCAGAAGGTGCTCCAAAACTCACCTATCTGCCGTTCATCATGCAAGCATTGGTGAAAGCGTTGGAACAGCGTCCGGAATGCAATGCATTGTACGACGATGAAGCAAACGTCGTCACTCGCCATGAAGCCATCAACCTCGGAATTGCAACCCAAACCGACCGAGGACTCTACGTTCCTGTTGTCAAGCACGTTGAAGCCATGGATATTTGGAGCGCTGCAACAGAAATGCTGCGAGTTACCTCCGCCACTCGAGACGGAAAAGCAGGGGTCGAAGACCTCAGCGGTTCAACCTTCACCATCACCAGCCTGGGACGGCTCGGTGGACTCGGCGCAACGCCCATCATCAACAAACCCGAAGTTGGGATTCTTGGAGTCCACAATGCAAAAGACCGTGCTGTTGTACGCAACGGACACGTTGTTGTTCGCCGAATGATGAACCTCTCTTCTTCATGGGACCACCGTGTTGTCGACGGCCATGATGGCGCCACCCTCGTCCAGTTGGTTAAAACTTACTTAGAGAATCCCGCTACAATTTTCATGTGAGGTGATGGTGTGAAAACAAAGCAATGTCAAGTACTCGTCATCGGAGCTGGCCCCGGAGGCTACGTTTCTGCTATTCGTTCGGCTCAACTCGGAATGAAAACCATCATCGTTGAAGGAGAACGTGCTGGTGGCACCTGCCTCATTCGCGGATGCATTCCCTCAAAGGCGCTCATTCATGCGGCACACACCTTCCACAACCTCGCTAAGCACGCCAAGAAGGACGGGCACATGGGAATTTCAATTCCAAGCCCAGCCGAACTCAACATGGCCAACCTGGTCGGTTGGAAAGAAGGCATCGTCGACCGCCTCAACAAAGGGGTAGAGGCTCTTTTGAAGAATGCAGGAGCAGAACTGATCACCGGATGGGCGACCTTTGAGGACGCAAAGACCGTGAAGATTGGAGAAGGCAAAG
>JAQXFL010000014.1 GCA_029250345.1 Candidatus Poseidoniaceae archaeon
AAAATCAAGGAAATGAAACTCCGAATCAAGGAATTGGCTCCTGAAGTCACCCAGTTTGAAATGATTAACGTTGACCTCAGCGATATGGATTCAGCAATCAAATTGCTTCGTTCAGAAGCTGACGCAGCACACCAGGATATGCTTGAAGCAGTCGGCCGTGCTGATGCAATTTCCAAAGAAGTTGACGAAGCATTCACTCACCGAGACTTCCTCAAGGCTGAAGGTGACCGATTCCACAATGAATTTTTGGAATTGCGCCAAAAGTCCGATGACATGCACAACAAAATCACTGAATTGATGGTTGATGTCAATAAGGTTCGGGACAAGTTGAACATGGCCCGTGATGAGCGAAAGTCATGGATGACCGACCACAATGCATCCGTTAAGGCAGAGATGAAGACCGGTGCAGAATCTGAAGAAGTTGCTGATGAATTGGTTTCGAAACTTCTCAACTCAGGCGGAATCACCTTCGGTGGAATCGGCCAAGGCGATACAGGAAATTCCAGCAAGCGTAAATCCAAGTCTGGCAAGAAGAAGTCAATGCGCAAGATCGACATGCGTGCATCACGCCGACGCTGAGGTTTGAACATGTACGGGGTCATCATGGCAGGTGGCCAAGGCTCTCGTCTGCGCCCACTTACGCTCACTCGACCCAAACCAATGGTTGAGATTCTCGGTCGCCCAGTGATTGATTTTGTCAAAGATGCAATGCAAGATGCTTCCATTGACACCATCGTTGTCACGACGGGGTACCGTGGAGAACAACTTGAGCACCATGTTGAGTCCTGGACGCAGGGAGAACATCCGGTTCATGCATGGGTCAACCAAGAATCAACGCCAATGGGCACGGCAGGCAGTGTTCGACTCCTCTCCGAACACTTGACTGAAACGTTCGTGGTAGGCTCTGGTGATTCTGTCGCATCGTTCGACATTGGTGCACTTCTCGCATCACACCGTCAAAGTGGTGCGCGAGTCACAATGGCGCTTTGGGAAGTTGAAGATCCAACTGAGTTTGGTATCGTTGGACTCTCTGCAACACATCTCGGTGAACTCGACGGGCAACTCCGTGAGGGCTACATTTGTAAGTTTAAGGAAAAACCCACGGCGGAAGAAGCATTTAGCAACGTGATTAACGCCGGGCTCTACATCATTGAACCTGAAGTTTTGGCTCTGGTTCCTGAGGGTGAGAAGTTTGATTTTAGCAAGCAGCTCTTTCCAATGGTGCTCGAAAAGGGCTGGCCGATGTATGCGAAAACCATTGACGGTGTTTGGTTTGATGTCGGACATCCATCTGAACTTATCCGTGCACAACACACGCTCATTCAACAACGCACTTCTCTGCCTTTTCCACTTCCAGATGGTGATTTCATTGGGAACAGTTTCATGTCATCCTACGCTGAAATTCTCGGTGAGATTGAAGGTTCAGTTGTTTCATCAATGAGTCGCGTTGAATCAGGTAGCACTCTCAAAGATGTTCTCGTGATGTCTGGTTCGAAAATAGGTATGAATTGCCAACTCACCAACACAGTAGTCGGTGAAGGCGTTCATATCGGCTCTGAGTGTACTCTGCTGAATGTCATACTTGGCGACGGGGTAGTTGTTGAGGCTGGTAGCGTTCTCAAGGATTGTCGAATTCCGAATCCGAACTAATCATGTTGGCGTTTGACTCAAATACCTTGGGTTGTCGCAAGTGCCATATGTCCTCCCGTGGCACACCCGTTCGAAGTTATGACCGCACCTGGGAAGAGATTGAAGACATGCTTAATCGCGCTGAGGCAAAGCGAGCTGAATGGAAGGTTTGGTTTGATGAATGCCGCAAAAGTGAGGACCGTGACGGAATGAAAGAAGCCGCACGGAATCACAAGGCACTGGACGGGGTCGTAAAGACGCTCAAGTGGGCTCTCGGAGAAGAGGGAATTTCCAATCCTCTGGAGTGATTACCAACCACGTTGGTCCATTCGAACTTCGAGTGTTTCCAATTCGTCGCCCTTCATCGGGTCTCCAATTGTCATTGCCATAGCTTCGGTGACCTTAGCAGCATCATCGTAATGCGCCGTTGCTAGGACGATTGCGTCAGCCATTGTTTTTGGGTCGGAGGACTTGAATATCCCAGAGCCAACAAAGATGCCGTCCATGCCGAGTCTCATCATGTGTGATGCGTCAGCAGGAGTTGCTATGCCTCCAGCAGAGAATGTGACCACAGGAAGTCTTTCCATGTTCTTGACTTGGTTGAGAATCTCAAGAATGTCGTTGTTCATGTTCTCATCAATTGCCCCGAATGGGGTCATAGGGTGGTGGCCAGGAAGTTCAGAAGTGTCTGCAAGAACACGGTATCTGTCGACAATGATGTTCGAGACCTTTTCCAATCCTGCGTCATCCAGCGACTGGATTTGGCGGATTTCTTGGTCAATGAGCCTAGCGTGTGTCACTGCAGCAACGAGGTTTCCAGTTCCTGCCTCACCTTTGGTTCGGATCATTGAAGCGCCTTCGTAAATGCGGCGAACTGCTTCGCCGAGTCCAGTGGCACCGCATACGAACGGAATGGAATAGTCGTTCTTGTTGATGTGGTAGAAGGGGTCGGCAGGTGTCAATACTTCCGATTCGTCGACCATGTCAACGCCCATCGACTCAAGAATTCTTGCTTCGCCTTCGTGTCCAATACGTGCTTTTGCCATCACTGGGATGGAGGTGCAATCGAGAATACCTTGAATCATGTCAGGGTGACTCATACGGGCCACTCCACCGTCTCTACGAATGTCGGCAGGAACGCGTTCTAATGCCATGACAGCAACTGCACCGGCGTCTTCAGCGACTGCTGCCTGTTCCGGGTCGACGACATCCATAATGACGCCTCCTTGTTGCATGCGGGCGAATCCTCGCTTGAGTAAATCGCTGCCGTTTCGTAGTTGTGTAAAATCTGTTCGAACCATATCAATCACTTTTTCCTTGAGCGCGACCTTCAAGAACATTGGTTTAGGTCATGGAGTCAATAAAGCGAGTTCAATCGCTTGCAAGAACCGGTGAATCGCCTTCTGCAACTTCTGCATCAACGGCTTCGTCTGCGTTGCGATCAATCCAAGATTCTTCTCCATCAGGAACATCAGTGTCTGCAAAGATAGCGTCTACTGGGCACTCTGGAATACATGCACCACAATCGATGCATTCGTCGGGGTCAATGACCAGATATGTTTCGGCTTCTCTGAATGCTTCTACAGGGCATACTGCAACGCATTCTTGGTATTTATGGTCGACACAGGTGCTCGTTACTACGTGGGTCATGGAATATTCCTCAGCCAACCCAAGAACTCGCTGTACATGAAGGCTTTGAAACAAAACTCAAAGAAAACGTAGCTAACCTTGTCCTTCATCCTTTGAGTTTCGAGGTGAAATGCGGAGGTAGAGACCTGCTAGAGCAATCGAAATCACGACTGCTCCACCCGCAACCGTTGCT
>JAQXFL010000072.1 GCA_029250345.1 Candidatus Poseidoniaceae archaeon
ATTTCGCGAGTGTATGTGGCTTTCGAGCCAAGTTCTTTCGCGACCGATTGTATACGCTCGAACTCTTCATCATTCATCGATTCAGGCGAGCAGAGCAGTATGACTTCCTCGACATCTTCGAGATGCCCTATTCGGACGAGAGGAGCCTTTGAGAACCCTGCAGGTTGAATGATTCGGGCCATGACATCTAATTTTTCGACATTCTAATAATCGTTCCTGTTAGAGATTTAACACGACGGCAAGCGCATTTGCAAGATAGTGATACTCACCGACATGGTTGTAGAGTTGAGCAGAGATTCGAATGTAGCGACCCTTAGGAGATTCCCACGACCAGACAGGGACTTGAATCCTATACTTGTCTTGCAAGACCTTGTGCAACGGGTCAGGCTCGTGCAATGGAATGCCTGCTTCACCGCCTTCAGGTAACTCAAGTGTTGCTATGCACGCAACCATTTCCTCTGGACACGGCGCATCAATCCCCAGCCGTTCACACAAAATATTCCGCCCCTCAATCGCCAAATCGTGATTGAGTTGCATGATGGCAGGCCATCCACCATCGACCATGTTCTGCATGTAATCGACGGTAGCTGGAATTGAGCATGCTGCGGAAATGTCTCGTGTACCTGTCCAGTCAAACTCATGGCGGAAGCGCGTCGTATCGCCCAAAGGGAACGTCATTCCGTGACTGATGGTGAGTGGATGAATGAGATGCTGGCGGTCCTTGCGAACGTGAAGGAAAGCCGAGCCTTTTGGAGCACACAGCCATTTGTGACAGTTGCTTGTCGTGTACGAGGCGCCTAATTCCTCCAATGCGAGAGGAACCATCCCGATGCCGTGCGCAGCATCGAGCATGACCGCTACGCCTTTTTCTTCAAGCGCTTGAACCAGTCTTTCAAACGGCATCAACAATCCAGTGGGGCTTGTCACTGTGTCAATCATCGCTAAAACGGTGCGAGGAGTAACGCCAGCCATGATGGCATCAAACGCTACCGTGGGGCCCTCAATCGGGAAAGGAATATTGACGGTGACGACCTTTACACCCCAGCGTTCTGCCACGAAATCAATGGTGTTACGACAGGCTTGGTAAGCATGGTCAGGAACGAGTATTTCATCGCCTTTGTCGAACACAAGAGAGCGCAAAACGGTGTTGACTCCAGACGTTGCGTTCTCGATCAGTGCGAGGTCATCCGCATCGCACTGCAGCATACTTGCAAGGGAGCGGCGAGAATCCCGCATGAATTCCATCGCCAAATCTTCGTAGAACCGCACCGGCTCAGCCTCAAGCAAGTCCTGCCATTTACGTTGTTCGTCAAGGATTGCAATCGGTGTTGCTCCGAATGAGCCATGGTTGAGGAACACGCACTGTTTATCCAGTTGCCAGTGGCGAGCAAGGGCGCTGCGTTGCGGTAGGTCCATGACCTCAGCGAGAGTAGGCGGGCACATCAATTCTTTCTCAACGAAAATGGTAATTTAAACCACCATTTGCTGTGTTTTGTTCGGTCAAACAGATGAAAATAGTTTATGCATTTGTTAAAATACCACCGATGAATCGAACAAATCGAGGAATCAATATGAAGAACATGATTGGCAAGAAAGCACCTGAATGGACAGCACGAACTTACATCAGCGGTGAAAGCAAAGACGTCACCAGCGAAGACATGAAGGGCAAGTGGTACCTCATGTACTGGTACCCATTCGACTTTACCTTCATCTGCCCTACTGAAATCGTCGGATTTGAGCAACTCAAAGATGACTTTGCTGACGACGACATTACCGTCATCGGTTGCTCCACTGACTCGTGGCATTCTCACAATGCTTGGTTCAAGGATGAGACCATCTTCCCAGGCGGCATCAACCACCACGTTATCGCAGATTGCACTCAAAAAATCACCAAGGATTTCGGAATGCGAAACGATGCACTCGGATGCAGCTTCCGTGGAACAGTCCTCGTTGACGACGAAGGCAAGGTCCAAATGTGGTCCATCAACAACATGGACGCTGGACGCTCTCCTGCTGAAGTCCTACGTACCGCTCAAGCAACCATGGCTGGCGGCCTTTGTGGCGCTAACTGGAAGAAGGGCGACGATTACGCAGCCTGATTTGATTCACGCTAGAGTTGGTTGTAATGCCGGAACTTGAAATGATTGACCGCAAATCCTGGGAAGAATTCCTTGGGGCTCCAGTTGCTGTGCTGATGCTTGGTAAGAACGATTGTCAAGCCTGTGCTGATTGGACAGAGGAATTGAATCAATGGTTTGCTGGAGGCGACGCTCCAGCAGATGTTCGATTTGGTAAAATCCTGCTTGATACGCCAGGAATGGGTCGCTTCAAAATTGCTCAGCCTTGGGTTTCGGAAGTGGATATCTTGCCCTACAATGCGATCTACATCAACGGAGAACGGGTGAAGGATTGGGCCGGTGGCAAACTTTCTCGATTACAAAACAGACTTGAGCGCTTGCTCTGAACAGGTCACACCAGTCCAACTGCGTCGATGAAACGTAGCTCTCGCTCCTGCACACGCCGTTCAATGCGAACGCTGCATGGTTCAATGGATTGTTCAAATCTCGTGTTTTCTGCGAGATACAAATCCTGCCATAAGTAGGGCGCTTAGACCCACGAGCAGACCAAATCCAGGTATTGGAGAGGTTGAATCGCTTTCCATTTCAACGGTGACCATGGTCATAAGAGTCTCCGACCCGTCGGTCCAGGTAATCGTCACATCGACAGTTTCACTGACGTTTTCTCCAATAACAACAAGCGCCCCAGCACTCACTTCTCCGGCCACAGGTCCAATTGTGATCCCGTTCACCGTGACGGTGATGTCATCTCCGTCGAGGTCAACGCAATGGGCAGTCATGTAGTAACTGCCTTCAGGAATCGTGACGACAGGGGGGACGATTGAATCGATACCTGCTTGAGCGGTTACACCAGAAAGTGCGGGAATGGCCGCATTTCCGTCAAAGCTGGTTGGCATACCTTCGGATTCAAGCGAATAGTAAAGTGAACATGTGGGGAGTCTGTTGACTGGGAATGAAGTTTCATCAAGTGGAAGCGTTCCAGCAAGTAGTTCATCTTCATTCAAGAATCCATCTCCATCAGCATCAGTGTCGAGTAAGTCGCATGTTCCATCGTTATCGTAATCGGTCGGAATTGAATTTACATCGTTCGGGTCTGACCCACAACTCGTTTCGTATGAGGAGTCAAAACCGTCCCCATCGCCGTCTGAACAGCCATCCGGTTGAACAACAGTATTTGCAGGCGTATCATCGCAGAGGTCGTTTTTGTCGTACACTCCATCGCCATCAAGATCTGATGTGGATGCTGAAATCCAGCAAACACCTGAAACATCTTGCAGTTCGGTGTCTCCGGCGTAGAACGTTACCGAAAAGCACGCATCGGTGGTGTCAGGTAAATCATGGAATTCCAAAACATACTCGTTTGAACCGCCGTTTCCTTGCACCCAAATGTAATCGTTTTCCATCAAAGTCACAGGCGGAATTGGGGTATTGTCATGTACAATCCAGTTGTAACTGTATTCTTGCCCACCATCTAAATCACTGCCAACAATTGTGATGTTGCCGTACTGGTAATCTGCATGCATGTCAACAGAAACCACAATACTTGCATCGTCTTGATTCGCAGTATCATCAATGACTTGGAAATCGTTACCGATGATTTTACCCATTACTGTGCCGTCTATGTTTCGCGTAAGAGCACATTCAATGTGATGTGTTCCAGTCGTGGTCGTTGCAATGAGGTCGTAAGTCGAGGTGTTCGTATTTCCTCCACTTGAATAGAAGTTGTAGTACGAGAAAGAGAACATTAAATTTTCATACGAGTGGGTATCAACAGGAATCAACGATGTACCGTGGTAGAGTCCACAATCAAGGTCGTAATCCATCAAATTCCAGTTTTCATAGTCGAGGTAGAATCTTCCATTAAATTCGATTGGGGTATCCTTTAACGTATTTCCTAATGAATTAATGTAGGATTGATCCCGCATTTCTCCACCAAGTATGAAATCCGAACTTTGGTTGACATCAAGTTCGACGCCTTGTACGCTGAGCGTTACTCGGAAGTGATACGATTGGTTTTGGATTCCGGAAACGCTCGTTATTCCATCGTCTACAAACAATCCGGGGTCGGTGAAATCAAAGGTTTGTGTGATACTGCTGGTGGTCGGTGTAAATGAGATTTGACCTTCAGTTTCGGCAGGGTCGGGGCCTCCTGAAGCAGCCATTTCGTTGTAGAGATCGCAATTGTTGTAG
>JAQXFL010000073.1 GCA_029250345.1 Candidatus Poseidoniaceae archaeon
CGGGTATGAATTCTATTTCTGATATGCCGGTTTCTTCATTCAGTTCACGGCGCGCAGTCGAAAAATGGTCTTCATCGGTCTCTTCGACGTGGCCTTTTGGGAAATCCCAGTGCCCTTGAGGATACTGGAGCAGAAGTACGGTTCCGTAGTTGACCAAAACAACGCCACACGAGGTCTCCATGGACAGAGCAGAGAGACGATAGGTCAAGTCAATTTTGGCGAAATGGTTTCCGATAACCTTCTTGAGCAGCGTGCACACGCATGTCGTTATGCCTCATCCTACATCGCCGTTAGAAGAAGCAGGTCTTCCTGATTTTAAGCGAATAATCGCAGACTCCGATCTTGATGGATTATGTGCAGCAGCTGTCCTCAAAGCGGCGAATCCAGATGCAGCAGTCCATTTCGCACATGCAGCGCTTGTACGCTCTGGTGCTTTGGATGAACTCATTGACCGTTCAACGGCAATGGTTGATTTGCCTTTTCATCCGGATTGTGGTTGGTATCTGGACCATCATCAAACCAACCGGCCCAATGAAGAGGAGGAGAAACTGTTTATTTCGCGCGGCGGAACTTGTCACTGGGAATCGACCCCTTCAGCTGCACGGTTAGCGTTCGATGTACTGAGCCCCTATATTGACTTGACACACCTTGAAGAAATAATGCCCATTGTCGATGCTCTTGATTCAGGTCAGATTCGAAGGGAAGATTTCATTCAAGACGGGCCGGTATTGCAATTGGCTCGTTCGCTTTCTTTACGCGAGACAGAGCACATGCACCATGTGCTCAATCTTTTCTCCAAGGGGGCATCGTTAGCAGAAGTGCTGGCCGATGAAGACATCATGCCGCACATCACGCGGGCCCGTGACGAACGAATTGCTGCACAAGCAGTCGTTGAACAACATACTGAGATTATCGATCGACTTGCTATCTGCCGTATGGATGAGAAAGGGGTTCGCTCAAATGGATATCTTGTTACTGCGTGGGCAGGGGACAGGGCTGATGCGTGCTGTATTGTTCATGGTTATGCAGACGGCTCGATTGAAACACCCGAACGCCCAGCACTCTCCGCCAGTTTTTATGCTAATTCTTTTCTCGAAAATGGGCAGAATCGATTTGATTTGTCTCGCTTAGCGACAATGTTTGACCCAACCGGTGGCGGGCATGCTAATGCTTGTGGATGTCGCATCCAGCCACCCGGAGTCGAATCAAACCTTGAACTGTGGATTGAAGCGTGGAAGAATCGAAGTGTTGTTCTTGCCATTGAATGATTTACAATACAGCGAAGATATACAAAAATCCCAAGAAAGCATGCAAGAATACGAGGACAACCACAAGGTCAGCCGCTCTTCCATGACGCATTGCAATGTGCTTGAACTTCTTTCCTTGATTCCGGGCATCTCGAGCCTGCCGCCCCATACGTGCTAGAACGAACAGAAGTACGAAACCAACTGGGCCCATGAATCCATGAAGACTTCCTGGTATGAGTGATCTGAACACGTCTTCACCATCTCGCCAACCGGTTATGCCTCGGCTGATGAATGCGATACAAATGACAACAAACGTTGCCCAAACAAGCCGGTTTCCATTTTTTTCATGTTTTGCGAGGGCTGTTTTTCGCAGTTCACCTTTGAGTTCATGGCTTTTTTTACGCCAAGAATATTGCCACCAAATCCACACCAGTAGCCCAGAGGCGAGAAGGGGGTGAAGGAGCAAAATTGCAACTCGAACCGGATCCATCTCGCTCCCAGTTTCAAGCCAAGCGTTCTTTGTTCATTGTTGTTCGCAGATATTTGCTTCCCGTTCTGCTGTTTGATTTCATGAAGGCCGTGCCGGTGGGTTGAAGGAGGGTAGGTTGAGCCAAGAGGGTAGGGGGGGGCATTTTGCAAGAGACATACATAGCGAACTGCCTCAAAGAGGCGTTCAAAACGAACATTACGAAGAATCGACGTCAAGCGATTGTGGTTAAGATTCCTGACTGGCAACTGCTTGAGAAACCCTGGCGTCCACTTCTCCTTCTTGCTCTGGCTGAAACAGAGCTACCCGCAGCCGATGAAGACTCTGAATCAACTCCTCGCCGCCGAACTTCGGGTGGACGTGGACGAAGTCGACGGGGTGGAAGAGGCGCTACGGGGCCAATGGACCTGCTCCCAACCGCGCAAGAAATGCTTCTGCCCTCAGATTCTTCTCCAGCATACCGGTTGGCTGTATTGATGGTTCACAAACTTCTCAACAAAGATGAATGGGAAGAAGAATGGGAAGTCACTGAAAAATCACTTCGCGACACGTGCCTGGAAAAGGGCGTTCATCCTGTCTGGCATGATTTGGCCCAACGAACCGCAGTTCTCGCCCAGTTTGCCGCTTTCCCGAAGGCGAAAGTCTCCAAAGCAAAGGCTGGCAAGAAAGTAAAACTTGATTCCGCTTTCATCAATCCTGCCAATTCAGAAGAATTGATTCTTGCTATTGAGGCAATATCTCCGTCAATCACCGATGCTGAATCACAAGTTGCTCTACGAACTGTCGTTTCACAACTCTCTGCAGGACGTTCAGTACAACCAGGAAAAGTTTTGCTGAGTATGGAAGGGCAAGCCTCTGCTCTAAGCGTACTACTCTCTCTCGTTTCAGGAAATGACCCCGCTGAGTCATTGAAAACTCTCAGTTCCGTAGACGAGGAATTAGGTTCACAACTTTCAGACTTCTACGCCCTCAGTCAAGGGAATGTAACAGACTGGAAGAAATCGAAAGCAGCCAAGGGTGGGCATTCTCTTGCAGATGCACGACAACTTATGGCTTGGGAAAACGCACCTGATGAAGCTGCGAAATTATCTTCAAAACAACTCACAGAAGGATTGGATCTCCTTCGCGAGAAGACAACCAATGCTTCGCAAATTGAGAAAGTCATGTGGTGGAGGCTGAACGCACTGCACAAGGAAGGAAAGGCTGAGGAAACTGTTCAATTACTGACCAGTCTCAAACTCGACCAGCACACGGAATTATCCCGAATCACACCTCTCTTGGCTGACTTATCCAGTGAAACACTCGATCAGTGGTTGTTGGAGCAGATACCTGTTTTGGATGACGGTGCGCTGGTTGCTCTTATCCAAATGGACACATTATCACTCGATATCCGTTCCGCGTCTGCCAAGAATCTCAGCACAGAATCGGTTGAAGCGCATGAAAAGGTGCTGCCACTTCTCATCGACATCTATACTCAGAGCATGGAATTATCGCTCCTTGCTCAAATTATTACCTCGGATGACCTCATTCCGATGTCTCATCCTTACGAAACGCTCCTCGTTTCACATCTTCTTGATGCCGGAAGCGACAGTGAACTTTGGGTGCAAGTTCGTGCAGCACGTCGAACCGCACTTTCACAGATTCACAGCATTGACGCACCCGATTCCTTTTCCTCAACTTCTGAAGCATTGTTGATGCTGTTTGAAGGTGAAAACATCGAAGATGAGCGCCTTACGACGGTTCTCGACCGCCAAGGCCTACGAGCATTTGGACCAATTCGCCAAGCGTTGCGAGATGGCGGAAGTGGAATCGCCTCCTCAACCCATCTTTCGAATCTTGAGCAGAGCGTTATTGCGGCAGACTTGACAGCAATGGAGCGAATTTTGTTCAGTGCCGTCATTTCCACACTTCGCCTCAATTACGTCGGCTTGATGCTTCAGCACGGTAATTCCGATGCTGAAAATATTGAGACACTTAACCTGCTCCTAAGCGACCCATCCATACCTACGGGAATGATTCATAGCGTGCGCCATTTGGTTTTGGAACACGACATAGGGCTTCCATCTCTGGTTCGATGGTATCAGCATAATGATGCTCTCTCCCCATGGCACACACTTGCCCGTGCAGCAGTTTACGCATCGAATAACGAAGAATTGAACGCTGCTAGGGATTACAGAAAAGCTGGCGATCATGAGGATTTTGATTACGAACACTCGCTTACTCTCTATCGAAAGGCTTTGATTCACCTTGCGTTTGCGGAACAATGGCGTGAGGCTGTTGAATTACTCGATGCCCAACCCGCATTGAAGAGCGCCATTACCCAACGATTCCAACTTTACTTGCGTGTTTCGTATACTGCTAAATCCAAAGATACTAATTCGGCAACGAAACTCCTCAAGGATTTCGTCAAACGTTCCCGCATGGTGGCTGAAGAAAACGAAGAGGGTGAAATGGTCGAAGTGCTACGCGTGTATCACGCCGAAGACGATTTGGATATGCTGAAAACATACCCGTTGGAACACCCTCGGCCGCTGCCAACAGATCCGTTCTGTGGCCGTGTTACAGCCGCAACCAATTCACTTCACAAGAACCGCCGCCGCCAAAAGAACACATTCGATATCCGGTTTAACCAATTGATGCAAGGTGGCTCGCCATCTGCCGAGGAAGTCTACGCCTTGGCAAGTGAAGCGGCAAAGGTGCGCCCAGTTGATGGATTGATGTTCCTTGAACGTGCTCAAAACAGCCCGCTGTTCACCGATTCGGAAATCCGTAGACTCCAACAAGCAGAGAACTCATTGTTCTCCATAAACAAGGGGCAGATACCGAATGCATCTCGCCGTTACCTTCGTAATCTTTCTTTGGCTCCATTGGTTCTCGTCGACACGAACATTCTCGTTGACGCATTGATTGACCGCATTTCCGAAAAGTTGCATTTGGTCAGTGAAGCCAGTCTTGATGTACGCGGCCAGGGGAGTTTCCACAAGATTCTATTGAGCAAGTCGAAGGATAAGAAATTGCATTTGTGGTTGCCTGCCGTCGTTAAGCAGGAGTTGCGCGGCATTGCATCTGGTATTCAGCACCTCAAGGCTCGATTCGATGATTCACTCGTTTCCCCAGAATTGCTCGATAACATCTTCAGTGCCAAAACCATCGATTCTTTGGTTGAGGATGTTCTCAAAGATTACAACACTTGGCGACCTCTCAATCTTGATTTAGAGAAAGAAGCGGAATCCGCTGAAAATGTGGAAGCAATTGAGCAATTCCTGCGCGACTCAACAGAGATTTACGAAGAGATAACGGCGATGAAGCGCACGCGTGGCGAACCTCTCCGTACTGTCCTTGATGGCCGTGATGTGTATCCTGAAGCACCAGACCGCGTAATCATGCAGATAGCTTCACAACTCGCAACTCAATCACTGCAAGACCTTGGAACCGTTTTGGTGGCAACACGAGACGGTGACTTTACTCTTGTCGCACGAGCTTTCGAAGAGCAATTCGGTTTCGGAATTGCGAAGAACAGTCGTTCTCTAAACGCTTGGCTCAAGTGAGCCTCACATGTGTGAGATCATTGCATCGCCAAAGGCACTGCATGAGAGAAGTGTAGCGTCATCCATCAAACGTTCAAAGTCGTAGGTTACAGTTTTAGCAGAAATTGCTCCTTCCATTCCCTTGACAATGAGGTCAGCAGCTTCGCCCCAGCCCATATGTCGCAGCATCATTTCTGCGGAGAGGATAAGTGAACCAGGGTTCACTTTGTCTTGTCCGGTATACTTTGGCGCAGTACCGTGTGTAGCTTCAAAGATTGAAATGCCGGTATCGTAGTTGATGTTGGCGCCCGGGGCAATTCCAATTCCGCCAACTTGTGCAGCAAGTGCATCTGAGATGTAATCGCCGTTCAAGTTCATGGTAGTCAGCACTGAATATTCAGCAGGACGGGTGATGATTTGTTGGAGCATAGCATCAGCGATTACGTCTTTGACAAGGATTGTTTTTCCAGTATTTGGGTTCTCGAAAGTGCACCATGGCCCACCGTCGAGTTCAACAGCACCGAATTCTTCCTTAGCAAGAGAATATCCCCAATCTCGGAATCCACCTTCAGTGAATTTCATGATGTTGCCTTTGTGGACGAGAGTGACGCTTTCTTTGTCGTTGTCAATGGCATATTGGAATGCGGCGCGTACAATACGTGCCGTTCCTTCTTGAGAAATCGGCTTAATTCCAATCCCGGATGTGTTTGGGAATCGAATTTTGTCAACGCCCATTTCGTTTTGTAGGAAATCAATGAGTTTCTTGACTCCATCACTGCCGGCTTCCCATTCTATCCCCGCGTACACGTCTTCGCTGTTTTCTCTGAAGATAATCATGTCGACATCACCAGGTGATTTGACCGGGGATGGAGTTCCGTCGTACCATCGGACTGGTCGAACGCATGCGTAAAGGTCGAGTTTCTGTCGAAGTGCAACATTGAGGGAGCGTATTCCCCCGCCAACCGGGGTTGTTAGTGGACCTTTGATGGACACAAGACCATTTCGCATTGCGTCAAGTGTCGCTTGTGGCAACCATTCTCCAGTAGCGTTGAATGCCTTTTCACCAGCGAGGACTTCGGACCAAACGATGCTCTTTTCACCGTTATAGGATTTTGAAACAGCAGCATCTACAACCTTCATCATGACAGGAGTGATGTCGATGCCGATTCCATCCCCTTCGATGTAGTGAATAATTGGGTCGTTCGGGATGTTGAGTTTACCATCCATCATTGTTACCGGTGTTCCTGCCATGTCAATCGTTCATTCCCACATGCATCCCCTTCAAGAATGAACCGCCCCACGGACCTCCATGCAGGGGCGAGTCGAGTGGACAGGAGAATATGGGCTAAAGTGTATCAATTCAAATCAGCAAAGCCTTGACATCGACTGGGAAAATGGACCTTCGCCAATGCAAATCACGCTACAAATGGTGGCGGCTTGTTCTGTTGTCGACGTGATTGGCGGACTCAAGGACAGATCGTTCAGCGAAGTATGGGTCGAAATCGACAGCACGAGAGCAGAATCCGCTCCGCGTGTGTTTACTTCAATTCAACTCGAATACCATGTTAAAGGAAACGTTCCTCGGAAACTTGTCGAACGCCTCGTAGAGAAAAGTCATGAGAAGTACTGCAGTGTTTCCAACATGTTAACAGAAGTTGACATTACATCAACCGTCGTTCTTCACGATGCTTAAACCGCTGATTTGCCCGTAACAAGGTTCAGGTTCGATAACGAATCCATTGCTTGCATCAAGAGTTCACGCAGTGCATTGTAGAGTGGATACCAAGATTGGGCAAGGTGCGAAGGCGGGTTGACAGGTAGGGCACCGTCTCCAGTGGAGAGTACTGTTGCAAACGGCCTGACTTGTCCAGTTCCAACCATGTCGATGATGAGTGAGAGATGGTACGCTTCTTTTTCTTTGATCACCTTGGCGGTTTCAATTTCAGCTCGTGCTTCTGCTGGTAAGTTGGCCAACCAATTATCGCCTCTTTCCGCTCTCGCATGAAGTTCTTTCTTGACGAGCACCTCGAGCAATTCGGTAATCACTTCGTTGGAGAGAGTGTGTTGAGTAATTGGGACGGTCTGCACAGGTTCGTGCATGGGAGCATCTTCAGACATAAGTCCGAACATTCCTGCTGGTTCATCTTCGAGTCCAAACATTGTGTCGGCAACTAGAGTTTCTTCATCGTCATCGTCCATGAACGCTGCTAACGGGTCGTGATTGATGTTGGCTAATGCCGGCTGATTGACGGCATGAGATACGGATCGACCCGGAGGAGTCGCACCAAGTATGGCAAACATATCGATTTCCTCTTCTTCTTCCTGTTCAATTGGTGCAGTATCCCAAGGTCCCATCCTTTCACTTCCACACTTACATTCGCCTTCTACTACATGAAAGAATGTTTTTTTGAGGTGATATTTGATCGCACAATTTAGCGATAGATTATCAAGTAAGAGGGGTATGTATTTCGGAAAGAGTCATATGAGACGCACGAACAGTTTCTTCTGAAGTCCAATGAGGTTCAGTGGCCTGTCCTTTTTTTTCTGCTTGGTGATGGTAGTGGCGCTCGGCTCTCCATCGATACAGAGTGCTCCCGCAGGTATTGGAAGTTTAGCCGACAACGGTTGTACATGCCACGGAGGATATACGAACACAACCCTACCCACCATTCTTGGGCTTCCCGAAGAGTTTGAAAGCAACGTCACATATGATTTGACATTGAGTGTCGAGGCATACCCTGAACAAACTTCTGAGTCAGCGCAGGGCGGGTTCCGACTTCTCATAAGCAACGGTTTCGTTGAGATTCAAAACCAATCTCGAGTTCAGTTCCTCGATGATGGGTGGACGCATACCGAATCTGGAAACCAGTATCGAAGTTGGAATTTGACTTGGACAGCTCCGAGCGACAATACAACGACCGTCGACTTCGTTCTGCATGGGAACGCAGTCAACGGAAACGGGAATTCCGAGGGGGACATGTGGAATTCATTTGGCACTGTATTACCAGGGGCTCAATATGAGGGTCCGGTAGAACAACTCGACCTCACAAACGAATTGGACGATACACAATACGGCATCTTGTACGGCGGACTTTTCGCCTTACTTCTTTTCTTATACTTCGCAGTAAAGTGATCAGTTGACGAATTCGATTTGCTGGTTACGCAGAGCACGTAATTGCCTGTTTTCGCTGGCACCGTGGATCTGTTCACTCTTTACTCCAGTTAGTACGAGCATAACGCGCAATTCGTCTTCAAGCTCCTCTTTGACAGCAGCACCCCAGATAATTTGAGCGTGTGGGGAGATTTTGTCCTTGATAATTTTCGCACATTGTTCAGCCTCTCCCAATGTAAGACTCGCTCCACCAACAACGTTGATGAGAGCGCCCCTTGCATCCGATGCATCGATGTCGAGCAACGGAGAATGGAGTGCTTCCATCGTTGCTGCTTCTGCCCGTCCTGGACCCGATGCAGAACCGAGCCCAATCATAGCCACGCCACTACCGAAGTTGATGACAGAGCGAAGGTCCTCGAAATCGAGGTTCACCATGCCGTCAATCGTAAGTAATTCAGCAACACCAGTAATCGAGCGTACGAGAAGTTCATCTCCAACCCGGAAAGCACTGGTAATTGGTAAGTCTTTGACACCCTCAATCTCAAGCAGTCTCTCGTTCGGTATGACGAGTATTGTATCGCAATGCTCTCGGAGACGCTCAAGACCCCACTCGGCATTCTGCTTACGAAGAGCGCCTTCAGATTGGAAAGGATAGGTCACTACGGCAATAGTCATGGCGCCTTGCTGCTTTGCTAAGCGAGCAATTTGTCCTGCAGCACCGGTTCCTGAACCGCCACCCATTCCAGCAGTGATAATTGCCAGTTGTGTGTCGTTTGTGATCCTGCGCAATGCCAACTCCGATTCAAGAGCGGCAGCCTCACCCTTCGTTGGGTCTCCACCAGCGCCTCTACCGCGAGCGGTCCGTCCAATCAGAACTTTTTCTTCGATTGGCGACATCAAGAGTGCTTGGGCATCGGTATTGATTGCGTATCCAGTCACGTAGGAGTTTTCGAACAAACCCTCCGCATGCAACCGTCCAATGGCGTTGCATCCAGCGCCACCTACGCCATACACTCGGATACGTGGTTGCAGAGATTCCAGCAGAGCTTTCAGTTCGACTTCACTGCCTTCACCCATCGGCGGAGCGACGGTGGCAGGTGCAGCCATTTCTGATTCAGTCAGCTCCAATACTCTGTCAATCAAGTGTCGCATGAGGGTCATGCTTACACAAGCACCCTTGAATGTGCCGCCACTGAGAACCACTTAAACAGCGGTTTTTGGGGGTAATTTCAATCACCAATCAGTCACGAAGACCTTCTTGGGTCACTTGGTAGACACACTCGCCATCTGGCAAGTTCGGCGAGTCGACCAGGCGAGCAATTCGTCGGCCACCCTTTGCTTTGCGCAGGTAGAGGCGGAAGGTCGAAGCGTGGGCAAGCACGTGACCGCCAACAGGCTTGGTTGGGTCGCCCCACATTGCATCTGGCTTGGAGTGAACCTGGTTGGTAACGAGTACCAGAGCGTTGTTCACATCAGCAAGTTGCTTCAAATCTTTCAAGTGACGGTTGAGTTTTTGTTGGCGGTTTGCCAACATTCCTCTGCCGATGAATTCTGCTCGGAAGTGGCTGGTGAGAGAGTCGACAATGATCATCTTGACATTGAGACCCTTGCTCATTCTCTTGATTTCGTCAACCAGAAGCATTTGGTGAGCTGAGTTGTATGCGCGAGCAACGTGGATTCTGCTCAGTACTTGTTCGGGGTCAAGTCCGTGACCGCGAGCCATTTGAGTGATTCGCTCTGGTCGGAATGTATCTTCTGTATCGATGTAGAATACATCGCCATCGAATCCGCCTTCTTCGAGTGGCAGAGTGCAGTTGACAGCCAATTGGTGGCCAATTTGTGTCTTACCGCTGCCGAATGCACCGTAGACCTCTACCAATGCTTGAGTTTCAAATCCGCCACCTAAGAGGTCATCAATGGATTCCACTTTAGAGGTAAGTTTGAGAACTTCACGTCGTCTTTCAAGCAGTGCGCCACCCGAGACGAATCCGCCAATGTTTGCCATTTTCTTTGCGCCACCGATGATTTTGGTAGCTACTGCTTCACCAAGTTCAGCTTGGTCTGCAAGGTCGCCAGGTGACATGACTGCGAGTGCGAGGAGGTCATCGAAACCGGCTTCTCGGAGCTTTTCTGCGGTTGCTGGCCCTACGCCAGGAAGGTCTTCAATAAGTGGCTCAGGCACTTCCTCTTCAGTCGGCATCATTACCGGTGCTTTGTCCGCAGGACTTTCATTGTTTTCAACTTCAGTTTTCGCTTTTTTCTTCGATTTGGTTGCCATTCTTGTTCACTTCCAACCCCTGCTGGTCTGTCAACGGTATATGAAAGGCTGAAACAGGGCGCGTGTGGAAAAGTCGTTTTTCGAACCATTGTGGAATACTTTAATCGCAACACTGCGGGCTGCCGTTTCATTTTAACTTCACTTTTTCAAAAACGGAAAGTGAATCTATTCTGTTTCTTCGTCAACTTCAGAATCACTCATTGGATTAGGAACGCTTTCTTGAGCATCGTAGAGGATTTGCACTGTATGGTCGACATTGACCCGTTCCTCCCCGTTTCCTTCTGCACTCACATCGACTTCAAGTTTCCATGTCCCCGGTTCGACGAAGTACTGGTTGTGCATCCATGAAGCATCTTGTCCGTCTCCGACTTGCTCCGGTGCAGATTCGACGGTTGTTGCATCGGTTGAATTCAACATTCTCCATGTTACTGTGACGGTTTGACCCTGATTGATTGGGGTTGCGGGTTGATTTTCAATATTCACAACTGTTGATTCGACTACAATTTTTTCTGGTGCTGGGCAACTGCAGTCCGGTGTTGTTTCGATATTCATAACGTCAGGGTCTGCAGTGTTGCTGTCGCCCCAAGTGATTTGTTTGTCGATTCGGATGGTGATGTTCTCAAAGTAATCGTTACCTTGGTCGTCGATACCACCCATAGCTGCATCGAAGAGACCGTGCGTGAGGTATGTGTAGGTGACTTCACCGTCTTCAGCAGCGTTATTTTCAACAGCGCTTGAACCGTCTCCTGGAAGGAAATAGTAGGTAACCATGGCGCCTGCAGAGGATTTGGTGTACGAGAAGTCGAAGGTGAGTTCGACGCCGCTCTCAGTAACCTGTTGGCTGTTTTGTACGTTTTCTTCAATGACACCGGAAGTTGCGTCGTAATAGACGATAAGTTCGATTGCGCTGACTTCCCTTGGTTCTCCATCAGAACTTAGACAGCCTGAAATCGATGTCAACAGGAGCAATAAGCACAAGATGACCGGTACTGTTCGCCCTGCTCGCATAAGTAGACTCATGCGCTTCATATTCATCAATGCAGTGCCGTTTTAGTGTGAAATCCTCTCTCCGCGTGAATTTTTTTGACGGATTCTACAATCATACTGAATCGGTGCATTGAAGAACGGGAGGGTTTCAGCACTGGATATAACGAGGTGGGGTAGTCTGGATATCCCGTCGGGCTCATAACCCGGAGATCGATGGTTCAAATCCATCTCTCGTTACCATTTTCAGTACTCGTAATAGTCGTGCTGGGGTTTGAGTAAATCCATTGCGGCTTGCAGCCGGGCGTTTGCGGCAGCCTCACCGCGTTCAATGGCTTGGCGTTCTCCACTGATGCGGTCAATTTGTTTTTGGCAAGCTTCGGTCGAGCCGATTTGTTTCTCAATTGCTGAAAGGAAAGCAGTGATTATTTCATCGGTTTGTGCCATTGGAGAATTCGTTGGCTGTAAGTAGAATATGCCTTCGTACATGATGACTGGCCCTGATTCAGCAACAATGCTGACGAGCCGCTGAACGAGTTTCTTCTGACCTGGAATCATTTGACATGCCTCCAGTGCAGCAGCAACATGCCCTGGTGATTTCTTTTCACATTGTGCGAACGCTTTCATCGCTGCGCCTTTCTTCCCAGCGTGAGCGAACAATTTTCCAGCCCTTCGATAATCTTCAGCCTCAGATGTCATTTTTGCCAAGAGTTGAGGTGCGCCTTTGGTGAGCATCCGTATCAGTTTTTTACGCTCTCGGTGGAGGATTTTCACGGTCGACATACCTCGTTTAGCTTTGTTTCGGGCGAGAAACACATCACAGAGTATTCGCAGCCCTTTGACCAGCATGATCTGCGCGTCAGCATCCCTCTTTTTTTGAGAGAGAAACATGTCTGTGAATTGGATCGCCATTACTTCAGACATTTCCATTCGACCATCAGCCACATACCGCTCCAACTGGAGCAGTGTTTGAGCAGGGTCGTTCATTCCAAACATGGCAACATTCATCGCTGTAGGTGATGACCTATCATGCCTTTCCCTGTTCGCTCGGTTCAAACAGTATTGATAACGCCGTTTACGTAACACTTCGCCCTTTTCGTTTATGTGTTGGTGAACACGGGCATTACTGTGGAAGACAACTTGTGCATTGCGATAACCGGAACTCCTGGTGCTGGAAAAACGACGGTATGTGAATCGTTAGGTTCGCTTTACAATGTACTGTCACTTCAAGAATTGGCCGAAAAAAACGATTGCTTGGGGCCGGTCGATGAAGAAGACGGCTCTGCTCCGTTGGACATTCACAAACTCTCCGAGACATGGGATTTTGACTCCAAAGCGTTGACCTTTGTCGACGGACACCTTTCTCATTTTCTTGATGTCGATGCGATTGTCGTTTTGCGATGCCAACCTGAGAAACTTCGGGCACGGCTCGAGGGCCGTTCGTATTCACCGTCGAAAATAACTGCAAACGTCGAATGGGAGATGCTTTCGGGAACATGGTCTGAGCTTCTCGAATTTGAGATTGAAGTACCACTCTTGGAACTCGACACAACGGCTACGTCTGCCGATGAATTACGAGAGAGCATTGTACAGTGGATTGATGAAGGACTTCCATCAGACTCTCTTGCTGATGCCGCCTCAGAAGCCTTGAGTTGGTTGTAAGAAGCACAATTTGCCGCGTGAAGAACCGCAACAACAAACACCCCCCCGCCTCGGCCACAGGAATGAGCATCATGGCGTTGGAGAAATTAAGAGACACTTGGGAAGGCATCCTCAACCCACTTCTCGACTCGCTTGAGAACGTGAAACCATCTACGGTAACTTGGGTCGCTTTGCCTGTTGGCATACTTGGTGGATTGGCGGTCCTAACCGCTGAAGACACATCGTATGGTGCGAACATGTTACTCGGTGGCGGTTTGTTGATGATATTGGCCATGGCCATGGACGGTTTAGACGGTCCGTTGGCTCGAAAATTCGGCAATGTAAGTCGATGGGGAGATTATCTCGATCACACATTTGA
The DNA here is from genome assembly GCA_029250345.1 of Candidatus Poseidoniaceae archaeon. Classification (GTDB taxonomy): domain Archaea; phylum Thermoplasmatota; class Poseidoniia; order Poseidoniales; family Poseidoniaceae; genus MGIIa-L1. Next base: position 13,656 of record JAQXFL010000073.1, read on the forward strand.
CCGACTTCTTGACGCTATCTGGCTGCTGTGTGTCGCAGGTTCTGTTTTCGTTGGCGATTTTACACTTGGACTCGTAGCAGCGTGGCTGACACTCATCGGCTCGTACATGGGGACACAAGCACAGGCTGTTGCAGGCTCACGAAATTATCGTGGGTTCTCCAGAGCAGACCGCACTGTTGTGACGATTCTAGGAATATTCCTTACCGCCGTCTTCATTCACGCAGGTATCGGCGATTTTGGAATGCTACCTGGGGCACTTGACCACATACCAATCACGCCGCTAAGCATCGTCGTTTTGATTTCTGCCTTCGGCGGACTGTGGACGTTCCTCGTACGTTTCCAACAAGCACATTCGGAAATTACCCGTATTGATTCCGAAGATCCGCTGCCACAACCAAACCAATCGACAGAGCAAGAATGATTGAGAACTTCGCACCCCGTAGGGGTGTGTTGAATGTCATTTTTACCGGTTAAATATGCGACATGCTCTTAACCGTCGCATGCGACAAGTGGAATGATGACAGTCAATCTGCTCGGTAAAGAAGGCAAGAGAAAAGCGATTTTCCTTGTGATGTGCATGCTTCTTGCTTTGCTGCCAATGAGCAATGTTTCTGCAGAAGATATTGGAAATCCGAGCAATCTGCAAGCTCAAGACATCAGTGCAGTGTTTGATCCTGCCTCAGAGACCACAACGGTCACTTGGCGCAATATTGACATTGATGGTTCCGTTTTGCAGGGACTCTTCACTGCTACGTACAATGTTTACCGTTCAAGTGAAGTCATAGACCAATCTTCAATTGGCGGCCTTACACCGTTTGAAACAGGAATTGTAGCCTGTTCTTCTGCAGAAGTCCAAAACGACGCTTTCAAATGCCGGGGAATCAATGGTACGGTCGCTCAACACTCCGTCTCTTTCCTCGTTTCCCCCGGTGAAAACGAATCGTTCTATTACGCAGTCACGACGACCCTTGGAGATGGAACTGAACTCACTGATTTGGATGAAAACGCCTCTCTAATCGAAACGCCTATTCTTGAACAGACGACACCTATACGCACCCCGTACAACATCTTTGGTTCGTTTGACCCGGACTTGAGCCAATCGACCGTTCAATGGATCAATTACAACGACATCTTCCCAATTCTTCCCGACACTGGCGACGATGCCTACCAGATTCTACTCTATCGAACATCGTATCCCGTGACCCGTTCCAACGGTGCAAATATGCTTGCAACTGAAACACCAATTGCAACCCTTCCAGCAGGTACCTCTTCGATTGTTATCGACGTACCGCAAAACACCGACAGAGAAGCGCATTACTCGGTCACCTACAATTTGCCGAATTGGACTGCACCAGGCCAAGATTACCAAGACGTGCGTTTTCTTTCGAACAACGCAATGACCTCTCCGGTTATGGAAGACAACCTCCCCCCTGAACAAGTCAGTTCGATGTATGCTCAATTCAATGCCGAGCCAACCAACGGCGGTGGAACGACGACGGTTGTTTGGACCGATGTCGCAGGAGAGGTTGGAGAATCGTACCGCATTTACATGTCTGGTACAGCGTTTTCGAGTGTTCTTCGCTCGGATGTACAACTTCTTGGAACTATTTCCGAAGGCGTGGAATCGTTCGATTATGAGGTGCCAACAGGGCGACTCGGAAATGCGTATTACTGCGTGGCAACCGTCGACATGTACGGCGTCATGGATACAAATGTGAGTTTCAACTCCTGTTCTGATGCAGTCGTTGAAGATGCATTTAGCCCATGGATTGCTGAACCTTCCAATGTCTATGCCGAATTCATTGGTAACAAGACCACCAGAGTCTCTTGGACCGACCAGTTGGGCGTCGAAGGCGAGCAATACCATATTTACAAAGCCGGTTGGAAAGTTACCGGTGGAGAATGGGCTACATTCAACGGTTCACTCCAATGGCTCGGTTCAGTGAGTGACGGCGTGGGGTATTTCGATGTCGAACTTTCTGATGGCCTTCTTGTTTCTCGTCCGTATTATTTCGTGACGACTGAGGCTCTCTATGGGCATCTTTCAGGCACATACATGGACAAAAGACTGAATCAAAACTTTTTCCAGATTGCTGAAGGAAACGAAGAAGATACAACAGCACCTCTCCGTGTGAGTATGAAAGAAGTTCAATCCATCGGTTACCTGAACAAAGTTACTCTAGAGTGGTTCAACAGCGATGAAACCGACGAAGTTTACCAGGTCTGGCGCCATTACGGCGAACCGTTCGGGGAAGATGAGAGTGAGATCAGTTCAGTCTCTGAAGACGGTTGGGAGCTTGTCATTGACAACATACAAGCCGGAGCATCTGAAGAGAACACTTTCTTTAGACAAATTGACATTCCAAACGAAGTTGACCGTGATGTTTGGTATGCTGTAATGGTTGCTGACAAATGGGGCAATACAGATTTAGAGACCTATTCCGGCCTCAATTCCAACGCCATCAAAGTGACTGAAGACACCAAAGCACCTCAGGCGACTTTGGTTTTGATTAACGAAGACAACGAAGCTTTCACCAGTCCTTCGCTTATTGCAGGCGACTACAAGGTTCAAATTGAATTCGATGAATATCTCGACGTGAATCCGATGATTAACATCACCACACTTGGTGGTGGCGACCTTTCTGGTGGCGACCGTGAGATGGCTCTCATTCAAGAGAACGCTGGTAACCCAGACCGTGGACCAGTCTATGAACTCGACTTCTTCGTCACATCTGCCACCATTGCTGGCGGTATGGTTTTTGAAGTACAAATGGAAGACCTTGCCAACAATCAAGCTACGCAACAATGGACGGACCGAGCCGTTGATGCAGTTGCACCACAAGTCGTCATTTATTCGCCGTCTTCGTTCTCTGACAGTGAATCAAAGTACCTCTACGGTAACATGATTCAAGTTCTTGCAGGTGCAGAAGACGACGTGCGAATCGATTCGTTCCAGTACAAGTTTACCTACAACTACGGAACGGGCCAATCAATCAACACACCTTGGACTGAAGCCACTGAAGTCACCAACCTTGACGGCGACAACAGTTCCTTGGTTTTGGATTTGGAATTCTCAGCAGGAAACTTCCTACCAGGGCAACACGCTGTGTTTGTTCGGGCGGTTGACTCTGCAGGTAACGAGAGGTCAACAAGCGTCATTTTTGTTGTTGATGAATGCCGTAACCGGATTGACGGAACAACCTCATGCAACTATGTTGAATCACTCAAAGATGAGCCAGAGCCAGTTATTGTTGAACCGTCCATGACCGACCCTCCGTATATCTTGGTCTGGATACTTTCAGGAATCTTCGTGTTCTCATTGATTGTCATGTCGATGGTGATCAGTACCAGTATGAGCGGACCTAAGAAGAAGAAGGCAGGTTCCGAAGAAGAAGAAGATGAGGACTGGATGTCTGAGTTTATCGGAACTTCGCAAGATTTGGACATGGGTGCAGTCACTGACACAAGTGCAAAAACAGATGAAAAATCCGTTGAACCAGAGGCTGAAACTGAAGCTGAACCAGAAGAAGACCCATTCGCAGTGAATGTTATTACTCGTAAAACACGTCGCAAGAAGGACGTCCCAGAAATCGTTGATGACGATGACGACGATGATGATGGTATCGATTGGGGCGAATACGACGATGACGACGACGAAGAAGAGGCAGTTGAGGAAAAACCAGTCGCTAAGAAGCGCGCAGTTGGCCGTCGAGCAGCACCTCGTAAGGCTCCTAAGCGCAGAGCAGTCGGTCGCAAAAAGAGCGAAGACTGAGTCAAATCAAGCGGTGAAGTCAAGGGCTGATGCTTCTTCGAAGCAGATATGTCGGACCCAAAAACAGTAGGCGCTGGAGACATTTTAGTCGACGAGGCTGAAGAAGCAATGGAGCATTTACTCGCTTCATTCGACCCACGAAAGAACAAGTTGAATTTCCTCCTCCTTGCGATTCCAGTTGCGTTGTACGCGAACTTTACTCACCAGGGCGGTCTTGCGTTTATTTTCTCGATGGTCGCCATAATGCCGCTTGCTTTCCTTATGGGCAAGGCAACAGAAGAGATTGCGTTGCGAACGGGCGAGGCGGTTGGTGGATTGCTTAATGCGACCTTTGGTAATGCTGTTGAAATGATCATTGCAGGTCTTGCCCTTTACACTGCTTCAAAGAATGAAGAGATTGCTGAAACGATGATTACAGTCACCCAAGCGTCATTGATTGGCTCGATTCTCGGAAACCTTCTGCTGGTATTGGGCTTAGCCATGGTTTGGGGCGGAATAAATCACAAAATTCAGTTTTTCAGTCAAGATGCTGGACAAATGAATGGATCGCTCCTTTTGCTTGCTATTGTAGCCCTTATCATACCGAGTGCCGTTCACCATTCAGGAGGCACACTCGGTGATGTTGCACAACTCTCACATTACGCAGCGGTCGTCCTCCTCGCCATATACGGCTTAGCACTTCTTTTCCAACTCAAAACGCACGTCGATGTGTTCGCTACCGAGGCTGGTCATGGTTCGCATGAAGACCCCGAAATGAGCATTAAAGACGCGTGGATTTTACTCATTCTTTCTACAATACTTGTCGGTTGGATGGCGCATATTTTGGTTCATAGCCTTGAAGTGGCGGTAGAGAAGTGGCATTTACCAGAACTGTTCATTGGCGTCATCTTGCTGCCGTTCTTCGGTAATGCGGCTGAACACTTCACTGCAGTATTGGTTGCTGGCAAGGATAAGATGGACCTCTCGATTGCAATTGCCATCGGCAGCAGTGTACAAATTGCATTGTTCGTCGCTCCAGTCATGGTTTTGTTTGCATGGGTATTGGGCGTTAACCTTACTCTTGAGTTTGGCTTACTTGAAACCGCAGCGACGTTTATCTCGGTGCTTGTTGCCAACTCGATCATGAGCGATGGCAAGTCCAATTGGCTTGAGGGCACCATGCTTCTAGCGTGTTATGTGATTCTGGCTCTGGCGTTTTTCCAAATGTGAGTTGATGGTATGGGCTTGAAGAATTTAATTGGTTACGCATTATCCGTATTGGCTTTCCTCCTCATTGCAGGTGGAACTGTTGGTTACACTGTTGAAGGACAAATCGATGATGTCCCCACGCCAAACATTGAAGGTTTTGTCTTCTTTTCAGATGAGGCATTACCTGGCAACCCTGCGGCTCTTTTCATTACCGCAGATACGACTGTCAAATGGGATCGGGATGACATTTTCATGGTGATAGCCGATGAAAGTAAGAAGTCGCAATGCGACGGGATACGGGCGAGTGGAGGGGGGTTCCTTCAATCGACATCAGACAGTCAAACGTGCCAGTACGGTGATACCGGATACGAAGCAACAGCCACCAACGGTAACGATGGATTAGAGTGGCGAGTAACTGAAGGGGAGTTTTACGCTGGAATCGGTACGAAATCAGGAACTCTTCCTGCAGGTACAGATCTGTCTCTCGATTACGAGGTGAAATTGTCCGCAGGTGCGGCAACCTATCTGTTCAGTTTCCTAACTGGAATTGGCGGCCTAGGCATCTCACGAATGAAGTAATCATTCAACGCCTTCATAGTACGACTGAACCGCTTGGTCCAGCTCATTCCAAGCCAAGTGTTCATCCAATGTTTGTGTTCGGCCATCGAGACGGACGCTTTTTCCATCGACCCACATGTCGAGACATTCTGCGCCGTTAAACACGAGGTTGGCGAGGTGACGGTTTCCACTGCGTCCTGCGGGTCGCATTCGAACATCGTCGAGGTTCCATACAGCCCAATCCGTGCTCCCTTTTGTCGCCATGGAAAACACTTCACTGGCTGGTAACAACGTAGCATCCCAGTGGTCGTGACGCTGTACTAAGGCTGCGAGACGGGCTTCAGCAAGCAAATCTAATCCACTTCCGGAAGAGGCTGCGCCATCGGTCCCGATACGTACATCCACACCTGCATCCTTGTATGCTGGGTATGACATTGTACCTCCACATGCGATTTTCATGTTCGATGAAGGACAATGCACTGCTGTAACTTCATGTTCTGCAAGCATTCGAATCTCATTTTTCTTCACCCATGAGGCGTGAGCGCACACGGTTCCTGGTTTGAAAAAGTCCAAACTGTTGAGGTATTCAACGGGATAAAAACCGGTTTTCTCGTGGCAGTCTGCGATTTCCTTTCGGGTTTCACTGACATGAATATGCAAACGAGCATTGCGCTTTTCTGCTAACTCTGATGCTCTGCGCAATGTTTCTTCATTGCAGAGGTATACCGAATGCGTAGCAATCGCATACTGGATTTTATCATCTTGTTTCTGGGTTTTGAGTATGCTGTCCATTTCGTCGAGTGCTGATGCTGCATCGGGGTGTGAAGGCAGAGCAGCGTCGCTTACAGGGCCTCCAATCAATCCGCGAAGTCCAGCATCACCGAGGACTTTTCCAGTCACTGCGGGATAAAAATACATGTCTGCAGCGAATGATGAGCCCGTTCGAATCATTTCTGCGGCTGCGGCTTGTGCTCCGATGCGCACATACTCGGGATTGAGTTTTGCTTCTGTTGGAAAAATCGCTTCGTTGAGCCAACGGTGCAATGGGAAACCGTCACTAAAGTCTCGGGCATTCAGCTGCATTGCTAAATGCGTGTGCCAATTTTGAAGGCTACGAGTAATGAGGCGATTGGTGCCATCAAGGTCGGCCTGAACATCCTCATCTCCTTTTGACGGAGCGTAGCTTCCGTCCTTGTTGAGCAGCACATCCCCGACGTACTTACGGCCGCTTTCATCGTACAATATCGCGTTGCGATACCTCACGCTCATGTCCTCGGCCATGCAGATGGGTCTGCCTCAACCCTCATGAACGCTTTCAACCGTTTGCCTTATCTCTCATCGATGCTGCCGATGGTTTGCGCCACTGTGGCTTAGCTGGTATAGCACCTGATTCGTAATCAGGAGGTCGGGAGTTCGAACCTCCCCAGTGGCTCCTCTATTGGTCAACTGCGTGTCGAATGTTGAGGGTAAATGCTTTTGCGCTCGCTTCCAAGCTGGCAACGGCAGGGAGGTTCTTCCCAGCAATGTAGTCCAAACATGCTCCACCGCCAGTCGAGAGGTGGCCCATTTTGTTCCGTAAGCCGTGCTTGACAATGAGCGTGGAGGTGTGCCCTCCTCCGACAACAACATAGCCGTTTGATTCTGCACATGCGTTTAACATTTCAACCGTACCAAAGGCGAAATCATCCAATTCAAAAACACCAGCTGGGCCGTTGAGGTGAATCGTTCCTGCCGATTTGATTGCCGCAGAGAGTTTTCGGATGGATTGAATCCCAAGATCGAAAATAGGTGCTTCGATTGGCAACTCTTCGATGGTAAGGTCGACACGATTGTCTTCGATGTTTGCAGCAACATCAACTGGAAGGTGTATTTTTTCTTTGAAATCACTGAGCAGTGATTTGGCAGTTTCAACGGTTTGATGCCAATTCTTGCCAAGTTCATTGACTAAGAAATCATGGTTGACTGTTCCGATATTGAATCCTGATAGTTCGAGTAGGAGATTTGCGACGCCTCCAGTTGGCCAAAATTCGTCGCAAATATCGTTTCGCAACATGTTGTCAGCAACGAGGATTGAGTCATCAACTTTGATTCCACCAAGAACTGCAAGGCAAGGCCGAGCAGGATTCTCAAGTGCTTGGTCCAACTTGTTGATTTCGTTCTTCATCAGTTCTCCGGCCACGCACGGAATCAAGTGCGTAAAGCCAACACCCGACGGCGTGCTACGATGAGCACAAGCAAATGCATCGTAGACGAACAGGTCCGCAACACTGGCTAGGTTTTGGACCATGGCTGTATCGGCATGGACTTCAAAATCGCCCTTTGTACTTACTTCTTCATTGTACATTCGAACGTTGTTGAGCATGAGGATGTCTCCAACACTCATCTCTTCGATAGCGCGCATTGCTTTTTCACCGGCGAGGTCATCCACCCACCTGATTGGCCGGCCAAGAATCCGACCTAATTCACGGGAATGGCCAAGTGTAGAAGTGAAATCGTTCTTGCCCGGGCGTGATTGGTGAGCTAGAAGAACCACTTTGGAGTGTTGAAGGCGATTGAGCGTTGGAACAATTGCTTTGATACGGGTTGTATCAAGGAACGCTTTGGTGTCAGGGCGGAGAGGACAATTGATGTCGACTCGAACCAGAACTGTTTTGTTGTCGACGTTGACATTGTCGAGAGTTAGAACACTCGCCATTGATCTGTCCAAGTGCTCTCGGTTTTTGATTGCAACGGGTCAATCCGTGTTTCGGCAGACAAGATTTTCTCTCCAACCGCGCGTCTCGTACAACCCAACGGCGCGAAAGGTGATATAGCCGCTAAGACCGCTGACAAAAGATGGCGCGAGAAGCACCCGAAGAGGATGAAACTCTGAAGGGGCCACGCCGTCGGGCAAAAACCAGCACTTCCTCGTTTGGCGTTTCAAAACGAGAAGGCCATGATGCTTCAGTGTATTACGGCAGTCGAATGTACGATGGAATCGTCTCAAGCCGTGAAGTGGGCGAGGCGCAAGAACTCCCCCCTACACTGGCAGATACGGTCATTGAAGGAGATTCACGGAATCTTTCTTTGCCGGATAATTGCGTTCACTTGGTGGTAACATCTCCGCCGTACAACGCCAGCAAAGCTTACGATGAAGACCTTTCATTGAGTGAATATCTAGAGATGTTGTACGATGTTTTTGCAGAATGCTATCGAGTATTGACTCCAGGAGGGCGGATGGTCGTCAACGTAGCGAACCTCGGACGTAAGCCGTACATTCCTCTCTCAAGTCACATCAACATCATGATGAACCAGTTGGGATTCTTGATGCGAGGCGAGATCATATGGGACAAATCAGCAAGTGCCGGTTCTTCTTGTGCATGGGGTTCGTTCCAATCTGCAAGTAATCCATGTTTGCGAGATGTGCATGAGTATCTTCTTGTTTTCTCAAAAGGGAACTACAAACTTCCAAGGGACAAATCCCAGCGCGCAGACGGTCGCATTGACACGATACCTCGCGACGATTTCATTCAACATACCAAATCGATTTGGTCCTTTGCAACGGAACGCGCCTCACGTGTGAATCACCCAGCACCGTTCCCAGTCGAACTCCCAAAACGTTGCAT
>JAQXFL010000077.1 GCA_029250345.1 Candidatus Poseidoniaceae archaeon
CACATGACTCGGGTGCTGTGAACTGTTTCCGGAGGGAAGCAGGAAATGGATAACCGGGGGAATAGGTCAGGCCGGGAACGGAGCAGCCCTACTCGGAGCCATGGGTGCTGTGGGGTATCGGGATGGAGGAAGTGTGTGGGTTAGGCCGAGGAGAGCGCATGTCCACCATTGGAATTCCCACTCCTTGAGGCATCTTGATGGCTTTCGTAAACTTCTACTCTGTTATTCATTTTTTTATCTGGTCGACTTCCGGACGCTATCTCTTTCATCAGTGGAAATTATTCTTTATCCTTAGCATCGGCTGGGAAATATTAGAATTGTATCTCCCATTTGAATTTGCAGTTGAAGAAATCGGCAACAAAATCATGGATGTTGTGTTTAACACCGTTGGATTCTATATCGGTACACGGTTGCGATACGATGGTTTGACTGCTCAAATATCAAACACAACATCGCAGAACCAGCCTGGACCTTGAAAGTCCGGCACCTGCTCCCATGGCGAGTATGCATTTTCACCAGCGTGTAATTCCTTGAACTGTAACTCATGGCTCGTCACAGCCTTGATTTCCACTTCACGCTCAACATGTTCGCTTTCTACCCAAGAAACATGGCCTGCAGCGATAACTTTTTCATTTAACCAAGTGAAAGCAAGTTGGCAATCAACAAGCCACTGATTATGTATTTCTGCACGGTACAGAACTTCCTCAAGCCATTGGATGAGCAGTAAATCCCATGATTCATTCTCGCTGTCATGAGGCGCTTCAATTTGCCACTGGGAGGAATGACGGATGTGTGTGTTAAGCGTTTTTTGTGCTTCGTCGGACAGCAGAATCTCTTGCATACCAATGGATGCTTCGGTAAAAAGTCGTGATGGGCTTGATGCAAATGCCCTCAGTGCAATATCGGCAGTTGTTGGCCTCGGCCATGAACTCATAGGTGCACCTCAGCGTTTGGAAACCTGCAAGTTCCAAGACATTTCACCTATACGATCGATAAGGTCTTCACGGCTCAGAACAAATGATTCAGTTTTGTCTGCACCTAAAATGCACTCGCATGCAGCGTTTGCCAGTAATGCCGTGTTCTTGACCGACATATTCTTCGAAATAGCCACTGCAATGGCGACAGCTGCAGCATCGATGAGACCAATCATTTGACGTAAATCATCGAGCGTACATGGTGCGTGAACGACTTCTTCATCTCTCGAGTAGATTGTAACCCCTGCCTCACCTGATAGCACGACCAGATGATTCCAATCATGGGTTTCGATAAGTTGCATTGCAGCCTCACTACCAGTGGATACGCCAAGACGACGTCGCATTAACTCCAAACCTTGAGACTGGAATAAAATCCAGTTCACGCCGTGGGTTCTATGCAATCCTGTTAACTTCGGGTCGGCAATGATTGGAACGTTTTTTGCTCGTGCAGCCTTGATAATTCGGTCTGCACCCGAATCGTTCACTACGCCTTGACCGTAATCTGAAAGAATAACAACATCTGCTTTTTCGACTTCGTGGATAGCGTTGTCGTAGAGTGATTGGGATGCCTCCATTGGGACTGGATTGTCATCCTCGACATCCCAGCGAAGCAACAGTTGCTCTTCACTGACAAGACTCTCCCGTGTTGCAAGCATTCGTGTTTTGACCGTCGTAGTTCTCCCGTCAATAATTGAAATTCCTGCAGTTGATACTCCCTCGTCGTCTAATGATTGCAAAATATTGAGTCCAGCCCGGTCGTCTCCAACAACACCGAAGAGGAAACTCTGCAATCCCATGGAATTCAAGCCCCTTCCGACGTGTGCTGCAGCACCCACATCTTCCTCTCGCATTGTTTCACGAAGAACAGGTACTGGTGCACGAGAGTTGAGATTGTTGGCGTATCCGTGTATGTAGCAATCCATCATGATGTCACCGATGAGAACCACTTTGGATTCTCCTGTTTGTTTCAGTAAACTCTTGAGGTTTTTCAAGTCCTCATACACTGCCTCTTCTTCATCTGACATTCCCATAGTTGACCCTCTGTTGTTCGTTGATTGTTCCTCATTTGATTGTATCGCGCAATTCTGCAAGCAGACTCGCATGCTGAACATCGGTAATGGCAAGCGTTTCACGTAATGTGGAGAGCATTGCCCCTTCGTCTTCGGTTATGACACCATCTTGCAGAGCAGTGATGAGAGTTGACCGGTAAGTGAGGTATTTTTCAGATACAATAGGAGATTTTTTGGCATCTTCAAGCAACTTGTCATGGGTCAATCGGTCAAATCCATAGGCAATACGAACCGTTTCAAGCAACGCAATTTCATCGTCAACTAGTTCCCCGTCGACCATGGCTTGCCGTAGCATATCGAGGTATATTTCCTCTGGCGGTGGAGCTTTTTGTTCCTTTCTTGCCTCGTCGGAAAGACGACGAACTCGTTCAGGATGCATACCAAGAAATTCTACTACTTCTGAGAGGAGGTATTGTTCATCCTTTGTAATCTTCCCATCTTCCCATGCCCTTGCAAATAATCTCCGAATGAGATTTTCACCGGCCTGCGCATCCAAGGATGCTACACCTTCTGGATTTGAAACTGGAGATACAACTGGATTCTCATGAAACGTCATGCCTTCGTCAATAAAAGACAGAAGGTCGAGCGTTGCTTGCCCACCTTTGCGTAATTCTGATAAGAGGGTTTTTTCGCCGTTTTTTATGACGTATTGACTTAGAATCTTTTCTCGAAGCTCACGAGCGATACTTCTACCATTCGAAGTTAAGCCGTAGACTTGGCGCCTTTGCTTAGCTCCGGGAACATGGCGTTTATCGGTCGTCAGGTCCCCACGCTGTTCAAGACGCTTCAAAGTACGGGGGACGTGTTTACGTTGAACATGCACGGCGGCTGAAATTCCGGCCTGTGTTAGCGCTGCGGGTGCTTCCCATGCACCCTCGGGTAAATTGTGGTCAAACAGGTGCAAAAGCATCCGTTCCTCCGTCGTTAACGACCCGAGATAACCATCGACCATTGGACTCCCCATATCGTCGAAGAAGCGGGGGCACATATGCCCATCGGTAACCCTAAACTCAAATGCCGTGAACATGACGCGTCTACATGGCGAGGCAAAACCGTAAGTTTACTCCGCGCCAACGGACGACTCGCCCTCTTGGTACTCCACTTACCTCGAACCTACCACCGGTGCAGCCGCTTGAACCGCCTCAGATGAAGGACGGTGAATGGTACATCGCTCCACCGCTTTCGTCACGCTTGTATCAAAAGAGCGCAATCGGATTAATGCAATCCGATGAAAGCATTCGCGTTTCAACAGAAGAGATTTTGTTTTGTCACTGGCACCGACATCTTCCACTGCCATCGGACACTTGGTTTGATGATGCAGTGAGTTTAGATCCTGATGTCATCGCCAGAAGCATACTTTTTGATACAGCCCGAAGCGGTGGAGAACTGCTCATACCTGCTCAAAACATCCCTGCAAAATGGGGAATTGAAGTGCCACAACCCACCTGGGCTCTACGTTGGAATCGTGAGCAGGTTTTCTCCAAAGAAAAGCCAGTTGCACATGTTCGCTGGGCATGGACAACCGATGTCATTGATTGGAAGGAAATGGTCGAATGGACCTCATGGGTACACGGTCAAGGCATGTTGGCAGAATTTTTGGTTATCGATGAAGAAATGGATGTCACAATGTACCTGTTGTCCCAAAGGCAACCTTCGGGCAAACAACCACTTTGGAATTCTTTTTCCGCCGGTAAAAAGAAACAGATTTCCGAACTGTGGCAAAAGAGAATAGCACGTGGTGATGGCTGGTATGTACCAGATGCACACAATTGGAACTGGGATTCAATCGGTGTTGAGCACCTTTCTGGTCGTCATTTACGTCACGAGGAGGGCCAACTTGTACAAGCTTCAATCGATGAACTTCGTCCGAATCCTCAAGACGACCTCTATGTGGACTTGGTCGAACGTGGCGTGCTCTTGCGTCCGGGTTTCAAGTATGGTAGTCGCTGGAGGGTATACGACACTCCTGTCGGTGATGCGCACGCTCCGTGGCTGATTCAGCCGCATGAAGATGCCCCGCAAACATGGGAGGCAGCATGTTTAGCTGTTCGACTCTCAGAAGGCGTTCACAAAATGTGGCTTTGTGCTCTACCCTTCAAGGAATCATGGTTCTACCTGCACATGCAACGTTGGTTACCCGGTCGAAATTGATACTACAGGTCGATTTCCCGTCCCCATGCATCGGTTTCATTCAATTCAATTGCAGAACCGAACGGTGTATTCTCGTCATCCGGTTGAGTATTTTTGGGATTGCTTTTGGGCCGTTTATCCATCATTGCAAACAGTACCCATCCTGCGCTGATGCGACCGGCGCATCCGAGCAATCGACCCGGCGTCCTCCATTCATCGAATGTACTACGTTCGCCATCGATTGCAGAATACTCAAGGTGAATCGTCCATCGATGTCCACTCTGTGAAATCAGAACAATTTCACCGTTAACAGACATACGATCTTGCAACAAACCGTTCGGATCTATTTGGATTTCAATCGAATCGTTTCCACCGAGGTCTACTCTGTTGTCGACTTCTCCAATTCGTGACATAGGACCGTCGAGTTCGACGGTGAATGTTTGTTCTGAACTTCCGAGTGATTCAATTGGAATAGTAAGTGTGGATGGGTTAAACGCCTGCAATGTCCCCGTTTCGGTTGTCTCGATGGGAATTCGCCCGATTGTCAAGGTTTTGGTCTTGATGTGCATGATATCATCGCCACAGCTCATTTCGCCTTCAATGACTGCTTCAGCATTTGCTGTGCCGGTAGATGAGTATTGCAGTTGCAGTTCAGTGATGCCTTGAGGCAATTGAGTTTCCTGTTCGATGAAGGTTCGACCGTCGGAAACCGTCAGATTGTGTGAGAACATGCAAGGTTGTTCAACGCTCACAGATAGAGGGAAACTTTCACCGGGGAGGAGAACTCCTCCAAAATCGGGAGCATCAATAGATAATTCTGAACTGCAATTGGGTGCTGTGAAGCGAATTTCCACGGTTATGTTGATTTCCACTGTTGCCACCCAAGGTACCAAAAAACCATCATGATCGTAGATGAGAACAC
>JAQXFL010000102.1 GCA_029250345.1 Candidatus Poseidoniaceae archaeon
GCCAGTTGCGTCCAATCGACGTCTGCTTCAGCCATTTCGACTTCTTCGACATCCATCTGAGCGAGCTGGAGTTTACCCGAAAGTTCGTCGTTTACTGCGTGCCAGTATGAATACGCTTCAATAACCCAAATACCGGATTCACGTGTTCCGTTTCCTGAACCTTTGACACCGCCAAACGGCAAATGCGCCTCTGCACCGGTGGTTGAATTGTTGATTCCGGTCATTCCAGCCTTGATTCCGGTCTTGTAGCGGTAGGCTTCAAGGCGGTCGTTGGTGTAAATGGCGGAAGAAAGTCCATACGGGCTTGCGTTTGCCAAGTGAAGAGCGTGGTCAAAGTCGTCTGCTTTGCAGATGGTAACTGCTGGCCCGAAGACTTCTTCGTGGAAACAGTTCATGTCTTCGGTCACCTCAGTAAAGACGTGAGGCCACATGTAAACGCCATCTTCAGCATTGCTGAGGAAATTTGTAGGCTTGTTGTCGCTGGTGATGCGTCCTTGTCCGAAGATTTGCTTTGCACCGGATGCGTTGCACATGTCAACACCGGTGAGGAAATCCTTAGCGTACTTTTCAGAGAGCATAGGCCCGTAAAGAACACCGTCATGAACGAGGGAATCGCCGATGGTTGTCGATTCTACCTTTTCCATGAACTTCGTCATGAACTCGTCGTAAATGTCCTTGTGAAGAATCAAGTTTCCAAGTGAGGTGCAGCGCTGTCCTGCGGTTCCGAATGCACCCCAGTAGGCGCCTTCAACAGCATTTTCGAGGTTTGCGCTTGGCATAACGACCAGTGGGTTCTTTCCACCCAATTCAAGTGAACACGAGACGAGGTTTCGTCCACACACTTCGCCGATCATCTTACCGACTTCTGTAGAACCGGTGAAGGAGATTTTGTTGACTCGGCCTTCATCGACTGCGTCAACCAAGTGTTGTCCAGCTCCGCTGCCTTTACCGTGAACCAAGTTGATGACACCGTTTGGCAATCCTGCTTCGTGCATAATGCGAGCCAATGCGAAGGAAAGCAGTGGTGCGTCTTGTGGACTCTTCCACACGCAGGTGTTTCCGCACATGATTGCTGGAATCATCTTCCAGAAAGGTACTGCTGCAGGGAAGTTGCAAGCGTTGATGATACCGCAGACACCAAGCGGGCGGCGGTAGGTGAACAGTTCCTTG
Source organism: Candidatus Poseidoniaceae archaeon (assembly GCA_029250345.1). Taxonomy (GTDB): domain Archaea; phylum Thermoplasmatota; class Poseidoniia; order Poseidoniales; family Poseidoniaceae; genus MGIIa-L1. Next base: position 1,171 of record JAQXFL010000102.1, read on the forward strand.
TCCGGCAATTCGGAGTTGACCGTTTGTCCGTAGAGACGGCGACCTTCGGACTGGAAAAACAAGCATGTATCGATGGCTTCCTGAACGGAACCTGCTGCTTCTTTCAGTGTCTTTCCGATTTCACGGGTTTCGAGAGCGACGATAGCGTCTTTGTGTTCCATGAGCAAACGGCCCATGTTTCCGATGATTTGACCACGGGTTGGAGCGGGTGTAGCAGCCCATCCAGGGAATGCAGCGTGAGCAGCATCCAATGCTGCGTTGACGTCAGCCTTGGTCGACAATGGGAACTCTCCGAGCGTGTCGTTGAGGATGGCAGGGTTGATTGAAGTGAAGGTTGCACCATCGCTAGCAAGCGTCAATTGACCGTTGATGATGTTGAATCCTTTCACCGACGGTTTACCGTTTGGATTTTCTGCTGCTAAAAATTCGAGACCTGTTTCAAGAACGTGAACCATGTCACACCCAACGGAACGCCCCTCTTGAAATTGATGGAGTGAATGCAAAGGAAAATTTCTCGTTCGCCGCCATCAAATGTCGACTTAAGGTTAAAAGGGGGTCGGCATGAATCGGGTAGGAGAGGCGGTCAGCCGATGATTAAATAGGCTCGACAACTCGATGATTGAAGTGGTAAAATGGTAAAAGATGAGAAAACAATGTCATTGCGTGTTTCCAAGGCTATCCCGTCCGATGTTGGACACGGAAGAGCTCGAATATCTGGTGAAAACGATCTCGGTCTTAAGCCAGGCGACATCGTTGAAATCAAGGGTGAAAAGCGCTCAACAGCTGCAATTTACTGGCGCAGCCGACCTGAAGACGCGAAGATGGAAATCGTACGTGTCGATGGTATCATCCGTAAAAACGCAGGCGTGAGTCTTGGCGACCGAGTTACGGTCAGCAAGGTTGCTGCCAAGGAATGCACAAAACTCGTTCTTTCTCCAGTTATGGCCAACAAGCAGAAGGTCAAGTTCGGCCCCGGAATCGAAGGATTCGCTCGCCGTGGATTGTCCAAGCGACCGGTCGTCCAAGGTGATCGCATCTTTATCCCAGGCATGACCTTGTTTGCTGAAGCACTGCCGTTCGCCGTTCTCCAAACAACTCCAAAAGGCATTGTCAAGGTCACCAACGACACCGACATTGTCATCAAAGACGAAGCGGTTGACGACGTTGATGTCGGCCAGTCAGAAGGCATTACCTACGAAGACGTAGGTGGCATTGGACAACAACTGCAAAAAGTCAGAGAAATGATTGAATTGCCACTCAAGCATCCCGAGTTGTTCCGACGGTTGGGAATTGACCCACCAAAGGGAGTACTGCTTCACGGCCCACCAGGAACTGGAAAAACCATGATTGCCAAGGCTGTTGCTACCGAAGTAAACGCCCACTTCAAGAGCATCAACGGTCCAGAAATCATCTCAAAGTATTACGGTGAATCGGAAAAGCAACTTCGAGAGATTTTTGATGAGGCTGCAGAAAATTCCCCGGCAATCATCTTCATTGACGAAATCGATTCGATTTGTCCGAAGCGTGAAGACGTGAGCGGAGAAGTAGAACGACGAGTCGTTGCTCAAATGCTCACCCTCATGGACGGTATGCAGGGCCGTGACAACGTTGTTGTCATCGGTGCAACAAACCGTAGAGATGCCATTGACCCTGCGTTGAGAAGACCAGGACGGTTCGACCGAGAAATCGAAATTGGCGTACCAGACCGAGACGGACGCAGTGAAATCATGGACGTCCACACACGGCAAATGCCGATCTCGGATGACTTTGAAATCAACTGGGTTCTCGACAACACCTACGGCTTTGTTGGTGCTGACCTCGCTGCCCTCGTCCGTGAAGCGGCGATGAAGGCACTTCGCCGTTACCTTCCAGAAATTGATTTGGAAGAAGAGACAATTCCACCGGAAGTCCTCGAAAAGATGGAAGTTCGTATGGACGATTTCCGCCATGCCATCAAGGATGTTGAACCGTCTGCTCTCCGAGAAATCTACGTTGAAATCCCTGAAGTCACTTGGGACGAAGTAGGTGGATTAGAGGAAGTCAAAGACCGACTGAAGGAATCCGTTGAATGGCCACTCACAAAACCTGAGTTGTTCGAACACTTCGGAATTAAACCACCGAGAGGAATTGTACTGTTCGGAGCACCTGGAACTGGAAAAACACTACTGGCGAAGGCGATTGCGAACGAAGCTCAAGCGAACTTCATCAGCATCAAGGGCCCAGAAATGATTTCCAAGTGGGTCGGCGAATCCGAACGAGGTATCCGTGAAATTTTCAAGAAGGCAAAGCAATCGGCTCCTGCAATCATCTTCCTTGATGAATTTGAATCGATAGCCAGCATGCGCTCCTCTTCTGGAACAGAAGGAAGCGATGTCGGAAACCGAGTTGTCAACCAACTGCTTGCAAGCATGGACGGTGTCGAATCCTTGGATGGTGTCATCATCGTGGCTGCCACCAACCGACCCGAGATGATTGACCCAGCATTGCTACGCAGTGGTCGATTTGAGCGTGTTCTCCACGTCCCTCCACCGGATGCGGGTGCTCGTGAAGTCATCTTCAAAATCCACAGCGAAGGTATGCCTTTGTCGAAGTTCTCTCTCAAGGACATCATCGGTGGTCTCGACGGATTTACCGGTGCTGACATTGAGGCAGTTTGCCGAGAAGCCGCGCTCATCTGTATGCGTGCAGGCAAGAAGAAGGTCACTAAGACGCATTTCGAAGACGCCATCAAGCGTGTCCGACCAACGGTCACTGCAGAGATGCTCGCCTACTATCAGAAGATGGAAACATTGCTCACATCCGGCCTCTCGAACATCAAGCGTTCCAGAGACACTGGATTTGGAATGGAATCGATGTGAGGGTCGTCCTTCAATCGACGCATTGATGTGCTGCATCGGTGTGGTTAAACCGTCAGTGGAGTGAAACTATGGCAGTCTTTGCACGGGAAATAATCGGTCGTGAAGTCGTGGATTCACACAGTGTACTCTTGGGTACATTGCGTGACATTGTGTTCGACAAGCAGTCTGGTTCAATCTCAGCAATCCATGTCAAAGTCGAACAAGACATCGACCCAACTGTTCTACCTTGGGAGATGATTGAAGGCCTCATGCAGATCCCTGTCGACGAAGTATCCCGCATTGCATCTCGTGTCCACCTCAAGCGTTGAGATGACCGAATTTACGAGATTCAAACCGCTTTTGGAATGAGCATTTGACACTCGCCGGATAACAACCTTCTAAACCCAAAGGAACACGTGGGAATGTCGGAACAGTGCTCTAGAGGTGGACCAATGCTTGACGACTTGAATCTCAATTACCGCAGAATAGGCCTCCAAGCCGCATTTTGGTCGGTCATGCTGGTTTTGTTACTCAGTATTTTGATTAATTTTGTCAACCTGACCAACACCAACCAGTTGTCCGCATACGATGACGACTGGAACGATATGTCTGCGTTCCGCCAAGACATCAAGGACATGGGAATTCAAACCAACTCATTGGTGAGCAGCCCACTTCTTCTTGCCGACATTGAAGACCCTCGAAACACCACCTATATTTTAGCAGGTGTGGAGCGAGACACACTCTCCCTACCGCAATTTGACAGCGACGGCTTCATCACCATTGCGGCTGAAGACGGATATTCTCCGTCAGAAATTGATGCGATCGTCGAATTTGTTGACGCTGGCGGTACTGCACTGGTCCTTGACGACTACGGTTTTGCAGGCAGCATTGCTCAAGCCTACGGTGTTCGATACACCGGCTATCAGTTGTTTGACACAACGTACGTCCAAGAATTGGATTACAATTACATCTGGATGTGTGTGCAAGCCACACCGTGCGGAATGAACGGCAGCAGCATCGACCCTGACACCATCTCAGTTCACGAGCGATGGAGCGGCGCAAGCGGCGAAGGCGCACATCCCTGCAAACTCATGAACGGACAATCCATGCCGTTGGAAGATGCCGGCCTGTGCGCACACCATTGGAACAACGGAGAGATAGAGTACAACGCAACCTATCAAATGCTGCTGAACAACATCACGGCCTTGGAACTTATTCCGGGAGTGAACGGCGCACTTTCAGAAGTATCCATTCGAGCCGTGACCAGCAACGAAGCGACGGTAGATGTCAACGGCGACGGTGAAATCTGGGTTGGAAACGAAGTCAACTCCGAAACACCTGACCTTTGGGGACAATTCAATCTCAGCATCGAAGCATGTGCACGAAAATCATGCGACCCAGATGAAGGCGGTCGAATTGTATTCATGGCCGATGGTTCGGCACTCATCAACGCCATCTACGACTATGAAGGGTTCAACGATCCGAACAATCCATTGTACGGAACCAACGATTGCGTGACCAACAACACGAAATGTATTCCAGAAAACGATAACCGCAAATGGGCGCTGGATTTCATTGCTGAAGCACTGATGTCAAGTAAAATCGGCGAAGAAGGCCAACCTTCTGAAAACGCAGTGGTTATTTTTGATGAATCCAGACATCCGCAAAACGCATTGTTCGCAGATTCCTACAACACGGTATACTTCCTGTTGGTCTATTTCACCGGTGAAGGACTTGCTATGCTTCTGCTGTTCCTCGGCTTGTTTATTGCCTTCGAAGCTGTACTCATCAAGAAGCGAGATCCTGAACCTTGGCGGCACGTTTTCAGCATCATTTACTACGGATTCGGAGATGCAAACCGCTACACATACTACGCAAAATCCGATAAAATCCGACAAGTGTTCCTCTCAAAGGTCCGAAATCAAAACGGCCTCTCACGAGAAGAGTTCCACGCTATGCCGGCTCGTGAACTTGTGTCACTCATCAACGACCCAGTGTTAGCAAAGTTCGCTATTGAGCCAGGCAAATACTCGCTGGAGCAGACGGTTGCTGTCGTCAAACGAATCAAAGCATGGGGAAGAACCTGAGGTGATATCATGTGGACACGTAAGGCATCTTTCACATTCACCGGTGGTATAGCACTGATTCTCATTGGGATGATGATTGCCAACCTTCAGATGATGATTCTTGGACTGACCTTCATTGCCTTCATTGTCGTCAATTCGTGGATTTCAGGCCACGGCGATGTCGAAGTTCAACGAACACTCTCGGCAGATAATCTCTACAAGGGCGATGACTTGTACGTTGAATTGTTGGTAACCAACCGTTCCAACCGCAACACGCAACTCTTGGAGGTCTACGATAACATCCCTCACGAAATGAAGTTGAGAAGTGGACTGAATCAAATGCGCCTCAATCTCAAACCTGGAGAAAGTGCTCGAATACGCTATGTATTACGCTGTCCATTGCGAGGTCATTTTTCGATTGGACCGGTTTCATTGCGTTCACGCAACACCTTCAACCTTGGAGTCGATGAAATGTACGTCGATCACCACAGCGACATTGTCATCTTCCCACAAATCAAAGAAGTTGAGGAAGCATTCCTCCGTTCACGCACTCCAAAGATGTACACTGGAGCCACAACACTGCGAACGCCTGGACAAGGTTCAGAGTTCTACTCATTGAGAGAATATGTCCCCGGCGACCCGTTCAAGAACATCAATTGGAAGGCCTTTGCCCGAACCGGCGACTTGATGGTCAACGAAAAGTGTCGAGATGCTGTTACAGATTTGTATATTCTTCTCGACAGCAGAGACATCGCTCGAATCGGTACTGTGCTGAAGAATCCTCTTGAAATGGGAACCGTCTCAGCCGCCAGTCTTGCAGCATTCTTCCTTAAGAGAAGAGATTCTGTGGCTTTGGCCATCTTCGATGACAGCCTTGCCTATCTCCCGCCGGACACCGGTGACAAGCAGTATTTCAAAATCCTCAGCGCTCTTGCCGGCGTATCCCCCAAAGGAACGATGCCGTTGCAAGCTGTGACAAACTCATTGAGTGGAAGATTCAGCCGAGGCAGTCCGGTGTTCATCATCTCGTCATGCGAAGGCGACGGAACTGTTCCTGCTGCCGTACGAGACCTCGTTGGACGGGGGCACGAAGTGACTGTACTCTCGCCATCAAGCATCGACTTTGAGCGATTAGTCAGTCGAATTCCTCGTATGTCCTATGAGGTTCTCAAACTCGAGCGTCAGAACCGCCTCACCACACTGGCTGGTTCTGGAGCAATGGTCATTGACTGGATGCCAGACATGGACTTGTCACAAGCATTGATGCAAGTGAGGGGGTATTGAGATGGCTGAAGATGTTGGATTGCAGGGCGATGTCACCGTCACCGGTGCGGTCAGTCCGCGAACATTGCATCTCAAACTGCTGCGAAAGCAGTGGCAAATCATCTCGCTTCAAGTTATTGCCACCATGGCTTTGGTCGGTATGTACCTCGAAGTTGTCTCCAATTATGTCGTTGGATCCATCGACCACACCATGCTGTTCGACACCATTGAACTGCTGATTGGAGACCAACTGCCAATTGGCGACTGGTTAACCGGCGAAGGAAGAAGTGGACTTGCCAGATTCTTCGTACCTTTGGTTCTCGGACTCGTGGTTGGAGGCGGTATGGCTTTGCTTGCATTCCAAACTCCTAAAGTTCAACAACGGGTTAAACTCGGATTCATCATCACTCTCATCGTCGTCTTGGTTGGACAACTGTTGTTGTCATGGCTCACTGGCATGTTGTTTTCCTTCGACCTGCGTTTGCCAAACTCAAGCGAGCTGAGTACCTTAGAATGGCCTCTGCTGATGATTCTCTCATTGATGATTCTCTTCCTCTACCTCTTACCGGTCATCATGGGCGTTCGCGGCATATGGGGGCTTTCACGCCGTTCGATTGCGTGGGCGATTGGTTTCACATTGCTTTTCCTCGGTATACACGCAATCCTTGCCTTCCCACTCATCAACGGACAACTGGGCTCGTACGGAGATTCAGTCAATGTGATTGGAGCCCAATTCAGCGATCCTACAATCGGTATCTTCGGACTGATGTTGGTTACAAAACAACAATTTGCCCTGATTATGATTGCCGTCCTCATCATGGTGTTCCAAGAATCTTCATACGGCGTTATTCGCTATCTTGAATATGCATACAGGCTTCCTGAATCATGCAAGCGTGACCCTGAATACGTTCGCCAAATGGACAACGTCCTCAACACGCACCTCAAACACACCTTTGGATTCCTAGGACTCACTGGAGTTGCAACGATGGTTGCGCTTGGATTCCACACCGTTCTTCTCGGCTTTGTCGAAGACTCAACGGGCAGTCAATGGGCAGGGCAAGTCTCAGAATCAATCGAATTGTCACTGACCTACGGATTAGTGATCTCTGCAGCCATGTTCTTGAGCATCATGGCACTTCTACGGTTCTTCGTTCCATGGGAACGGATTTGGGGATTCATCTACGCACGTAAGAATGCTGACGCAATGCCTGCAGATAAGAAAGTGGTCGATATTTGATCACGCATCGTTGCGAACGGATTGCAGAACTCGTCCAGTGAGCTCTGCGCACATCAACAACAGCAATGGCAAACCGCACCATGCGGCTACTGCACCAACGACACCGTCCAGAGCATCCAGTACCATCGGATGAAGAACCCATGTTCCTGCAATGACAAGGACCAACAAGATTCGTTCAAGGAAAAGCGGGTAGCGTCGTCCTGATGATTCGCTACGGTGAACGATCGTCGGTGCGTCAGTCATTCTTCCACCTCAAAAATCAAGATTCGACAAACGGGCTTCAAGCGCTGCCAAGGCAGGGTCTGTCGATTGCTCAGCAACCGGCTCTTTTCGACGGTCCCAAGATGCATCAAGTCGAGCTAATTCTGCCTCAAGTTGTGCTCGCTCATCGCTGTGTTCTGTTTCGCTGACCGTTATCGGTGCGCGAGGAGAACTCACAACTTCTGGAGCGTCTTCATCCACAGGTGTCGGCATCTGCTCCCAACCGGATTCATCGACAACTGCAGTTTCAGTGACGACATCCAAGGAAACTGGAACTTGTCCAGCCAGGGAAGGTTCCATGTCCAAAAGCATGTCTTGCTCTACCGGCGTTCGCTGCGCATCCGGTATGGAATTGCGTTCATACGGCAACAAACCGTCGCGTTGGAACTCCCAAAGCATTCCGCTTGGAACGCCGTCTGCAAGACCTGAAGCATCCAACTGCGTAATGAGTTCTTCAAGCACTCGAGCGGTGTCTTCCAGTGCAATAGCCTCACCAGCATCACGCTGGTCGGCTTCCAAGTAGATGTCATCAAGTGCGACTTGAATCAGTTTGCGTGTTGCCTGTGCGATACTTGGCAGTGCTTCAGGGCGAGTACAATTGTTCAGCAGTGCATCGACTTCATGCGGAGGTGCACCGAGTCGGACGAGTTGTTCCAAAACGTTTCTTAATCGACGCAACATGGTAATCGAACGGTCGAAATCTTCCAACAGGTGTTCAAGGTCAATCACGACGTGACCGACCGTTTCACCCAACTGATGTTCGAGCCGTTGTTGGACAGACCATCGAGCAAGGCCACGAACTGCACCTGCTGTTTGAGGGACTTGGCGTTCAAGAAGCGTCATCACTTCACTGGAAAGCAGATGCCGTGGTGTTGCTGCGACATGGTCCACGGTGGATTGAATCACTTGCAATCCACGCTCGACAGCTCGGTCGAGAAGTGTGACTGAGTAACCCAATGCACGGGCATTCTCAAGCCGTTCAAGCACTGGGCCTAGGCCATCAAAAGTAGATGCATCGTCAAGCAATGCTTGGGCAAGAGGCTCTTCAGCCAGTCTTGCTCGAAGGCGTTCTGCTTCTTGAATATCGGAGAGTGCTTCTTCATGCGCTTGGGAAAGTGCTTCAGCACGCTCGATGAGGGAAACAAGTTCCGCCTCTGCATGGCCTCTGCGAGCTCCAAGGTCTCCCAATTCACGGAGAGTTTGTCGGCGCTCAGACATCAGTTCTCGCAATTCAGCCTGAACTTGTGCTTGACGTGCCTCGTCTGTAGCCAAACGGTTGCGATCTTCTTCCGCTCTTCGACGGGCTGCCTTTGCTTCGGCTTCAATAGATTCCAGTTCCGAGTTGTTCGAATGAATCTTATCTTCCATCATCATTGCTTCAGCCTGCGCCCGAGTATGTCGTTCACGTGTTGCTTCAACTTGTTCCTGGAGAACGCGAAGCCGTCGTTCATCGTCGTCCGATTGTTGACGGATGGTAGCCAACCTTTCGCTTCCAGCGAGAAGGTCGCCGTTGAGTTGTGCTTCCTTCAACGCCAACTCTTCAATCGATGAGCGAAGGGTTTCGCTGGAATCAGCATGCCCAAGTGCCTTTGCCAACTCAGCAGCTCGGACGCTCACCTGGTGTTCCAGTTCGTTGACACGGCGAACAAGGCGTTCGGCACGGTTCTCTGCTTGTTCTGCTGCAGCACGGGATTCTGCAACATCCAGTTGCAGAGAGTCAAGCGATGAATTTGAAGACTCAACCTTGGTAAGGAATTCTTGTCGAGACTCTGATGCCTCACGAGCAAGTATCTGTGCGGCTTTCTTTCCAGATTGCGCTTCATCCAAACGGCTAGCAAGCGCTGCCTTTTCTTTTTCTAAGTCGCTGATTTTGTGTTCTGCGGATTCCAATCGGCGACGAAGACCTGCGTCAACAGCCAACGGTTGGGAAATCTCACCCGGCAGTCCACCGCTTACATCGCCAACTGTTTCTGGGAATGTTGCACTGGAACGGCTCTTTCGTAATTGCTCCATACCTATCTCAAACCCAAACAAATCGGTGAGTTTGCTCTTGAGGTTTGCACGGCGGCTTTCCGAACGAGTACGGAGTGTAACCAGAAGGTCATGGAAGTCGTCGAGACGGAACTCTTCCACCGTACCTGAATCACGAGAAACGATTGTTCCTGCAGGTAATCGGTGAAGTTTGAGAATTCGTGATGAATCGGTAAAGGTGAGCATTGCCTCTTCCAGCGACTGCCCCTCCGGAGCCGAAATCCCAACGGGTACACCACGAGCCAGAAGAACAGAAACTGCGGTCGAAGATTGGCCGGATTGAAGGTGGCCGGTTACCTCTTCACTTACACCGGCAGTTAGCATGGAAAGAATGGCATCTGGACCGCCTCGACCTTCACGGAGAACGAAACCTTCCGGCATTGGGCCTCCTGAAGCACCAACCGATCCGAGTTCTCCTTCCAGAACTGCTGCTGCAGCAGAGATGAGGCGAGCGTGATTGGTATTGGCTTCGGTCCATAC
>JAQXFL010000160.1 GCA_029250345.1 Candidatus Poseidoniaceae archaeon
CCTAACATTCCACCAAGACCACACATAAGGCGAGCCTCCGAAGCGACCTTCTTGAATCATTGCCCTTTCAAAGATTCCAAAGTGGATATTGGACCATCGAAATGGCCAAGAAAAGAATCGCAAGAGAAAACACGACAAAATAGGTAATCTGTGGGGGTTCGGAACCTTTGGACTCTTCACTCATCCTCATCACTCAGCCTTCCCACTTAGAACCGACATTTGAACATATGGAATCATCTGTCTCATAAGGGCTTTAGATTAGGCCGAGGAATGGCTCCAGCAAGAGTATCATTCCGAGAGGTATCAAAACCATTGTAGCATTGTCATCGATGTATCGCAACCGAGGCCATTCGGACGCAACACACAGCGGAGCGAAGAGGAACGCTAACCAAAATGGAGTTTGAACAAAGTGCCAACAAGCGACCCACACTACGAAGAGAAACAAGGTCGAAGAAAGTATGACGTTACGGGTATTCATCCCTTTGCGTCGCATCTCACCGAGGAAAGGGTCACCCAGTGAAAGCGAGAGAATCAACGGCCAAATGTATTCCTTTGTTGGCGCCAACAAGAAGACCAGACCAATGCCAAATGCACCCCAACCCAAGGCTGAGACTTGTCGCGCCTCGTATTCCCTCTGACCGTAGATTGTGATCCCAAACTTGAGACGGGTTGCTTCAGCCGCAAACAAGAGGAAAACCACAGTGGAAACGAACTGAGGCAGCGTCAAACCGAGTGAATCTGACACAGATTCACCCCATTCAAAGTAGATGAGAGGCAAGAAAGACATTCCAAGGTGAATTGCCCTGCGGAAAAGATGCCCTTTCATGCCTCCAACGGAGAGTTCAACGGGATTTGTTAGTTCGACTTGTTCACTCATCGGCAAATGCACCTATGAGCGATATGGCTTCGTCCAAATCAATTGAACCCTTCGCTAATTGATGGAGCAAATCGTCGAGTTTTGGAGACTCCAAAATCTTCCGCTCATGAAACGCAAGAAGCCGCTCCCTCCAACGCGCACGGACTGAACGGCCGGAGGAAGGAAGAGCGAGCAGAACGGTTGCTGCCTCATCGATTCCAGTTCCGTGGAGAGCAGAAGTGAGAGCGACCGGCGGGGTCGAACCGATACCCAATTCAAACGATTCTCGGATTTCATCGGCGTGCAACTCCGCACCAGGTAGGTCAGACTTGTTCACAAGCACCGCATCTGCAAGTTCGAGTAAACCAGCTTTTTCTGCCTGTATGCCATCGCCACGAGCAGGCCCTTCAACCACAACGATACGGTCGGCTAAGGCAGCACAGCGTACTTCGGATTGACCCGCACCAACCGTTTCGATAACGACTTTTTCCCACCCGAGAGAAAGCAAAACTTTGGTCATATCTTCGACGATAACCGGGACACTCCCTGAGGCTTTACGGGTTGCGACTGAACGCAGATAGATTTGCTGGTTGAGTGCTTTATCATCCACGACAGTCATCCGTACACGGTCACCCAAAAGCGCACCTCCCGTGCGAGGAGATGAGGGGTCAACCGCCAAAACAGCGACACGTAAACCTTGTTTTGCCCAAGAGGTCAGCAATCCGTCCAACAAGCACGACTTACCCACTCCCGGAGCACCGGTAATCGCCAATGTTTGCCAGTTTCCGTCTTCAGGAATTGGAACCGGTCCAAGAACGGCAAGGGCCTCATCAAGGCGAAGCGTCCTGTTTTCAATCGCACTCAATGTTCGTGCCAACGAACGGCGGTCTCCGGTTTTGGCTTCGGTGAGAAATTCTGCAGTCATTCGAGCACCTCATGCCGATGAGGTCCAATACCAGTCGCTTGCTTCACCAACACCGGAGTTTTCTACTTGCACTGCTTCTTCGATGAATTGTAAAATTTCTGACGTCGGTGTCCCAGGTCCGAAAATAGCGCGGATTCCGCAGGCAAACAAGGCGTCACGATCATCGACTGGAATAATTCCGCCACCAAAGACAATAACATCGTTCAATCCTTCTTGCTTGAGTAAATCGCAGACTCGAGGGAAGAGATGTTGATGAGCACCTGAGAGGGAGGACAACCCCAAAAATCGAGCGTCTTCGTCCCGAACGGTATCGACGATTTGTTGAGCACTACGACGCAGTCCGGTGTAAATCACTTCATTTCCTGCGTCTCGTAATGCTCTTGCAACGACTTTAGCACCACGGTCATGACCGTCTAAACCCGGCTTGGCAACAACGATTCGCCACGGTTCGCTCATGGTTGTTGCATACGCTGCCTCCCTATCAACACACCCCTGTAAACATGTAAAAGGTATTGAAATCACGAATTTTGAAGAAGCCTGAAAATACGGACATTTCTCAATTCATACATAGGCAACGCATAAGGGCGGGTTTTGCGTAGACCACTTGGGGAAGCCTATGGCATCGACTGAAGAACGACTTCAAGACCTACGTAATCGAAAATCTCGCAGTGAGATTGGCGGAGGCCAAGAAAGGATTGACAGGCAGCACCAAAAAGGAAAAATGACGGCGCGAGAACGCATCGAAGTTCTTCTCGACGAAGGGACTTTCCAAGAGATTGACGCGCTTGTCGAACACCGATGTCGAGACTTCGGCATGGATAACGACATCATTCCTGGCGATGGAGTCGTCACTGGACACGGTTCGATTAACGGGCGTCAAGTCTTCACATTCGCACAGGACTTCACCGCTTATGGCGGCTCACTCGGTGAAATGCATGGACTAAAGATTTGCAAAGTACTCGACATGGCACTCAAAACGGGTCGACCGGTCATTGGACTGAACGATTCCGGCGGCGCAAGAATCCAAGAAGGAGTTGCATCACTAGGAAGTTACGCTGAAATCTTCTTCCGTAATGTCCGTGCATCAGGCGTAGTCCCTCAAATCTCAGTCATCATGGGGCCATGTGCAGGCGGTGCAGTCTATTCGCCTGCCATCACTGATTTCATCATCATGGTCGAAGAATCGTCCTACATGTTCATCACGGGTCCTGAAGTCATCAAGACTGTCACCAACGAAGAGGTCAGTTTCGAAGACCTTGGTGGAGCATCGACTCACGGAACAAAGTCAGGTGTATCTCATTTCACCGTTGCCGATGATGAGGCTGCCATCCAAATGGCACGAGACTTGTGCGACCTTCTTCCGCAAAACAACCTTGAGCGCCCACCTCTCAAGAAAACCAGCGACCCAATAGACCGCTCATGCGATGCTCTCGACTCCATCATGCCAGATCAAGCCACAAAAGCGTACGATGTTGTCGATGTGATTACTGAAATTCTCGACGATGGCGGATTCCTTGAAGTTCAATCCGATTGGGCCCAAAACATCGTTGTCGGTTTCGGCCACCTTGGTGGACACACCGTAGGCGTTGTAGCCAACCAACCGAAAGTCCTAGCAGGATGTCTCGACATTGATGCCAGCGATAAAGCTGCACGTTTTGTTCGATTCTGTGATGCATTCAACATCCCACTTATCACGCTTGAAGATGTACCAGGATTCCTACCCGGCACCAATCAAGAGTGGGGTGGAATTATTCGCCACGGAGCAAAACTTCTCTACGCATTTGCAGAAGCAACGGTGCCCAAACTCACAGTCATTCTTCGCAAGGCGTACGGTGGAGCATACGACGTCATGTCTTCAAAGCACATTCGCGGCGATTATAACGTCGCATGGCCGACCGGCGAGCTCGCAGTGATGGGGGCAGACGGTGCCGTAGAAATCATTCACCGTAAGCGAATCTCAAGTTCCCGTAATGCTGAACAAGAGCGACAACGTTTGACGGAAGATTTCAATGAGAAATTCGCAAACCCCTACACTGCAGCAGCACTCGGATACCTTGATGATGTCATCGAACCGAACCAAACGAGAAGTAAACTTTGCAGAGCACTCGAAATGCTCATCGATAAAGAGGAACTTCGTCCTGCTCGTAAACACGGCAACATCCCATTGTGAGGTTTGACGCATGTCCAAAACGAACGAAGAAACGCTCAGAATGGCTGCCATTGCTGCAGTCATGTCAATGCTCTCACAGAGCGGTGATGACCCCGGACAGGTTGCACGTAAGCCTGGACTTGCCTGGTCTCAGGACCATCGCAGAATGAACATGGGACAATCCTCCCTTATGCACAGAAGAGCGAGCCGCTCACCATGGAAGTGAAACAATGTCAGAAACACGAAAAGTAATTGTTGACGGAGTAGAATTTGAAGTAGTCATCGAAGGTGAAGGAAAGGTTTGGTCGGCAACGGTTGAAGGCAAGACCTTTGAAATTGAGATTCCAGATGCAGCACCTGTTGCCAAAAAGAAGAGAACTGGCAGCGGTAAAAAGAAGAAATCCGGAACCGTGTCCGCAAACATCCCTGGCAAGGTTGTCACGGTTGAAGTCAGCGAAGGCGATAGTGTCACTGAAGGACAGGTCATTCTCATACTTGAAGCCATGAAAATGCAAAATGAGATTCAAGCACCGATCAGCGGAACTGTGTCTGTCGTTCATTGCGAAGAAGGTCAGGCAATTGAGGCAAATATTCCTCTTGTGGTCATTGAACCTCTGCCTGAAGCAGAGTAATTCGAACCCGTAAAAAGTGAAATCAAATCCGTGAGTCGATACGACCCTTAAAGACCTGTCAGCGCTACACCCGAATATGCCCGGCGAGACAGTATGTGATTTCCCCGGATGCGGTGTCGAAGGCACGATTGTCTCTCGACTTTCGCCCGAAGGGTATTTGGTGGCCACCGGCAAAAAAGCGTATTCGTTCCGGGAAGCCTACCGCCGCTTCCACTACTGCGACGCACACCACGATGAATTGATGGGTGGTGTATGGTCACGTGTTCGAAAACCCGCAGACAAGAAAGAAGGCCATGTTGCGCCCACAGCGATTTAAGTCCAAACTCCGTAAGAAGTAACAATCCTGTTACTCCATACTGTCATAAACCTGTAGCAAATGGTTGGGGTATGTCCTCTTACCAGACGAAAGGCGACTCACGACAATTCCGCGCAGTTGCAATGGCAATTCTTCTGCTTTTCACAAGCATCAGCATGGCGAGTTTTAATGCATCTGCAGTCGGTCCAAACCAATCTGACCTTGGATTCAATGGAGACTTGCCTGACAATTCAACTGCTGCTACAAGCAGCCAGGCTGTCATAAATGTCAGTGGTCTTGCACCGTTTTCATCCGGAGTTTTGTACGGTGAATTAGACGTAGGCGATGATGAAGACTGGTTTGCCGTACAACTGAATGCCAATGAAGGACTAACAGTCGAAATGAACTATAACGCAACATTCACCTCTACAAACGGTACATCTTACGTCAATGATTTTGAGTTGTGGATGTACGATTCTTCTATGAATTCGATGGATTCTTCAATCGGTAACAACCCCGAAGTGGTCTCCTCAAACTCCTCGACTACGGGGCATGGCGGCACTGTGTACATACGAATTGTACGCTATGATGGATACGGTTCTTACGGCCTTGAAATGTGGTCTTTCAGCACCTCTTCGACCGGTGGTAATGGCTCATCAGGAGGCGGCAATGGAAGCTCCATCCCAAGCCCATGCACGGGTAGTTCTACCTCGCCAGACATTTTGGAACCAAACGACTCTCCTGCATCTGCAACCCTAGCCTCAATTTTACCTGTCTATTGTACTGGGTTGAGTGTTGAAATCAATTCGGCGTCAGTCGCAAATGATGATTATTTCGAAATACAAATGATTAACGGTGTAACCTATTACTTCAACTTGACATTCACTCACACCAACGGAGATGTTGACGCTATTTTACAAAATTCTGCAGGAACGTCCCTTTCCTTCAATAATTTCGGTTCCATGAGTTCTTCCTCCAACAATGAATTTGGAGAATATACCGCCACATCAAATTCAACGAACTATTTCAAGGTGTACCACTATTCATCATTTGCCTCTGGGGCGGCTTCGAACGTCTATGACATTGAAATCACCACTGACTTGCCTGGAGGCGGTCAAACCATTGAATCGATTGATGTTTACCAAAATTCACTTACTTCTTCAACGGCAGAAATGAACGGACTTACATCAGGTACAAACTATTCAGTCACCTATTCAACAGATCAAACTTACATGAATGGGACGACCTTGACAAGTACTTCTTCAACCATAAATTTCACAGCAAACGGCACTGCATACAACACGACCTTGACTCTACAAAGTCCAATAATGATTGAATCAGAATACTGCGTTGATGTCATTCTTTCGGACACCTCAGGAGTTCTCACTTTGGCCTCGGAATGTACAATGATTGAAGTCCTGCAATCAACCGTATTGTCATCAACTTCAGGCACTCACTCGGCAACCAATTTGTCAACAAATACTGCTTACACGCTCTGGTGGTTCGTTTTGAATAACGTTGACTTTGAAAATAATTTTAACACGACGAATGATATCAATCTCGCTCTCAATGCTTCAGCCGTTTACCAAGAATATGTTAATTTCACCAGCACTTCTACAACGGAAAGTTGGCTGATCAACTGGAGCGGCATTACGGCCATGGATGAACACGTCTTAGTCGGAATCCTCTATGCTGCAAACTCTGCAATTAACCTGACATCAGGAGACGGTTACATTGGAGTGCATGATGATTACTTCATCCCACAACTCCCCTCCTTGGTCATTGACAGTTTCTCCTCAAGCAGCACCTCAGCAACGAATAACGTCGATGTGAAAGGTTCGGATTTGATTCCGGGAGACTCCTACAAATCAATCGTACGAATTACCGATCCAGGAGGCGCAAGTATTGCATCAACCTCATTGACGAGTTTCACCGCAACTGCACAAAACATGAGTCTGCCAACCTTCACATACTCAACACCCAACATTTCGGGAATCTATTGTGCAGAAGCTCTTCTCTATTCGAACACGAATGTCCAACTTATAGGTGACAGTGGTTGCTTCAGCCTTGAGTTTGATGACGATAACGATTCGGTAGCCAACGAAGTCGACCTTTGTCCAAACACTGCAACTGGAGCAATTGTCGATGTTGATGGCTGTGCACTGGCACAAAAAGATACAGATAACGACGGTTACGACGATGAAGTCGATGCATTCCCGTACGATTCAACTCAGCACTCCGACATGGACGGGGATGGATACGGAGATAATCCAGCGGGTAATTCACCCGATGCATTCCCGAACGATTCGTCGCAATGGTCCGACTATGACGCTGACGGATACGGAGACAACCAAAACGGCAACAATTCCGATGCATTCCCATACGACCCGACACAGTGGTCC
This sequence comes from Candidatus Poseidoniaceae archaeon, assembly GCA_029250345.1. Classification (GTDB taxonomy): domain Archaea; phylum Thermoplasmatota; class Poseidoniia; order Poseidoniales; family Poseidoniaceae; genus MGIIa-L1. The sequence goes on from JAQXFL010000160.1 coordinate 7,260, forward strand.
GATGCTGATGGCGATGGCTATGGCGACAACGCTTCAGGGAGTTATGCTGACGAGTACCCTGCTGACAGCACACAATGGGCTGACCAAGACGGAGATGGGTACGGTGACAACTCGAACGGAACCAACGGCGACCAATTCCCTACTGACAGCACACAATGGGCCGATCAAGACGGTGACGGATATGGAGACAATCCAACTGGAAATTCACCTGACGAATTCCCAACCGACAGCACACAATGGGCTGACCAAGACGGTGATGGATACGGAGACAACCCAACCGGCAACAACGGAGATGCATTCCCGGCGGACAGTACGCAATGGGCGGATATGGATTCCGACGGGTATGGGGACAACCAAGCAGGTAACGACCCTGACGCATTCCCGACAGATGGAACACAGTGGTCTGATGAAGATGGAGATGGCTACGGAGATAACCAAAACGGTAACGCTGCAGACAAATTCCCAACCGAACCAACACAATGGTTCGATGCCGATGGTGACGGGTACGGAGACAATGCGAACGGCGTTTCAGCCGACCAGTGTTTGAACACACCAGCCGGACAAGCTGTCGATTCGAACGGTTGCTCAGAGCAACAGAAAGACGATGACCTCGATGGCGTTTCAAACAGTGCAGATGCATGCCCATCCACTCCACCCGGTGAAACCGTCGACTCGACGGGATGTTCAGGCTCTCAAGAAGACGCTGATAACGATGGAGTCATGGATTTGTTTGACGCTTGCCCACTCACGCCTCTTGGCTATGAAGTCGATGCAGCAGGATGCGCTGATACACAGCGAGACACCGACGCTGACGGCATCAACGACCAACTCGATGAATGCCCTTCAACAACGCCAGAGATGCCAGTCAACGGCGTCGGCTGTTCGGCTGCACAACGTGACACTGACACCGATGGCATCAACGATATGATGGACACATGTCCAATGACAGTTGTCAACGCTGAAGTCGACGAAAACGGCTGTGCAGACGCACAAAAAGACGATGACAGTGACGCAATCAAGAACGATGCAGACCTGTGCCCAGATACCGAGATTGGAATCATTACCGACTCGTTTGGTTGTGCAGAATACCAGCGCGATGCCGATGACGATATGATTGATGACACCGTAGATTTGTGTCCTGCAACGCCAAGCGGACAACAAGTGAACACAGTCGGTTGTGCTGCATCTCAGCTCGACCAGGATAACGATTCAATCAACAACGACAAGGACTTATGCCCCGATTCAGATGCATCACACAGCGTCAACTTGGACGGATGTTCAGGATACCAACTTGACGATGACAACGATGGGGTGTTCAACATTGACGATACATGTCCATTGACGCCAGAGAGTTCAATTGTCTTTGATGATGGATGTGCTCTTTCACAGATGGACTCCGACATGGACAACGTCAATGACGCTGAAGACGACTTCCCTCTTGACCCAAACGAAACGACAGATACTGACGGAGATGGAATCTCGGACACCTACGATTACTATCCAAACGATCCAAACAGATCCGAACAGGAAGCCGAAACGGGTGGATCCGGTCTCATTTACGCAATCGTGGCCCTTCTTGTCATCTGTGGCCTCGGTGCGCTACTTGTCGTCCGAAGAAATCAAACCGTGCCGGAAACCAATTCACCGTTTGCTGCTGAAAACCACAGCGACACCGCAACTGAAGCGTACATGAACGACGAAATTGCGAAGGAATTACCTGCAATTGAGACAGAATCTCAAGAATGGGAAGAGGGTGGAGTCAATTGGTCAAAGTCTGCTGATGGAAGCCTGTATTACTACGACAACGAAACCGGCCAATGGATTCCGTACCAAGCAGAATAATTGGTCCAGCCTGAGTTGAGGCGTATGGCACAACGACGAGTATTGTTAATGCGGCATGCACAAAGCAACCCGAACGCTCCAACCGATTTTGAGAGGGAACTCACCAATCAAGGGAAGCATGATGCGAGAGACATCCCAAACCGCATACGTTCACACGGCTGGACACCAAGCAGAATAATAGTGAGTGATTCAAGACGAACAATGGAAACAGTGGAACTGCTGACAGAATACAATGAAACTCCAACCGAACCCAAAGATGAATTGTATCTCGCCCCGTCAGAGACAATCCTCGAGTTTATGGAAAGTACCCTTAGTGATGAAACCTTACTTCTGGTAACGCATAATCCCGGATGTGAAGTTGTTCTCTACCAAATCACTGGAGTCTACCATGAAATGACACCCGGTGCATGCGCATTCCTTTCGGAATCGAACGGAAGATGGGTCTGTGAGCGGGTATTGAGACCTGATGATGTCAAATGATCAATTGCCCGGGGCAAGTGAAACCACCTTTTCCATTGGCATGAACTCCACTGGATTCTGCGGCTTGTCAAGAAGCCACAGCAAGGTGAAGCATTTGGCAGAAGTGTCGGAATCAAACGACGCCTTGAGCAACCATTGCTTCGGCGATCTTCAAGAATCCTGCAACGTTTGCTCCGAAGACATAATCGCCTGGACGACCGTACTTCTCAGCAGTTTCAGCAGCATTCTTGTGGATGTTGACCATGATGTTGTCGAGCTTTGCATCGACTTCTTCACGGGTCCAGCCATAGCGAAGGGAGTTCTGAGACATTTCCAAACCAGAGGTTGCAACACCGCCGGCATTGCTTGCCTTTCCAGGTGCGAACATGATACCGTTCTTCTGGAAGACTTCGACTGCTTCCGGAGTGCAAGGCATGTTGGCGCCTTCTGCGACAGCCATGACCTTGTTGTCAACAAGCATTTGTGCTTCGGCACCGTTGATTTCATTTTGAGTTGCGCATGGGAGAGCAACATCAACATTGACGCCCCAAAGTCCGTTCGAGGAAGGCTCTGGTGCGGATGCGGTAAAGGTGGCGCTGCTGAACTCAGCTGCGTATTCAGAGATTCGTCCACGTCGGTTGTTCTTGAGGTCCATAATCCAAGCAAGTTTGGCTCGGTCAATACCTTCGGAGTCATGAATGAAACCACTGGAGTCGGACATGGTAACAGGCTTGCCACCAAGGTCGAGGACCTTTTCGCATGCAAACTGAGCCACGTTTCCAGAACCAGAGATAGAGACTGTAGCGCCTTCAAAGGACTTGCCTTGTGCAGCAAGCATTTCACGGGCGAAGTACACAAGACCGTAGCCTGTTGCTTCAGGTCGAATCAGTGAACCACCGTAGGAGAGCCCCTTACCGGTGAGAACACCTGCTTGGAATTCGTTTCGGAGTTTCTTGTACATACCAAACATGTAACCAATCTCACGACCGCCAACACCGATATCTCCGGCAGGAACGTCGCAGTTATGACCAATGTGTCGCCAGAGTTCCATCATAAACGATTGACAGAAGCGCATGACTTCTTCATCGGACTTGCCCTTTGGGTTGAAGTCTGCTCCACCCTTGCCGCCACCCATAGGTAGGCCGGTCAAGGAATTCTTGAAAATTTGCTCGAAAGCAAGGAACTTGAGGATGGATGCGTTCACGCTCGGGTGGAAACGAAGCCCGCCCTTGTAAGGACCGATTGCGCCATTGAATTGAATTCGGAAACCACGGTTGACTTGGATTGTACCGGCGTCATCGACCCATGGGACACGGAAGTGAATCAAGCGTTCAGGCTCGACGATTCGTTCAACAACAGAGCGATACTCCGGTTGTGCTTCAAGAACTGGTTCAAGCGATTCGAGAACTTCCCACACCGCTTGGTGGAATTCAGGTTGGCTTGGGTCGCGAGCGACCACGGATTCGTAAATTTCTTTTGTTATACTCATATTAGCACCAGTTACTATGTATTAGTCGCCCCAAAGAAACACCCTTTCTAAGTATTACCGTCGATAGTATCGGACAAGTGTTCGTTTAGACCTTTAACAGAGAAAATCAATATGGACAGACCGTCATGTATCTTTGTAGACGTTCGAGCCTTCGAACGCCGTTTGCATCGACTTCCGCCATTGCATGAATTGCTTCCTCGATCATGGCGTGTTGGTCTTCTTGGATTCCAACAATGTTTCGCAATGCAGTAAGCATAGCCCATTCGTCTTCAGTAATGACTTCATCATCAAGTGCAGCCACCAGCGCACTTTGATACGTTACAACATCGCCAGGATGGTGACCAGAATAATCAAACGCTGTGCCATCAAACGGATTCGTTTCGTTTCCACGTACAACAGACAAGCAAACAGCTGTATCGCTCGGGAGAATACCAAGAGCTTCTGCAAGTATGTGAAGAATGGTTGCTTCGTCATCTGTAAGGATTGAATCCTCCATGGCTACAGTCAAAGTTCGCAAATAGAGATAGAGACCACGGGACGGTTCGAGTGCCATGCAAAGTGCTGTGACCACCCGTATTAGAATGTTCTACTCCGCAGAACTCATGTATACGGCTCTTGACTCAAAAACGCCTCAAAATTACGCATATGCTTCGCAGGCTCCTCTTTTACTTTGTAATCATCTGTAAGTCAAATTGTCATCAAAAGGGCAACCTTCATATATCGTCTTGCCTACCCAATGTTACGGAGGAATCAAAATGGCCAACCCAAGCAACCTTGTCTCGCTCAGAATTACTGAGGAAGAAATCGCTTTGCTTGAAGCACGTGTTGGAATCGACGGTGCACGAAATCGTTCCGATGTCATCCGCATGGCCATTCAACAATTCCTCAAAGGACAACCGCTGCTTCCTGGTATGGATTCCATACGCATACCTCTCGGCTATGGCGACAAGATGTTGCTCGGCCAATTGTACGAGCTTCAAGGCACTACGCCTGAAGCCGCAGCCCAAGAAGGGCTTTCACTCTACATAGAACAAGCTATCAAGGCTCGTTCTGAATTGACACAACAACTCGATGAACTCCTTGCGGAAGCAAAGGATTCAACGATACGACGCGAAGAATACCACGAGTGAGTGGGTGAGAGTGCAGGAGGGGATGGGAATGAATTGGCAGAACGATGATTGCGAGTCTCGGGATGCCACCTTCAATGCCGTACGGAATATGTCCAAGCCGTACGGATTTGCCGCTTTGCGTCTGCGTGCCCGTCTTGCACGCTCTGGACGAACTGGTTCTTTGAACCAAAACCCAACAAACCTCCCCTCGGAAGACGGGCGGGGGGACTCAGATTCCACACCGGCTTGCTAAGTTGGTTGGTTCCCACGTGCTCAGGGCCCCCACATACCTGGGCACAATGATTCACAGCAGTGCAACCGCTGCATACAATTGCTCCCCAATCCTTTAGAGGTGTCGACGCAGAACTCAAGATATGACAGAGGAGGGGAGTCAAGTCCAAACAGAGATGTTTGAATATCTGGCGCATGAAAAACCCCGACCTGGGCAAGTTGAGATGATTCGTGAATCAACTGAGGCACTTCGAAGTCGAGGATATCACTTGGCCGCAGCACCGACCGGTATTGGAAAAACGGCTGCGGCACTGTCAGCAGCACTGGAGATCACCCAGAAATCCCCCACCAAGAAGCACGTGTTTTTCCTCACCTCGCGCCAAAGCCAGCATAGAATAGTTGTTGATACTGTACGCCGCATTAACCAGCGACGAACTGGCAAAGAGCCGATTACGCTTGTTGACATGATTGGGCAATCGGGAATGTGCGTTCAACCGTTTGCAAAAGAGTCAAACCTCGTGTTCTCGATGATGTGCAGCACGGCGAGGAAAACCAAATCATGCCGCCCATGGATTACCAGTGCACCTGGACTCACCAAGCGTATTCTTGACAGCCCGCTGCATGTTGATGAACTGGTTGAATTAACAAAAATCCACAGAGTGGGTGGTGAAATTACCCAAACATGCCCTTGGAAGGCTGCACGAGAGGCTGCAGGACTGGCGGATGTGTTCGTAGGCGATTACAACCATATTTTTGACGAGGGAGTGCGTCAGTCGAGCCTTGAAGCAATGGGGATTTCACTCAAAGACATCATTGTCGTGGTCGATGAAGCGCACAACCTCCCGGACAGAATTCGAATGACAATGGAACGCAGCATTACGCCAACCATTGCACGAAACACGACCATGGAATTGGAAGAATACGTCGGAGCACTCACTGCTTCGTACCAACAAAATAATTCCGTCCCTATTGCCATTGAACTCGATGTAGCGACATGGGCGTTTGAAGTGATGAAAATTGCCCGTACCAAAACAGCAGACCTCTTTCGCCAACTGCACTCAGACTTGGTAAGTGACAAAGAAGAGGGACGTGTAGAAGTAGAGCGTTTCCTTGACATTATCCATCGCTCTTGCGACGAATACGAAGGCCTCACGGGTCAAAAAACACTTGGAGATAATGTTGGCAGAGAAGATTTAGCTGTCGAAAGAGCCCACAGATTACCGAGACTCGCTGACGTCTTGCTGCGGGTGGAAGTCGAACTTGAAACCGGTGAAGATGAAGACACCATGGAGCCAGATGCGCACAAAATGGGACACATTCTGAAGTGCATTGAAATGTTTGGTAAAACGACCGCCCTCAGCCTTGTGTTCAGTTCGAAAGGGCGTGAAGGAAGAATCACTTCTCACCTTCTTGACCCTGGTCTCGTATCTGGACCGGTGTTTGAGTCGGTACATGGTGCGATTCTCATGTCCGGTACACTGTATCCACCCAAGATGTATGCTGACATTCTCGACCTTCCAGCAGAAAAAACAACCAAAACTGCCTATTCATCACCGTTCGCTGGAGAACGTCGACCTGTCTTGGTTGCAGGTGATGTGACAACCAAATATACGCAGAGATCGCCAGCAATGTGGTCAAAAATTCGCAACCACATCCAAGCACTCATCGACGGGACTCCAGGCCACATTGCTGTGTTCGCCCCCTCATACAGGATGATGGAGGAAATATTGGCGGAACATCGATTCAAGGGAATCCGGAAAGTCATGGAAAGCCGAGAGTGGAGTAAGAACGACATCGACTCACTTGTCGAAAACCTCCGCTCCGAAAAAGAAGCTGGCCAAAGAGTTCTGCTGTGTGGAGTCTATGGGGCGAGACTTTCCGAGGGTATCGATTACAACGGAGGGATACTTGACGCCGTTGCCTGCATCGGCATACCAAACGCACCTCCATCGGTTTTATCCGACTCGTTGAAGGCTTACGCTGGAGACAGGTTTGGGAAAAATAACGCATGGAGATACACCGTTACGCAACCTGCAATCAATGCCATTCTTCAAGCGATGGGACGCCCAATACGCTCGATTGGAGATCGAGCGCTCATTCTCTTATTGGACCAACGTCATACCGACCGCACCTACATCAGTTGTTACCCGAGTGACTTGAGAATGAACGCCACCAATGACCCACAGACGACGGCCAGTTTCGCCCGGAGGTTCTTCTCTCGGGTCCACACCGTTGAAGAAGTGTAGAGTCAAGTGAAACTACGGAGGACGAAGGTTCATGGAGGCCGCACACAACCGGAGAACCATGTCGACATGGGAACCCGTAGTACTACAGACTGATTCTTCTGAAATTGAAGACATAAAAGAGGCACATGCAAGCCCAATTGGACTTGATGCCCAACCCGAACAGTTGCATGCAGACTTTCAAGTCCAAGCCGACCACATGTCTGAAGTTCAAATGAACCACCAACAGGTTCTTGTTGCTGCTGGAATGATTCCAGAATCTCATCTCGCTGAAGTTGCACCTGAACGGCAACTCACATGGATGGTCGAACAGTTGCACGGCACAGTGAACCCAGATGGACTGATGATTCCCCTCCACGGAGCGAAGGAAGGCGACATCGAAATCTCAACCCTACAAGGAGAAGCACACCGCAAACTCCGGCTCATCGTCAAGGAAGCCGAACATGATGACCTCCTGCGCGTCGTGCCATTGCCTGCTGAAGCGGGTGAAATAAAGGCCCATTTCATCAACGGCAGACTCCATCTCCGTTGGTAGTCGCTGGAATTGTTCTTTCGCCACGCTGGATTCTAATCCGATCTTAGTCCAATTGCAAAGAGACTTGTGTGGTATGCTGCATTTCCAAACTTGTGCTGATTCCCACGTTCAAAACCGATTGAACTTCAATGTCGTCAAATGCTGAAAAGCATTGCCTGCAGAGCACTCGTAAAGCCCCAACGAAAGGCGTTTAGTGAGTGAGTGTTACGGCTAACTTACGAGAACTTCACCGTGGTGGAATCTTCGTCAAATTCGAGATTTCTTCACCCATTCGACCAAGTGCCTGAGTTGCTGCAGCTTGATGCTGTTCACCCATTTCTTCACGACTGTATCTTGCTTGCTCAAACATATTGTCGAGTGCAAGAAGGGCCTCTTCTGAAATCTGCGGCATTGCTTGGCGGATTGCCATCTCAAACTCACGAACCGTCTCGAAATCACGCCGTAGGAAACCATTCTGCTGGAAAATCGAACAGAGGTTTTGGTAGCAGGTGAAGATTGATTCACGCACTGAATCCCCAGCTGCAAGTAATTCCGCCGTGTAGGCGAAAACTTCTGCAGCTTCTTGGAGCAACTCAGCCGATTGGCGTCGGCGATAGGTAACCACACCTGCAGCGACCAATCCAAGAACCAGGAGTGTCAGCAGATATGCCCATGCTGGCACTTGCTTTTCTTCCTCTTGGAACTTGTACGACAACATCGATGCTTCGCCAGAATTGGAAGCAAACTCATCCAAGGTCTGTTGAGAGAGACGGGGGTCGTTAATGAGAATTTCAATTGTAACCATTCCCCATTCATCAACATCTCCAAACGGTGGGTCTGAGTTGAAATCAAACTCTGCCACACCGTCAGCGTCGGTTAGCGGTTGCAGTGGATTCGACAGTTGTGTGCCGTTCTCAGAATACATGTAAACGGTCACGGTGATTCCCGCAACGCCTTGCTGGGTGTCTTCAGCAGTAATCAAAATTGAACCGCCGATGTCTTCCTGCTTGTTTTCCACTATTTCATCCAAAATCACTTGAATCTCTGCGTTAATTTTCACATAGATTGGGTGAGTTGAACTTGCAGCGTTGAGGTAGTGCTCATCATGCCGTGGAGTCTCCAAGTGAAGGTATTGAGAACCTGAAGAGAGGAACGGTGGTGCAGTAGCCGTAAGCGTGAAGTTTCCATTGGCCCAGTCGATAAGCAGGTTGTCAAGGCATCGTGCTCCGTCTTTCTGAGTCACACATTGCGAGCCATTACCGAGGTACAAAGTTACGTTATCGAATACTTCTCCCAACCCGCCGATTTCTGAGATTGAGCCAGTAAGGACAATTGGAGCGAAGGTCGAGTCAGATCGGACGACAATGTTCGATGATGTTTCATCAATCGTAATCTGAGCGTTTGCCCACACCGTTGCGGTACCAGTTGCTTGCGTGCCCAAGTGAGCCTGCGTGCCTTCAAAGTAAACCGTGAAGAGGTGGTCGCCACGTAGAAGGTCCAATGTCGCTGGGACAATTGCAGACCAACTTCCATCCTCTTGGGTCGTCAATGTCATCAATTCAACATCATCGAGACGTAGGCTGAGTTCCATATCTGCAAGACCATCGTTGTTCACGGTATCAATGTCATACAGACGGCCTGATAGTGTCCAGAGATTGCCTCGAGTAGCATCCTTTCCATCCTCAAAGATGAGTGTTACATCGGAGCGATGTGCAAGGAAGAAAGTGGTATTGCCCGAGTTTGAACGATAGAAACCTTGAGCATCAACAACAGCAAACAATGTGTTGTTGCCGAATCCAAAGGTGTCAGGAACCGTCCATTCGTAAGTGAATACACCCGTAGAATCGGTCGTGACGGTCGAGATGACCAAGCCTTCAACTTCCAGTTCAACTTCAAGTCCTGATACTCCGGCTAACTGGTTATCGACCACTGTTCCGGTAATGGTCGTGTTCTGGCCTACGGCCACTGGACTCTCCATGGAGACACTCACAAGAATAGGACTGTACACATTCCAAGTTCCGGTAGCATTGCTCGGCAGATAGAAGGTCGTACCAGTGAAACGGATTTCCAAGTCGATCGGACCAAGTTGAGCATCAGCCGGGACTGGGTAGACTGCGGTAAACAATCCAGTCTCATCGGTAGTGACGTTTGTCATCCATTGACCTCCAAGCCAAACTTCAACGGTGAGTTCGCCGAGAGGAGAATCCACGAGGTCCAACAGACGGCCTTGGATTGTCATCAATGCTTCACGGTCAACCTCACCGGTCGCAGTCAAGAGGAGTATCTTTGTTGGGACACTGACGTTGAAGTCAACTTGGGCACTGCTCGGCAAATAGTAGTCTGGATTTGCTGGGTCACCTACACCTACCGGGTCGACCCAATCTCGGCCACCGAGGAAGCGGACCTCAATGAGGTGGGCTCCGGCGGCAGTGTCCTCTGGAAGAGTCCACGCCACCGAGAAACTGCCATCGAGAGCATTCGTTTCGACACTTGAGACAGGTACACCGTCAACGAGCAAGTGAACGACAGCCAGTGATGGTACACCATCGATGGTAAGACTTTGATTCAAGTCGTCCATGAGCGTGCCGTTAACGCTGAAAGAATCACCTGCAACGAGCGTTGAAGGCGATGAGGTAATACTGAGCTGGGTTTGAGACAGCACAACAAATTGTGTTGAAGCATTCGAGCCGAGAATTCCAGTCGTACCAGGAGTTCCTGAGAAAATCACTTCCAAGTCATTGAATCCAACGCTTTGGTTCGCTGGAACGGTGAGGATCCCGTATGCTGTTCCGTTCTCGAAGGTCGTCAACGTTGTGCTGACATCTGTTCCAATAAGACGAACCAACACCTGTTGAGCGGAGATCGGTGAAAGTGTATTGTCGCGCAACAGAACTTGTACGGTGACGTTTTCGCCACGTTCAGTACGGTCGTTAAGAGATGGCGAGCCTAATCCATCCAGAGAAGGTTTGACAAATACAAGCGTTGAGAAACCTCTGCTGTCAAATGAAGTATTGTTCACTGAACCAATGTAAAAGTTTACGCTTGGAACATACGACGCTTCAAGAGAATTGTTCGCAGCTTCGAATGTCTCGCTCAATAGAATCGATGCATTCCAAACGCCTCCTGCAATGACTGTCCCTCCAGTAACGGTGAATCCAACGGGTTGGCCATTTATGCTAAAGAGAATGTTCGACGGCAGAACGCTACCGTCTCGCTGCTCAAGTCCACTGCCGTTATCGCTGAGAACACGGCCAGACACATTGAATGAAGTTCCGGCAACTGGATTTGCTGCTATCGGGTCAACAATCATGACGGTTGTAGAGCGTATGGTAATTGTCGATAGATTGACTTGAGTCGACAATAAGTCTGTGGAGCCGTTGAATACCAAAGTTACAACAATTAATCCCAATGGATGAGAATACGGGACGAGGTGACTGAAATTGGCAAACCCTGCACCGTCGGTCTGTGTACCTGGGAGCCATGTTTCGTGGAATCGGATGTCAACATCGAATCCAGAAAGTGGTGCGAAAAGGTTGGATGATTCAAGCAATCGTGCAGTGATATTGACTGTGGAGCCACGATTCACAGTTATCGGGTTGAGGGGCTGAATGTTGTTGAATTGACTAACACCCATCACGAGTATACCAGATTGAGTCGTTGCAGTAAGGTAGAACGGTGATGAGCCTTCTACAACCGTAATGACCAGTGTCTTGTCACCACGCAAGGTTCCGTTGCCACTGGTATCGGTTGGAATGCTCATGTTGAATGTTCCATTCGGAGATGTTTGATAGGAGCCAACCAGTAATTCATCCGGATTACTCAACCAAAACGCCGACATTTCGACTGGTGAAGTAAGCGGGCGTGTCGGGTCATCGGCATCGAGAACTTGGCCGAGGACGTTGAAGTCGATTCCAGCGGTGGCAACTGCAGGAATGGAATCAATACGGATGTCACTCGGAACTTGCACGGTCAAATTAACAATCGAGGAATTACCAGTTCTTCGAGAGTTGCCAACAGCAAGACCATCGGTGAGGTCATCGTATACGGTAACAAGAACATCGTAGTAACCTGGTTTGATTCCGGTAGCAGTCCATTGCAACGTCGAGTTCCCTTCAGAGTCTGAAAGACCAAAGCCCATCGAAGTGTTCGTATTGCCCCAATCAAAGATGAATTCAACGTTGGCGTTGGAGATATTTGATCGGTCTGCCAAATCAGTAACCTTCGCAACAAAGTCAACAGATTGATTCATTTCAACAATGATTGCTCCCCTATCGGGTTCAATCACAAATTCGGATTCAATACCAACCAATGTGGAGGGTAGAATTGGAGTTGCGGGCGGCACTGCAGCATCGACGAATCGATAATACGGACCGCCGACTGGAGCCATCGTGTCGAAATCCATTCCAAGAACGGCATCATACGCATTCGAGGGAGTGATGGTGGGTGCGGTGAAACTCAAATTAAAACTGCCAGTCGTGTTGTTGAGGAATCCCTGTGAGAGGTCAATCGGTTGCCCCTCTACAGTGAACATTGTCAAGGTCAGCATGGTAATGTTATCACCAAGAACCTTCACATTCGGATACTGAGCATCGAAAATGTCTCCTGAAAGATAAGTCGTATTACCGATGTGTGTCCAGTCTTGAGCCAAACTCAAGTTCCAATCAACTTCTGCAGCTATTCGAATAGAAGAAGCACCTGTTGAAGGTTGGTACAAATCCGAACCGTTGAAGGAAATTGAAAATGGATAGTCTCCTGCAAGCAGTGTGGAGTCAATGGTCCAACTGATTGTCAGCGTTTCCGATGAAGGGTCGACGGTTGTGTTGACCCATGTTCCGTTAAAGAAGAAATCAAAGTTCCCGGAGAGGAAGAGGTCGCTTGAAAGACCGCGATGGTCGAAGACGGTCACTAAGATTGCAGCGTCAGAACCTCGAAGTTGAGAAGTGGCTTGAACTTCAAAGTCAAGGAAACCTTGCAAGAGGTACGGAGCGCCTGAAGACAAGTTCGCATCATCGGTCGCTTCAATTGCGTCAGGGAAGAATCTGAGTTGTATCTCAATCTCTCCCGCCAAGACTTGTGCTTCGGCAGTACCGAGGAGGTGCTGCAGACTGAATGCGCCATTCACCGAGCGATTAAACACCTGAAGCCATTCATCGGAGGTTCCGTTTTGGCGGATGGAAAGCGAGAGGTTTCCAGCCATTGCCACAGGTGAAGCACCCGTGGTCAACGCACTACCGTTCACCCACAGGTCGTCATTGATGACAAGAATACTCTTGTTGGTCAACGGCCCTTCGAGGGTGGCAGTCAAATTCGGCGCATCCCGAACATCGATGAGGATAGCTTTGGAGGTTGGACGCAAGTGGAACTGGACCGGAGTGATTCCAGTGACTTGTGTATCCTGCCAGCCCGAGAAACCGAGCGTTGCCGAAACATTGGTCTTGGTTTCCAGAGGGTCAAGTTCCAATTCGAGGTTCCAAGAACCATCTGGATTGATTGGACTGCTCAAGTTCGTGAAACCGTTGACAGAGGAGGTGAAGGAGAGCCAGACTTCCGGTGGGAACTCATCGAGTGCTCCGACGTTTTGAATGGAGTCGAATGGAGGACTTTCCAGTTTCAAAGTACCTTCGATGATGGTAAGAGCGCCTGCACCAGCGATAGGGGCATCGATAGCATTCGGCCCAGTATGGGTAATGACTGAGTCATCTGTGACGTTCACATAACCATCGAAAACAATCCCTGACTCTGAAACATAGCCCTGTTGATCAAGTTTCACCACGACACGGTACATTCCAGGACCTGCAAGTTCCGGAGGCGAGCCTGTAAAGCTGAAACTGCCGTTCAGAAGCGTTACTTCCGAGCCGATTTGGTAATTCGGAATTGAAGCAGCGCCTGGCACCTGAGCCTCAAGACCAACTGGAACCAAGTATCCCACGATTGGAAGCAGAGGGATGGCACTGGAGTTTTCGGTAAAGCGCAGTTGCCCAGAAACGGTCAACGTGTTGCTTGCATCACGGTCGTACACGAGCGAAGAGATGCTCTGGTTGACAATTTCGACCTGCTCTGCCTCAGGGCATGCATCGAAAGCAATCCAACCAAGGTCAGTATTACCGTTTGCGGCATTCTGTTGCAATCGAACTTCACCCCATGTGGTCAAGTCTGTAGAGTAAACTGTGTAGCCGTTACCGTTCCAAGTGCCTCCGGAGAACCCAGAGACCTTGCGAGCAGGTAGACCAGCAAGACGAGCCATCGTTACGAAGGCTGTATTGAACTCTGAACATGTTCCCTCGAACGTCGAACGAACGAGTTCGGTGCTCAAGTCTTCCGTCGTCGGAATGCCTGAACCGTTGTAATTACGCTTGAACTCAGTCGATGTATTTCCGTTGACTAAGAAGTCCTGAATGGCCAATGCGCTAGCATATGCGTTGGTTGCCCCTGAGTCAGTGACGACGGCAGAAGTAACGTTCGACAGATACGAACTGCTGTTCGTAAGGTCGCTGAAGGAGGTAGGAAGTTCAAGTTCATACGTTGAATTCGAGCCTGGAACGGTCGTCGAAGCAATCGATGCCCAGTCAAAGTAATACTCAGGTTGTTGCGTATAGATTTCTTGAATTGGTCCGGTAACAACTCGAATGTTGTGAGAATCAATGGAGCGTTGTAATTCACCGGCTGAATCTACGATGAACGACATGTTCGAAAGGGAGTATGGGACAGGTAAGCTGCCGACATTGATTGGATTTTGATACTTGATAAGCCAGTCTAATGTCTCGTTTGCGAAAGCCAAGTCGGCCAAGTGAGTGAGGTTCGAAGACGGCAAAACTACATCTTCATACGGATGCACTGCTTCAAGATGAGCGTATGTTGTGCCGGTGTAGAAATCGTATGTGGTCATTCTCCAACGGTGGATGCTGTTGATGTCAACTGCGCCGGAGGTGTTGTTTGCCCAAAAGACGATTTCAGTAGGCGTGATGTCATCGGAAGGGTCGAACGGGTCAAAGGGTGAACCTTCACAGCCAAGTATCCAAAATTCTTGAGCGCACTCCATTCCATCACTCATTCCACCACCGTCGGTGTCAGGGTTTGTCCAGTCGGTCCCGGTTTGGTTCTCGACAGCATCAGGCACACCATCGCCGTCAAAGTCTGCAGGAAGAAGGTCATCGGTGGGGTCGTTCTCGGGATTTGTTCCGTCGAAGTACTCGTCACGATCGCTAACGCCACCAGCGTCTGTATCCAAATCAAGGTCGTCTGTGACCCATACATCGGCTGAGCCATTGAGAATTCCGATGAAAGAAAGTGGACATCCCGTCGTTGTTTCAAAGTAATTGTTGAGGCCATCCGAATCATCATCGAGGAGGTTTAAACACGGTTCGTTGGGGTCAGTATTGTCGAACACTTCGTCGAAATCACTTACGCCATCGGCATCAGTGTCTGCGAGTGTTGGGTTCGAGAACCAACCAAAAGTTCCAAGCAATTCTTGCCAGTCTGCCAAACCATCACCATCTGAATCGGTGTAGTCATCGTCGCAGTACTGTTGGGTCGTTGCGATTGTTCCCGAAGCAGTCGCCGAGGTGTGACAGAACGAACCGTTACGGTTTGCGACTTGAGTCACACCTGCAAGAGGGCCAGGTGAGACACCTTGAACGAAATTATTCACGGTAGCCGCATAAGCAAACGGAATCCAAGTGCCAGAAGTGTTGAACCAACCCACGCCACCGCCTGGGTTAAATCCGGAGCCATCGGATAATTCGAGTTGCCCGTTGCCTGAGTTCCAGGTCACAATCGTGGTTTCAAAATTAATCAACGAATCACACGGGTCAGTTCCGTGAGATACGTTCCGCTCATCACCGTCATTGATGCCGCCAAAGTCCGTATCTGCAACATCCCATGAAGTACAGGAGAGGTTCTCTTCCCAGTTCTGAATCCCGTCGTTGTCTTCATCACCGGAATCTTCCATTCTTGTCGGATCGGTTTCGCCTGCGTCAAGAACACCGTTGAAGTTGGTGTCCTCATCCCCGTCGTCAAACGCGTCACCATCGGTGTTGTTGCTTCGAGGGTTACTTGCTTGAGGTGGGTTTCCGTATTGGCCATTGATTTCAACGCCGTCAGGAATGCCGTCACGGTCGGTGTCGGAAGAAGTTGGATCGGTGAGTAAAGTCAATGCTTCGTACGAGTCGTTCAGTCCGTCACCATCAGAATCCGCTCTTTGCGGGTTCGTGGAAGTGATTCCATCAACTTCCGCAGTAAATGTCGCACATCCACCAGGACCAATTCCATCGACAGGGTCACACGGAGAGGTCGTCTCTGTAATCAAACCGTCTGGCCCGTTTCTAAAACAAGGAGATGCACCGCACATTGTCGTCCATGTAGGATTCACATACTCAAGGAGATTAATCAAACCATCACCGTCAGGGTCACCGTTCGGACCATCAGCATTGGATGGAGATGTTGCATTGAGGCCGTTTGCGGCTTCCCAACCATCATCCATTCCGTCGCCATCGGTATCCCATCCTGCAACATCTTCGTCTGCGATTCCATCACCGTCGTCGTCGTTTGAAGAGCAATCAGCATCACCGTCGTTGTCAGGGTCTGCGGAATCAACCAAGCCATCTTTATCATCGTCAAAGCCGTTTGTACAAATGTTACCAACCGGGTCTTCATCGCAAAGAATGACACTGCCTTGACCGTCCGAGCCGCTGTCACCGCATCCAGGGCGGTTGTATTGAAGAGCATCTTCCTCGTTCCAGTCGTTGACTGGAACTGTACCGTTCCACCAAACACCTCGGTCAAGCAGGCTTGGAGTGGACGAACTGTCCCAACCCGATGGTTGGAGGTAAGAGTATTCCTGTAAGTTCGACATGCCATCGCCGTCAGGGTCGCCAACTGCGCCATCAACGCCGTTGCTCGAAAGTGGGTCAAGCCCGTATTTCCATTCCCAACCGTCCGGAAGGCCATCGTTATCGGAGTCCGGATCGTTTGGAGCTGTGTTCATGAGGTACTCAAGACCGTACGTCAAACCGTCACCATCTTGGTCAGATGCAGCGCGAACATCAATCGAAATGTATGGAATTGCAGCAAACGTCGAGAGCAACATCATGACCGTTAATGCCACAGATTTGAAGGCATTTCGGTGCTGAATATTCTGCCATTGGAAGCGCGGCTCGGAGGGGGAAATTGTCGTGCGCATTGCTTTCACTAATTGCGGGCTGGTTTGATGCCTCATAAGGGAAATGGTGCGATGTTCATACAATATTCCTTTTGCGAACTCTATTGTAGAGCGCGTCAAGGAGCGAAATGTCTTGCAGTATACCCTTTTTGAAAACTAAACACAGGAAAAAAAACGATGAGTGGTTCTTGTCTGGTTTTGAAGTGGACTAGCAACACCGAAAGATGACGAAACTCACAAATCAGAGAGATCGTCCAAGAGCTCAAGGTCATCGTCTTCTTCGACCACCGGTTCAGGAACAGTCTCTTGTTGAAGCATACTGGCCTCAAATTGCTCTTCCCCCCAGTTCAACTTTGCTTCAACCACCGCACCCGACGATTGACCCCGGCGATAAACAGCGAAAACCATAACGAGAACAAGTCCTGCTCCAAGCGCTAAAGTTTGCGTACTCGGATTTACTATTTCGTTCATGAAACAGCCAATACCGTTGCAGTTGGTCAAGTAGGTGAACGGAACAGTTTGTGTGAATTCAGCGTCATAAGGCACTTCTTCATCCATCGGCGTGACGGTGAGCGTGAATTTAATCATCTCTCCATCTTTCAAGTTATCAGGAGGCGTGATTGAAACTGAGAAGTCTTTGTCAGAGTATGCTGGCAAAGTCAGCAACAAGAAACTACCACCGGCTTGATCAGATGAAGCCCGAATAACTCCTTCCCAACCGTCGGGCTCCTCAAGAGTGATGACCACATCGAGAGGGATATTGTTGTCGTTCGAGATTTTGTAATTGATGTTCCTTTGCTCATTGGATTCAAATTGGATGAGTTCACTGCTCGAGTCGGTAATAGTGATTCGTCCAGCAACAACTTCTTCCCGAACTTCAACCGTAACAGGTAAATCGAAATACCGTGCTTCGTCAGAGTCAACACCTTCTTCAATAACTCGAACAAAGACTGTGTGCATACCTGCTTCAACATTCTTGCCGAGCGTCAAATCCAGTTTGAGGTCTACATATTCGTCTTGTTCAAGGTAGACGACAACCATGTTCGATTCAGTACCGTTTGAAAGTTCGTAATCCCAAGTACCGTACATTGGATCGCCGTTTGGTTCTTCAGTGTTACGTTCAAGGTCGCTTGGATTGATGATTCTCCAGGTGGTTTGCCCAAGGCCTTCTGTGGAGTCTGTGATTCGCATATTGTAGTATACGCTGCTGTCTGGAGCAACTGGACCTACAGTGCCAAGCGTACCGCCATCAGAATCTGCGATTACTTCGACCAGAATTCCAAACGTTCTATGGACGGTAAATGCTATGTCTGTGCTTAATTCTGTATCACTGGTGCTCGAGACTGAGAATCCAACCATGCCAATATCCTGTGCATCACGTTCGCTTGGAGGAAACACATCCATGCGAACGGTAAGGATTTGATTGGAACCAATATCAGGAGTCACTGAGTAAATGCCCTCTTCACTGAGTTCCATCCCCGTATCGTTGTCGTAGAACTTGTACTGCCATGCATCGGGTAGGTCTGTAACTCGGAGGCGGAAAGCATCTGTGATGAATCCAGCATTAAACACATCAACGAAGAATTCGCCTTTGGTATCGCCAGAATCCACGTAGTGCGAGAGAGATTCATCGTACGCCTCTGGACGGGTTGAGTCTGCAATTTGTATTTGGTGTTCAAAATCCTCAAAGACAGAAATTCGAGGTGGTGCAAGAACTTCAGATTCTTCTATGGAGAGCGTGATGGTCTTGATTGAGACTTGATCGTCTTGAGCGTTCTCGGTATCCGCATACGCTCTGGCTTCAATTTCAATGCTGCTCGGAGCGGAGGTCAAGTCTCCATCAACAACATCAAACGAAAGAATAGGCCGAGCAAACGAGCCTCCTCCGTTGAGTGTGTAGCCACCGGACTGATCCCAAACTGGGTCGGACCAGGAGCTCGGGAACGGCGAGCCAACTAAATCGAAGATAACATTCATCGAAGAAGAGGTCGATCCAGTGTGTTCAATCATGAACTCAATGCTCGAAGTTTGACCGGGTGCGATAAGCACGGTATCCGGTTGAGATGAAGGAAGTGAGAGATACATATCGTATTCGATGAACGTGATTCCTGGGTGCTCGAAAACGAGAGTATGGCCTTGGAGGTCACTGATTTCAAGTTGGAGAGGATAGTCACCGGCTGTTGTACCAGAGTCATAAGTGAAGGTGTAATTACCGATGAGGCCTTCGTTGTCAAGTTTCAAATCATCGTCTTCAAACGATTTGTCGAAGACAGAGTTCGCACCGTTTGGTGTACTCAATATGAGATCAACGCCTTGTATGTCATCACGGCCAAATGCGTCACGAACATCCACTGTGAACTGCATGGTTCGGAACTCAGGGCGATGATTTGGAGACCATTCGGTAACTTCAGGGTCAGTGAAACTTGCACCAGGTCGGTGGACCTTCACCGAGGAATCTGCAAGAGCATTGGCTTTGAGTTCAAGTTTTGAGAATCCGTTGGTTTGCTCAACGTCACCGAAAGCCACGTTGACTTCACAGTTGTCTCCACCAATGCCGCCACCGCCACTGCTTTCACAGGTTGCTTGTGCATCGATGTCAAGTTCGATTTGCTTACCGTTTTCAACGGTGAAGCCGTTCGATGATATCTCAAAATCGATAACGCTCAAGGTCCATGGACAGGCGCTTGTACCGAATGTACCACCAGTACACGGGTCTTCGATG
>JAQXFL010000178.1 GCA_029250345.1 Candidatus Poseidoniaceae archaeon
AGTAGCCGCCGATGTTGTAGGCACCGTCAATATCGTAAATCACGATTTGAACTTGACAATTGTTGTCAACATCTGGAGGGGCAAGGCCTCGTCCGTCTTGGTAGTCCTTGCCATAGTACGTGGTCATTGTAGGATAGATGGTTTGGTCCCATGACGATGCAAGATTGTTGAGCACTGTAGAACTCAGTGTCCGTCCGGATTGAACCAAGAATGCAACTGTAGTTGTTGTTTTAGCAACATATGTATCAATTGAACCGCCCGAGGTAGGGACGGTCAATTGATCGTTGACAATGTGAGGGGAGCATGCTCTCCCAGCAGCACGCCCGGAGGTAACGGGCTCGTAAGACATGTCTTCAACGCCAGGCCGTCCAGCATCAATCCATTCTTGCTTGAGGAATGAAAAAGCGGAAACGACGGGTTGTTCCTCTTCAATCATGAGGTACTGGTCGCCCATTTCAAGTTCGAAATCTGCGACATCGCCAATGATGACGCCACCTGCATCGTAGGGCTGTACTTCGTTCGAATCCTCAGATTCAGCGCTTACGTTAAGCAGAAGGGGGGAGACGCCAGAAGCAAAAAGCAGTATCACGAGGAGCATGGCGGTATTGGAGCGTGGTTCCGACATTTATGACACCTCAAAGAACAGCAAGACTGCTAACATCTACACCAGTCGAAAAGAGGTATTTAAGAGTGGGTCTATGAGGCTTCATACATGCTCATGCACAAACCGACGTTTTTTGACACCATTCAAAAGAAACCGCTTGTCGCATTCTTCCTGATACTATGTGTATGCAGCACCCCTTTTACTGCACAAGCGGACGAGGTTGTTTCACCTTATGAACCGGTGGAAATGTGTCAGTACGTTGATGATTTGACGTTCAACGGGACTTTAGCGAACCAGTCGGTACAATGGCAGTCAAGTCTCGGCCCACGAACAATCGGTTCTGAAGCCTCGGCCATTTTCCGAGCTTCGGTTGAAGAAAACATAACAGGGTGGAACCAGCAGAATGCCGCACAATGGAATGTGAGTATGCATGAATACACCGTGGACAACCTTACCTTCACCAACATACAAGCATCCCTTCGACCAGAAAACTTCAGTGACAACACGCCGCGAATTGTCCTTGTTGCCCATTACGACAGCAGAGATGCTGCTGAGCGGGACCCGGACATGAATCGCACTGGCGACCCGATTATCGGAGCCAACGACGGCGCCAGTGGGGCCGCAGCACTCCTCGAATTAGCTCGAATCATCCCCCCAATGCAACTTGACTATGAAGTCGAATTACTGTGGACCGATGCTGAGGACAAAAACCACACACCTCACACTTTCTTCGGCGCTGACGCATGGGGCGATGATCAAACCGAGGTTGATATCAACCGTACTGACGCCTACATTGTTCTCGACATGATTGGCGATGCGGACCTACAACTCACCCACATATGGCCAGGAAACGATTCGTTGTGGAGTACCATTACTCCCCTTGCACAATCACTTGGTCTTGTCGAGGATCATCCAGATTGCAACGGCATGCCCGGCATCAAGATACTCGACATGAACACCTCAATCGGAGTGTCAGATGACCACCTCGCCGCACTTGAAATTGGCATCCCAGCAATCGACCTCATCGACATAAGATTTGGACCAAACGCTACCGCCTTCGGAGGCTACTGGCACACCCACGAAGATACACCCGACAAAGTGAGCGCAGAATCACTGCAAACGGTTGGAAGACTGGTCGAATTGGGCCTTAAAAGCAACGCATGGATTTGGAATTCTACCGTTCGACAAGTGGCAGATGAGACCATCGATGAGGAACCCGATGAGTCAGACCAGACTATGGACAGCACGGACGATGAGACGGAACCCCAATCCTATCCATTGCTGGCAATGGCTGCAGGTGCATCTATGGCAATTCTTGTTGGAGTAATCTTGACTTTGAACTGGAAAATTAGAAAAACCCTCAAGTGATTTTGCGCGGCAGAAGAAGGGAAGGGTATTATCCGCGCATGAATTGACACTGTGTAAGGCGGAGGTGACAACTGTGGATGAAAGCGAGATGGAAGAACGACGTGCAGCCCTTCGCTCGCGCGTACAGTCTCAACTCGAAGCTTCGCAGGCAGCAACTGAATCTCGCAAAAAAGCCGCCAGTGAAGAGTTGGTCGTGCAGTCCTCCGAACTTGAGAGGGCTGTAGAAAAGGCAACGGTCAAGTTTCAAGAGAAAATCGATGAATTGGATCAGTCAGACCGCTCTCGAATCCTCACCCTTGCAGCCTCTTTGATTTTGATTGGTAGCATCTTCGGAATGGCTACGGGCGCATTGATTCTCAACGGCAATCCTGATGAGTTACTGAATTCCACACTCTTTGAAACAACCGACACGGTGGACGTAACAGGTTTAGCAGTCGAGGCTGTTGACGGCAACGGAGTGGAGAACGTCACCATCCAGTTACTGCGGTTTGGCACAGACGAGGTGATAGGAGAAACACTAACCGACAGCTATGGTTATTTTAATTTCAAACAAGTTATCACACAAGCCACCACTATCAAAGTAATTTCCGATGGCTATGTTACAGTTGAGCGCGACTTCATCCCTGAAGAAGCGGGAGTCCGACCAATCACAATGACACCCGGTGACGGTGAGCGGTATGAAAATCACATCCCCAACAACGGCGGCTGGACACTGGAATCTGCAGTTGCCCTTTCAACTGCAATCGGTATCATCACCGTAATTTCTGCGCTTATCGGCTTCCAAGCAGCGGTCGAGGTTCGACGAGCGAAGCACTACCGAAGAACGCAATACTTAGCAGGCCTTTCTCTGTTCAGTCGCGGCCTTATTGTATTCGGCCCACTGTTGATATTGATTGGAATGATTCTGCTGGTCATCGCCAAGGAACAATTTAGCGATGTTGGTGATGACTGATGTACCTTATCACGGTTGAGGGTGGTGACGGCTCGGGAAAAGGTGAAGCCGCTCGTATTTTACTCGAACTTGCAGCAGAATACCCATTTCCTGAAGTCCATGCTACCCACGAACCAAGGCGACACAGTGAACTAGGTAAGCTGGCACTCACATCCGTCAAACTTGGAAACAAAACACCGCTCGAAGAAGCCGGGCTTTTTGCTGCTGATCGGCTCGACCATTCGCACACTTGGATACGACCATTGCTCCAAAAGGGACACATCGTCATCTCAGACAGAAATATTCACTCGTCCCTCATCTACCAAGGAATCGTTGGTGACCTCGGGGTGGAACAAGTGGCTAAAATGAACGCTGCAGCGATGATACCAGACTTGGTGCTGTGGATTGATTGCGATCCAGATAAAGCCATGAAAAGAATTGAATCGGGTACATTGAGAATGAACAGTGAGAAACAGGAATACTTCGAAACTGCTGAGATTCAACGTACAATTCGTAAGGGATTCATCGACCTGTTGTCTGGAGAAATCAAAGCGCCATCGCCCTTCGACAAGTGCAATGTTGTTGGCCCAATCTTAAATGAAGGCGGGTTGGATGAACTCAAGAAGAAGTTACGTAAGGAACTGCGCGCCTTTTTCAATCGAAAACCAGCACCACTGAATGTCAATGCTGACGAAGTGGACAGATACCTCCTACGGACACTTGTAACCGATGTTAAGAAACAGACCCGCCTTCCCGGGGCTCCTCAAGAAAAGACCGCTATTCACATTGGATGGTTATCCGGCCGTTCACCTGCCGAATGGATGAAATACGCTGAAGAAAAATGGGACTCAGAGCATTCTGGGGGCTTTGATGTGCCTGCCGTTCCACATGCACACTCGTGTTGGTCGGTTCTTGGAACGCTCTCCCTCATCGTTGGCTCAAGTGAAGTCCCACGGCTCCACAAGGCCTTTGGGCCACACAGAATGGTGACTCAACGCCACACACAGCGCCTGATAAAATGGTTAGAGAAAACGCGTTGGATACACAAACAACAATCCCATGTACCGTTTGCTGAAGCTCAAGTGTTCAAACTCCGAGACAGCCGACTAGGATACGGTCGACTCGCCCTAGCGATGTGGCCGTTGCGCTCCAATCTCGCTTCATGGCGCAGAGCAAACCCCGATGCGAAATGGGAATCCGCATTGCGTACTCTGCTTGTACCGGATGAAGGAAGGCAGCCCCGACCATCCATTCGTAGAGCAATTGACCACATCTGTAAACGACTAGAAATGCTGAGCAGCGGGCATGAAAATTGTCCGGCACCCACAACGATTGATGAGATTTTGGCGTGGTGGGAAACACCTCCGCCGGGTGAATAATCACTCTTCTTCAGCCTGGAGTTCAAACTTCGCATTGGCTGGCAAAACAACTTCACTTGCGTTCTTGAAGAGATGTGGGCGAGCAGAATATGCTGCTGCGGTCAAAATGGCAATACCGAAACCGAACGGCGCTCCTGTCAAAGGTCGGGTGAAATTGTTTGATTCATAACCGGTAAGTAATTGTGTAAATCCATCAAGAATCAAAGGGATGCAGAGCAAACTACCCAAACCAATCCAAGCCATCGTTCTTCGGTTCGTTCTATAGATTCCTTCGAGCCAAGCGTCAGGCAGCAAAGACAAGCATGAGTCGCGCACTGTCCAACGGTTGTAACCAAACCGAGAGTACACTAAACCACCCATTGCAAGTCCGAAAAAGATTCCAACATCTCGAGTGCATACAGGCATTTGATTCTCGTTAAGTACCCAGGAACGCTCGTGTTTGTTGTGGCAGTTGAGATCACCAAACATGTAGATGAAGCCACTGTAGGGGTCCAATTCCGTCCATGCAAATGGCTCGTGCTGATGAATTGTGTCATCATCATGGACATGCCTCAATGCTTCAGGGGTATTGCCTCCTGAGAACGCACCATCTTCTGTAGCATAATCGAGCGCATTCGCACGAGCACCGAGTTCAGGCACACTACCGGTTGGCAAAAGAAACGGAGTAAGGAAAAACGAAACGAAGAAAAAAGCGCTTATTCCGAACACCCATCGCCCAACTTTCCGTTCTCTATGACGGTCCGCCAAGCCATTCTTCTCCATACCACTCGCACCTGCCCTCAATTGATGAAGTTTGGCTCGGACAAATGCGAGTATTGATGTGCGGAACGGACCTCGTCGAACCATGAGCACCAAGGAGGGGGAACCAGTTGGCTTAGGAACGGGCTTACAAGCTGGAGCCTTCATGGGATTGTATCTTGGGTTCAGTTTAGCAGTTGTTTCCGTACTTACAGATCCTGACAAACTTCAGCGCCTCGCCACCCTCATGTGTGTGCCTCCAATGCTCGGAGCCATACTTTTGGGACCTTTCCTTGCACGGAGAAGGCGGCCGGTATTTCTTGGCAGTAAGCCGCTCCAAGTGGCTCGTGAATTGTTACACCCCTACAACGAAGGCCAAGGTCACTGGCGGGTGTTGAGTCACGTCAAAAGCGATGGAATGTCCATACGCATTGACATGCATAATTTGACCAATGTCATTGGTGTTGTAGACGCCGCCTTAGAACTCGCAGACCACCATTCAGTACGCTTTATTGTCGGCCAAGGCGTATCGAACAGTCGTCAACCTGAACTGCGTGCTAAGGTTCTTGACAGAATTGAGGATAAAGTGAATGTTTCTCGCCGAAAAAGAAGTGCCAAATCGATCGAAGTTTCTCCCGAGCCAACCGTCAAGTATGTCGACCAACAAAGGAAAATTAACCGTGCAATTTTGATACTTTTGCCAATTTTTTCATTTTTCGCATGGCTTGAAATGCGTTAACTGACCGGGATATTACTTATACCGGAGAATGCATAACGATGTTTATGCGCGAGGTTACATTTTTTTGGAAGTTTAGTAGAATCGAGCATTTAGATATAGGGTTAGTTGTGAAAATCTTCCGTAGAATCGAGTTTTTATCCTATGTTAAAAGGGTTCCAAAGGATGTCCGATGTTTGGTGAAATGCCATTTTGCGGATGGCAAAGGTCCCGAAGACATCGCTGACCTTTACTTCTTAGATTATCTCGAAACCATCGCCAAGCCCGATTCACCAGATGAGCCGCATATTCTCATGCTTCGATTTAATCACTCACTCACGAATTTGAATGCCCGAACCAATGGGACCAGCGCTGTGCCAAACGAATGCTACCTCGATGGTGAAGGACTACGATACACGATTCAAGGACCGAAATTAAAATTACGCCTCATTTCTGGGCTTGCGCGAATGATTGCCAAACCAGACCGCGTGAGTGCCCGTAGCATACATACATCTCTAAATGACGATAACGGGACTCTATCTTCAAGACAAATGAAGTTGGCGAAGTTTGCGTATGATAAAGGGTATTTTGAAATCCCCAAAAGA
Organism: Candidatus Poseidoniaceae archaeon; assembly: GCA_029250345.1. GTDB lineage: Archaea > Thermoplasmatota > Poseidoniia > Poseidoniales > Poseidoniaceae > MGIIa-L1. The sequence continues at coordinate 6,341 of JAQXFL010000178.1, forward strand.
ACTCGAATTTCAGATTTGGCTGAAGAATTAGGACTCGCTCGTGCAACAGTGTCCGAACACATGGCGAAGATCGAGTCCACTGTCATGGACGACATGTTCTCCTCATTGAACAGCGTCTATCTCTCTCCTGAATCAATTCGGGAATCGATCGAAACAATGGTCATCGAAGCACGTGACATTGGTTTCTCGGACACCGACGGTTTTAGAGAAATGATGCGAAACATTCGAACAAACTTAGAAGATGAACTTCCTGCTCAAGAATTGTATCTTCAAAAGCGCCACGGCAGTGATGACGAACTTATTCAAGCGAGTATGGAGGAACACCGCCACAACCTCTCACATATCGAAGAAATTCTCCGTTCTAAAGAGACACAAACCGCTACCATTTGAGACGTTTCAAGCCCATCCTTTACATGGGCCGGGGATTTTAACACATCCATGACGGACATGCCTGCCTTGCTGCGGCGCCTAGCCAAGGGTGGGATTGAAGTCCCAGAGCATGTCCATAAAGCCATGCTTAAAGTCGACATTGCTGACTTCACAGACTATGATGTCGAGCCTTTCTTCGCCGACCGACCAATCCCTTTTCTTGAAACCGATGAAGGCGGAATCAAGACGATTTCCGCACCACATATGATTGCAACTTTGCTGCATCATTTGGAACTGTCCATTGGGCAAGAAGTCGTCGTGTTAGGCGCTAAAGGTGGATACATCGCCGCACTGATTGCCATGATAGTGGGCGAAAAGGGTCGTGTCCGACTGTTGGACCCATCCCAACTTGCTGTTGAGCATGTCCAATCTCGTTTGACGCACTGGCCGACCGTAGAATCACGAGTTTTGGAAGCTGTAGAGGTTGCACCCGTGGCTTTCCCAGGGGAACTCAACCGCGTACTCATCACCGGTCAAATCCGTGAGTTACCTGAATGGCTCTCATCTCGTATCGTCGATGGCGGCTTCGCGCTTGCACCACTTGGCAATACTGCCGGACAACATTTGATGAAAGTTGAACGTCAAGGTGATGAGATGTATTCTACCGATTTAGGCCCAGTCTCATTTGGCCCAATCGATGTTAAAGATACAGAAACTGGTCCAATGAACCCGAATGAACTTGCTGATCTGCTTGAGTTAACAATGGAGACGTGCGAGGAACTCGAGATGGTGGACGAGGATGAAGCGCGTGCGCTACGAGATTTAATTGTCGAACTGAGATTATTGCCCGCAGACCTACCTCCGCCCGGCGAAGGAGGGATTCCGATGAGTGAACATCCAATGATTCAGTTGATGTGGAATGCATCCCCATCATTCCTTCGGTTGTGGCCGATGCTCCAAATGATGCT
>JAQXFL010000151.1 GCA_029250345.1 Candidatus Poseidoniaceae archaeon
TCCGGTTGACGGTCCATCGTCCGTACAACTGATTGTGACTGTACAGGACAAAGGTGTCGAAGTGAATCAACATGGCCTTTCCTCTTGCCTCGACTTTGAGAACGGTCTTGTCGAGGAACTCGTTGGTACGTTCTTCGTAGCGCGGTAACGTGATCTCTATGTCCTCGATGGTCTTACCCTCAAGCGCATTGCGAATCTTTGACGCTGCGCGATGTATTTCTGGACCTTCAGGCATGGTAACAACTCAAGCCTTGCTCAAGAGATTATCAATATCTGTATGAACGAGATGAGACCGGAGTGCGGCATCATGTGAGGACTTCGAGCAAACGGTCTTGCTCAGCAGCCATACGCAGTTCCATAGCGATGCGTCGTCCACTGGACATTGGCTTTCTCCATGTTGCGTTTCCATACGGGTGTCCAACGCTGACGTGGACGTTTGTGCCGCCACCCAAACGAGGGGCAACGTCGTAGATGTAGTAATTCATATCCTTGTCAATACAGGTTTGTAGACAGAACGGTCCAATGATTCCTGGGTCGTAATGCTCTTTGCTTGCAGTGATAAATCGCTCTCCGAGTTCAAACGCTTTCTCAAGCAGTGATTCTCGAATCGTTGCGGTGTTGTGTCCAACAACGGTCATCTCTGGGATTTGTTGGTGAGCGGGCATGGTCATTTGCTGAGGAGCAGGTAGACGAACATGACCGTCGAGAGAGGACTCGAATCTCCAGTCGACACCGAGCAATTCGAGTTTTTCACCCTCTTCTGCTAACGGACTATAGAAAAAGTTGAGGTTGAAAACTGGGCCGATGACGTAGCGTTCAATCCGTGCGCCAGCAAGTGATTCTTCATCGATAACGCCTTCAGCAAGAAGGGTTTGCGACTTTTCTTGGTATTCTGCATAGGATGCACAGGTGAAGAATCCACGCTCAAGTTTCTTCTGAGCGTGGTGCAGTTTGACGATGACCAGACAATCGATGTCTTGTGGGTCGGCAATGGCTTCTGGGTACGGCAATCCAGCCTTGTCCAAAATCCAGTAGTAGTCTTGTTCTTCGGTTCGCTCTTCCATACGGAGCATGTTTCGTGAACCGAACAAAGGCACCTTGAACGTGTCTTCAACATCTGCAATCGAAGAGTACGAGGTGAACGATCGGTTTGGAATGTAGACAACGTTCCGCTTGCGCATTTGTTCTTGCATCTCTTCCTTCATGACGTCGTTAAACGAAGGCATGACAATGGCTTTGTCGACCATTCCACGGACCACTCGACCGGATTGGGAGCGGTGCGCTTTGAAGTAATTGGCGTAGGTCCTGTGACGGCCTTCTTTGCAGTAAGCTACGGTTGGGAATCCTTCCTCAATGGCTCCGTCGCAGATGTCCAAAGCCGAATGCGAAGCGGTCATCCCGATTCGGAGTTTCATTCGGTCGTAATCTTCGACGATGGATGCGATATCTTCTTTCGACAGCATAGTGTTCCCTCGATAATGTAAGTGTAGAAGGGGGGGTCTTTCATCTCATCGGATTGATGAGGTTCAGTCGTAGCGCTGAAGTTGCATCAATTCATCGGTAGAGAGTGTCTCTCCTGACATCAACTTGCCCATCAAATCTTGGACCTCGAGACGTGCATTCGGCCGTTGTCCAGCACCTGCACTTGCACCACGCATAGCACGGAGCATGTCTTGAATTGAGTGCAAGCATCGCAGAGATACGATGTAAGCACGGTGGTTTTTGTCAGCTTCCTTCTTTGAAGTTCGTAACTTGCGGTGAGCAGATTCTGCTTTCTCGCGTTGGTTGTCGACTTCCTTGTTCCATTGGAGCATCAAATCGTGCGCTTCTTGAGCGGCCTCAGCGGCTTGTTCGACAGCAGCGTGTGCAGTCTCTTGAGCTTCCATAGCGATGCGAAGTGCTTCACGGGATTCTTTGAGGTCGGTGTTGGAATCTTCTGAAATCTTCATCTTCTGAATCTTTGCACTGATTTCCTTCATGCGCTTCATGACTTTTGTTTCGTTCTTACCGGTGTGGCGACCCATTTCGAATTCGTTTTCCAAACGGATCAATTCACGGCGGAGGGAGTGGATGGTATCAGGGCGGTCTCTTCGACCACGTCGTCCTTCATCGCGTTGTGGAGCGGCTTCAGGACCCTTTGCTTCATTGAGCGCATCCTTTGCTTCGCGAACTTTCTTGTTTGCTTCAAGACGTACGCTCTTCTTTTCTCGAACGATTTCGTTCATTTGTTCACGGATTTCGCGTTGTTCTCGAACTTGTACAATAAGTTCTCGAACTTCGCCGTTCATCTCGTTTCGTGTTGCGGTGAATTTCTTGGAGTTCTCATTACACTCGTCTCGAAGAGTACGGTATTTTGTAGCCTTTTCATCGACCATCTTTCGTCGTTCTTCGAGTTGAGGTTTTAGTTCATCCATTCGTATCTCACCTGGTCGTGGAAGACTCCCATCTTCTCACTGGCCTTGCGACCGACCCTTTACATTTAATCTCTTCACTTGAAAATCCAGAGCCAAGAGGCTCATAGTTGGCTTAAAGTTCGCTTCTTTAGGGGATGAGAGCATTGAACCGGACCGTTGCTTCGTCAAGCATATGGCGTAATTGACCAAGGTTTGATGAGACAGAGCATCGAACCACCAATACACGGTTTCCTGAGAGTTCTTGGACGATAACTGTGCCGTTTTCCCCGTTCAGTGTCACTCTTCCGTTCGAAAACGACGGGTCCAGAAGTGCGATGGCTTTACCCAATTGTTGGACACTGTCGTCGTGTTGCGGTTCACTGAACAAGACGAAGCCTTCACCGTCGAGTAGAGCAGCACCGGTGACGCCGGATTGCGCTGCTATGTCACGAAGTAAGAGGGGTTCCACGCATCATCGAAGCATCGGGGGGGCATAACCTTTGACCCTCGAGAGAGTTCGGGAATCCGCTGTCTCAAATCGGACCTTTCATCATGTACCCAAGGCCGGATGCATAGTAGTTCGAAAGATGACGAACCACCGCTAAGTTCCTTGATGTATAGAATTTCTGAGCACGAACATTTTCCGCTTTCACTTCAAGCTGAATGGTCTTCTTTCCTTCCGCAAGGGATGCCTCAACCAAGTGATCCCAAGCTCTTGCACCCCATCCTGCTGATTGGAATTCGGAATCGATGACAAAGGCCGCAATCCGAACACCATCAATTTCGTGCGGTAAGGCCCACATGAGTCCGAGTAATGCATCTGGATGTGGGTATTTACTGTTATCGAGCAGGAGCATGTTACCTGCCCATTGAGGGATCGGTAGGTTCGATATCGAATCCAATGTATACTGCTCTCCGGTCTCTTTCAGGAACAGGGTTCTCACTTTTTCTTTCCAGTCGTCGGATAGCGTCTTTGGTTCAAAACCGTACACCCACTGGATGTTGTCCATCGGTAACCCTCATTCTTTGCGACCCTTTTTCGATTGAGAACGCTCTCCACGTCGCACGGTCAAGTTGCGATTTTGCTTCTTCTTGCGTTCAGCTCTGCGGTTTGATTTTGGCGTAGGCTTCGATGCGCCGACCGAAGCAAGTCCACCGCTGTTGAGCAACACATCAAGGTCAGAAAGGGAAAGAGCGCCGCCGGTTGCAGCACGCTGTTGAACTTCTTCAGGCCGTGGACCTCTGTTGCGAGGTTTCCAATCTGCTTGACCTGATTTTTGTTTACGAGTTCGGTCTTTGTTGCCAGGTTTTCGGCTTGTAGTTCCTTTGGCAGAAATGCGAGCCCATGCGTCCAACCGCCCCTTCTCACGGCGCAGTTGTCGCATTTCTCTTCTTCGCTCTTGAATCACTTTGTTGAGCGAGTGAGCGTTCTGGTCAAATTGTCTTGCTTCACTGAATTCAGTGGTGATGTTGGCGAGGATTGGCTCAGAACCAATCAATTCCGCACGAACTTCAGATTGCTTGTTCTCGGTAATTTTCAAGTCTTTAACCGCTTTTTTCTGTTCACGGACCAGCGAAATGAACTCCTTGTGAGCAGCATCCGCTTGGAGGGCAACTGCGTGCATGGCTTGCAGTTCAAAGAACCACGCAAACTGCTCTTCTTCACGCTGAAGTGACGGTACTTGGAAGAAATCCACGTCGTCGGTAAGGTTGTTGTAAACTTCTACGATGAGTTCCCTAATTCTGTAGAGAGGAATACCAATTTTTTGATTGAGTTGGTCACGCTTTTCCTGCAGTACATTCATTTGTTCACTGCGGGGGCGAAG
>JAQXFL010000018.1 GCA_029250345.1 Candidatus Poseidoniaceae archaeon
AAGGTCCTGTTTGCATCAATAGTGAGCGCTTCGCTGATTTCAGCATCAACGAAGGTTGTGTTTTCACCTGGGAAAAATTCGACAACTCCAGTGGATTGATTCTCTTCGATGAAGGCCCATGCAGGTTGCTCAGCCGTTCCAACCATCGGACTGAGGCTTGAGGCGAGCATCAGCACGATGAGGCTAAAACAGGCGCGAACGGTCCCTTGACCGTTGGCAAAAAGACCCGCTTTCGCCTTCACTCTTATTCACCTCGCTAACGCGAGGTGAGCCATTCGATATGAATCAACGCACATATTGATTCAACCAAGTGGAATGAAGGGTTCAAAGTGTGTCGGCCATACGGACAACCCATGTCGACGCTCGGCAACCTAGACAGCGCTCAATCGCGCGAGGTTGAAGAGCAATTGTTTTCCACGCATCGGCTTCAATCCACGCGCCATATGCCTGTTCCGCTCCCACGTCAGGACTTCTGGGCGATGGTAAAACAGCTTCTCAACACCCTTGACATGGAGATTCAATCCATGCTGATGAAGGGCATGACTGGAATGCGTTTGCAGAACCTTCAGAAGCGTCAAGCCAACATTCGCCACATCGCCTCTGAACTCGCTCGAAAGCGCACGGTTGCTGTTGTTCAGCACGTGGCTTCACAATCGCTGCGCAGTTCTGCTGCTCAAGGAGGCGGCGCACATGAGTTGCCAGCGCTTGATTGGCAACGGCATGATCCGGCAGAAAAGGCCTTTTTCCATGCCGTTCAAATTGCAATGGATCGCTTCAAGATGGAAGTGGACTGGTCGTCGATGCAGAATGGCCTAGCGGGAGAAGCCATCACGCTGCCGCAACGGCATGCCCCAGGCACCATGCAACTCGATTCCTTTACGGAAACCAACATCACCTCACGCCCACCACCAGCATTGGCCTTTGAGGACCAAGCACCAGAACCGCTGCCAGACCTCGAACGGGATGATGAAGATCGAATGGCACCAGATGAGTGGCCAGATTTGGATGAATACATTCACGCAGATTTGGAAGATGCACCGGTAACGCCCCAAGCCCCACCCCCAGCGTCGGCTCAAGATGACGATGCCATGATGGCCTTCATGGGCCAAAACGGAGAACGAAAGCATGCTGCAGCAATGGAATTGGCACCGTCTAAGTCCTCGACCATTTCTTTGGACGATGCGTTTGAGGCGCCCGCACAAGAATCTGTTCCGGAAGACATTGAGCCTGTAAAGGAAGAACCCGTCGTTGAAGCGACATTGATTCGAATTCGAGTGCTCATGACGAGCCCTGAGCCAATTCTCACCGCATCGGGTGAATCATTGGCATTGGAAGCCGGCGATGTTCATTTCGTCGATCAAGAGTCAGCAGACTGGCTCATTGAGTCTGGCGTAGCTGAAGCTGCTGCTCTTTGAGGAAGAACAGTTTGAGATTACATCCCAAGGTATCACGCTGTTGTTGCTTTGAACCATGGTCGACCCATCGAGCCTTACGGCACGTTGTGTAGAGCGTTTGGTGTGCAATGCTCAGTTGACGGAGCGCATCGAGAGTTCGATGCTCACAGTGTCAGGGATTGGGATACGGGTGACTTGGCGGAGTGCCGACTCATCCTTTCCAGACGTGATGTCCATCTCAAGAAGACGCTTGTGAACTCGAAGTTCCCAGTGATCGTAGGTTTCAACGCCTTCACCATCAGGTGCCTTGCGGACTGGAACAACCAGTCGTCGGGTCGGCAATGGAATTGGTCCTCGTAGCGAGATACCACCGTTGTCGCAAATAGCCTTGATTTGGCTTGCGACTTGGTCGATATCCCCGTGGTTTTCACCGGTGAGCTTGATGATGGTAACTGCTGCCATAATGACCCGTCCAAATTTTCAACCTATGTTCAACTGAAGACTCAAGCCTTCTTTTCGATCTTCAAGCAGACGCCAGCAGCGACGGTCTTGCCCATGTCACGAATAGCGAAGCGGGAGAGTTCTGGGAAGGTGTCCATTTGCTCGATTGCCATTGGCTTGTTAGGTTGGAAACGAATCAAACATGCGTCACCAGTCTTGAGGAAGGAAGGGTTTGCTTCCTTGCCAGCCCTGTTGGTCTTTTCGAGGAGTTCTTGGAACCGAACAGCCACCTGAGCTGTGTGTGCGTGGAACACAGGAGTGTATCCGACGGAAACAGCCTTTGGAATGTCCATGAGCTGAATTTGTCCGACGAAGGTTTCGTCGTGTCGAACGAACATTGGCTCGTTGTCAGTGTATCCAGCAACGTCGCCACGGCGAATGTCTTGCTGAGCGAGGCCACGGCAGTTGAAACCGACGTTGTCTCCAGGCTCTGCCTTCTCGACCATGGTGTGGTGCATCTCGATTGACTTGACTTCTGCGGACTTCATCGATGGGTTGAACACAACGGTCTTGCCGACGTTGAGGGTACCGGTTTCGATCTTTCCAACAGGCACAGTTCCGATACCGGAAATCTTGTACACGTCTTGGATAGGCAAGCGAAGTGGCTTGTTGATTGGCTTGCTTGGCATTGTGATCTTGTCAATGGCTTCGAAGAGTGTTGGTCCGTTGTACCATGGGCACTTGTCGGACTTGTTGAACACGTTGTCGCCGTTCAAAGAGGATGCAGGGATCATTGGGACATCGTCCGGCTTGAATCCTGCCATCTTGAGGAGGTTACCGACTTCTGTGCAGGCAGCCTTGTACTTGTCTTCTGACCAGTCAACACCGGAAATATCCATCTTGTTAACGTGAACAATAAGTTGCTTAACACCAAGCACCTTTGCGAGGAAAGCGTGTTCCTTAGTTTGTGCGTTGACACCGTCGTTAGCAGCACAGAGAAGAACTGCTGCGTCAGCTTGTGAAGCACCAGTAATCATGTTCTTGACGAAATCTCGGTGACCTGGAGCGTCAATAACAGTCCAGTAATAGTTAGGGGTAAAGAATTCCTTGTGAGCAACGTCGATGGTGATACCACGTTCGCGCTCTTCCTTGAGCCCGTCCATAACGTAAGCAAGACCGAATCCAGCCTTACCGGATTCAGCAGCGAGTTTTTCGTTCTTTTCAATAACGTGACCTTCAATGTGACCGGAGTCCAATAGTAGACGTCCGACAGTTGTTGACTTTCCGTGATCGACGTGTCCGATGAACACGATATTTAGGTGAGGCTTGCTCTTATCTTCCCATTGACTTCCCATGGTAATTACTCCTTAGCGAACCCTCCGAACAACCACCCCTATTTGAAAAGCGCGACGCGCCATTGCATAGAGGATTCTTGGTGAATACGCCGCAGTACTCTCTTTACAGTAACTTTGAAGCAAAAGATAGCGAAATGCGGCCACTTCTTCACTCTGCACCGTGAATAGAGCCGTCATCGGCGATTTTGTACAATCGGATGGTGCTGGTCGCGCCTGAAATCGCCTTAGGACTGCCCGAGATTGCTACAATTCGATCCCCTACGCCAATTGTCCCGAGTTCCATAAGAGTATGAAGGGACGATTGCATTGTTTGAGAACCACGGTCGAATTCTTCCACCATGAGGCCTTCAACACCTGGAATCAGTTGCAATCGCCGCATGGCGCGAATACGGTTACTGACCGCAGTAACTGGAATGCCAGGGCAGTAACCTGCAACCAGACGAGCTGCGTTACCGTGCTGCGTTGCGACAACAATCCGCTTGGCTTTCGAAATCTTTGCCAACTCGACGCCAGCATGAGCGACTGAGCGCGTCGAAACAAACCGTGCCAGACCACTTGGACGCTGATCTGATGAATTCAGTCCTTTTTCACTGGCAACAGCAATTTTTGCCATTGTTTCAACTGCTTCAAGTGGATATTGCCCCAGAGCAGTCTCACCTGAAAGCATCACTGCAGTGGCTCCGTGGCGGATAGCGCCCGAAACATCGCTTACTTCTGCGCGAGTTGGCCGAGGTTGGAGCGTCATAGATTCAAGCATCTGCGTTGCCACGATGACAATTTTTCCTCTGGTCAAAGCACCGTCGATGATCCGTTGTTGCGCTTCAGGTACATCCTCAAGAGGGATTTCCACACCCAAATCGCCACGGGCAACCATGACCGCATCTGCAGAATCAAGAATCTCGTCGAGATGCTCAAGGGCGACTGGGTGCTCGATTTTCGCAATCAATGGTACGTGGAGGCCAGCGTCACGGACAGCTTTTTGTGCCGGTTCGAGGTCCTTTGCGGTCCGAACATAACTTACTGCAATGTAATCCGCACCGGCCTTCAAAGCGTGTGCAAGAGCTGCTTCGTCGTTTGGTCCAATCGCAGGCAGGTCAACCATTGTTCCGGGGACATTGACACCCTTACGCTCGCTCAAAACGCCACCGTCTTCAACAATACACTCGACAACACTGTTTGGCTCACCCGGTGAATGAATCACCTTGAGGCGAACCAGTCCATCAGCGATGAGAACGGGGTCTCCGTTTGTTAACTCAGCCGACAATCCGGCGTATTCTACCGGGATGTTATTGGCGTCAACGCCTTCCATAAACGGCTGACCGCAATGGAGATTCAGGGGTTGACCTCGTTCCAGTACAACAACGTCGTCAAATCGACCAAGGCGTAGTTTTGGCCCGGGTAAATCTGCTAGAATACATGTTGGCCTACCGAGTGTGCCCTCGAGCGAACGGATGCGTTCATACAACGGTGTCTTGTCTTCAGGCGCCCCATGTGAGTAATTGAGGCGACAAACATTGACTCCTGCCTGTAGCAGGGAGAGCAGCGTCTCAGCGTCGTCGCATGCAGGCCCTATCGTGGCCACTATTCGTGTTCGTCGCATTTGATTCATCTCCGTAGGTGCCAAGTGAGAACTCAGCGATAATGAAGTCGAATAACAAAGGATTCGACTTCTAAGTCATTGACTCTCTCATTGCGGATTTGGAAAATCCACTCACCGTCGCCGTATGTGGATTCAGTGTCGGTGAACATGTAAGAACTCAAGGTGAGGTGAACGCAATCGTTGGTGTCCTCGTCGCAGTCATCACCATCCGTGCGTTGATCCAGGCCGGTTTCGGAGGTGTTGGTTGCTTCTTCATCTTCTTCATTGATGGCGTAAATGTCGAGCTTTGCTCGGCAGTTTGAGGTGCCCGGCACGTTCGTACAATCACCGTCTATTTGTGGGTAAGTGAGTTCTCCAACCGCTTTGCGAATCGTATTGCCTTTGTCTTTATCGTAAACGATGTTGACATCAAAATCAAGGGTCTGAGCGTTTCCAGAGGTGTTGCCACCCATTTCAAAGTCAGACCATTGTCCTGCATAACTGACGTAAACCTTGATGGAATCAGAATCCGTCATTCCAGCACTGTTCAATACGTTGAGATTAACTTCGTATTCACCGGGTTCAACATTCGTCCAATCGATCGATTCACCGGTCATGTCAGCGTCGTTTTCTGAATCGCCGTCGTTATCGTTGTCGGTTTCTGAATCAAGGTCCCAATGCCATTCCGTAATGTACTGGCTTGAATCACCTGCTGTGGAGTCGGATGCATCCAAAGTAACGGTCATCGTTGCTGAAACATCTCGGTCCGTCATCGATTTGTCCATTTCACAGATCCACAGCACAATGTGAGTGTTCTCATCAAGATCGTCATTTGAACAATCCTCATCATCAGCATATTGAGTGATTTCAGCCTTCGGTGGCTGGGCTGTTGCTTCCACGACATTGAGCGTCTTTGATTGGGTGGAGGTTTTCGAACCATCCGAAACAGTGAGTTCAATGGTCTTCTCACCAGTAGAATCAAAATTCCATTCAGCGGTTCGACCCGTGTCATCAATGGAACCATCCCCATCAAAATCCCAGCGATAGGTCAGGCCATTGCTCGGAGTCGAACTGGAAGCATCAAAGGACACCACATCGCCAGTTCGAATATTCTTCGAAGGGGAGAAGGTAAACACGGCGAGGACTTCGGCGTCTGACCCGCCCGAAGTGTCTTCAAAAACGCAACCTGCAAGTGTGGAAAGTACCATCACCGAGGAAAGGAGTATTGGCAAAAAGGCCGACTTCATGGAGGGTCTGTGAACGGCCTTCATCAAAAGCCCTTTCTCTCCATTCATCATCTTAGAAGGAAAACAGTGTGGTTTGCTTGTTGCCGGAGACCAGTTCTTTGGCAGTCCAACCAAAGGCCTCTGTGATACGACCAAGTGCAGCAGCCAAACGTTCGGCATAGAACTGACCATCGTAGGTGCTGATGCCTCCATTTTCCTCATTTTCCAACCACGGTTCAACCCGCATCGGTCGTTGTGAAGCATCGGCTACAATGTAGGAGACCTTCATTCCAGAAGTAAAGCCGAGCCCAAGCGCTATTCGGGCTTTAGCAACACGAACCTGTGCCATACTGTCTGGGTTGGCATAGTCTTTGGTGAAATCAATATTGCCGTTTGAAGACACTCGGCCCTTACAGGATTTTGCAAGTATCAATTCCGATGCATCAATCTCGGCGTTTTTCACCGCTTGAACTCTTGCTAGAGCGTATTTGACGAGTTCATTGCCCTCATCAGCCAAAGCGTGACTGAACATTCGTTTCATTGTGGAAGTGAGATAATTGAACGAATCGGTCCTCTGTGTCTCATAACCGCGAATCAGCATTTCTTCTGATGGCCACACGACTTGGCCCACATACCGCTTCTTCGCACCGTGGCTGAAGAAGACCGAAAGTCCCTTTTCGAACTCGAGAACTGCGGAATCTCGACTGTACCGTTCAGCGATTTCCAGTCCAAAGTCGATCATGGATTGCTTGGCAATATTCCACTCCTTCATTTTCTCAACAGCGTTGACTTCCCCGTTCTGGGCCGCAAGAATCTCTTCCTCCCTCATCGAGGAAGGGGCGGATGCATCAACCGGTGAACGTACAAAGATTGAATCGGTATCTGAATACACGACTCCATGGCCCTCTTCCTCTAACTGAGCAATGATGGCCTTGATGTTGTGGCGAGCCCAAGCAGTAATGGATGAACCTAAGTCTCTGTGGGTGAAACGGTAAAACCCACTTGCAAAAACGCCATAGAATGTGTTCATGAGAATTTTTACCGCATACTGCATTGCGTCATGAAACGACTCTTGCTGAATATTCCCTTCCTGTTTTGCGGTCTTGAGTGCAGCCTTGTGGATATCACGCTGAGCCATAAGACCTTCAAGCAGACGGGGAACAAGTCCTTTTCGAACAGACTGGTGGCGGAAGCGCGCTCCAGTGGGCGCTGTGTACACCGGTTCGCCCTCAGCCGGTTGGTCAGGTTGAGCAGGGTCGATTCGAGTGGTGT
>JAQXFL010000187.1 GCA_029250345.1 Candidatus Poseidoniaceae archaeon
GGATACCTTCACTCCGTTAACGAAGGCGATGAGGTTTTGATTGTAGCCAGCCCAAGAAAATCTGTGAAAGCTGTCGTTGTTCGACCGCCTTTCGTCTGAATCACATCAGCGCAGCGAGCAAGCGTTGGTAACCACCATTGCTATGCGCGACATGGTTGGACGAAGTAACACCAGAACATGATGTATTCGGCGAAGTATATCCATCGTTCAGAAGAGCGACAATTAAGGGCGTCTCGCGCTTGGTTTAAGTTACACCCGAAGGAGGGACTGATGATATGGTAGACCAATTACCGAACTTGGGCCGAGAAGCCGAAATGCTTGCTGCAATGGGCATGACTTCCATCGAGGAGTTATTCGCTGATATTCCGTCGGAAGTTCGCATGAAAGACGACCTTCCTCTACCTCCCCCACAATCCGAAGAAGAGATTCTCTCTGACGCACGCAGATTGCTGGGCTCAAACGTGGCTCTTGGTGAACGGGTCTCGTTTTTGGGTGCTGGACTGTACCGCAATTATGTTCCTGCTTCCGTGTTTCAATTGGTGACCCGTGGCGAGTTCCTCACTGCTTACACGCCATACCAGCCTGAAGTCAGCCAAGGGATGCTACAAGCAATGTGGGAATTCCAAACGCTCATTTCTGAATTGGTCGGTTTGCCAATAGCGAACCTTTCGCTCTACGATGGTTCAACCGCTGCTGCTGAAGCATTGACCTGCAGCGTCCGTGTACACACCCGTAAAGCAACTCAAAAGGACACCGTCTATGTTTCCGAATTAACACCACCTGACCGCCTGTCCGTGATGCAAAATTACTGCCAAGGTGCAGAAATTAAGATCAAGTTCCTTCGTCACAATGACGACGGAACGCTGGACATGGACTCTGTATCCGATGCCGTCGGCTCATGTGGCGTCTATGTCGAACAACCAAACCCACTTGGCCTACTTGACGGTGGTGTGACTCAACTCAAGGAAATACTTGGTGAACATACTGCCCTCATTGTCGCCGTTCAGCCTGTTTCGCTCGGTTTAGTAGAAGCTCCAGGACATTATGGCGCTGACATCGTCGTTGGTGAAGGTCAACCATTGGGCAGTCCAATCACTGGCGGTGGACCTATTTACGGAATCTTCGCTTGTTCCAAACCATATTTGCGGTTGATGCCAGGGCGAATTGTTGGTCGAAGCATCGACGTTGATGGCAAGACGGCGTACTGCCTCACGCTCTCAACCCGTGAGCAACACATTCGACGTCACAGGGCAACTTCGAACATATGTACGAACGAAACGCTGATTGCACTCATGGGTGCAATGCACATGGCGCTTCTCGGACCAGAAGGACTCTACGACCTTGCAGTACGAAACATGACAGCATGCATCATGGGTAAGCAAAAGTTGGCTACCCTTGATGGCGTTCACATGCCTCACTCAAATGGGGACCATTTCAACGAATTTGCGATAGAATTGCCTGGTGCTACCAAGGATTGCTTGGAGTATCTTGATTCAGTCGGCATCGTTGGTGGTTTCAATCTCTCGTCATGGTATCCTGAACGGACAAATTGGATGCTTGTTACATTTACAGATCAGACACAGGCCAACCACATCGACCTCTTGGTGAAGCATCTCAGTGAATGGATTTCAACATTGGAGGTGGCCGCATGAGTCATTTGTTTGAACACAACGGCGCGAAGGGACAAGGGTATTCACAACCAGCACCAGTCTTACCAGCATCTGAAATCACGCTCCCATCCGGATTGAGTCGGAAAGCACTCCCTCGATGGCCTCGACTTTCCGAGCCTGAAATGGTCCGGCATTACACTTGGCTCTCGAAGAGAAACTTTGGTATCGATACCGGATTCTACCCTCTCGGCTCGTGCACCATGAAACACAACCCGCGTGTCAATGAAGTCATCGCCCAGATTCCCGGAATCGCAGACATCCACCCCCATCAACCTGAACATCACTTGCAGGGATTATTGTCCATCTTCCATGAGATGCAATACATGCTTGAGGTTTGTGCAGGAATGGATCAAGTGACACTCCAGCCAGTTGCTGGCGCACAAGGCGAATTTACCGCCGTTCGATGCATACAGGAATACTTCCGATTGCGTGGTGAAGACCAGCGTACCAAGGTGATTGTACCAGATTCAGCCCATGGAACCAATCCTGCCAGTGCAGCAATGTGCGGGTTTGAAATTGTCGAAATTCCAAGCCGTATCGACGGGAGAATCGATTTGGACGCTCTTCGTGCTGTCGCTGACGATACAATCGCAGTCATGATGATTACCAACCCAAACACCCTTGGATTGTTTGAGGAAGACATTTTGGAAGCCTCATCCATCATTCACGGCGTAGGAGGTCAAATGTACTATGATGGCGCTAATTTCAATGCGATTTTGGGTATCACGTCTCCAGGTTTGATGGGCTTTGATGCTGTTCACTTCAATCTTCACAAGACATTCAGCCAGCCTCACGGCGGTGGCGGCCCAGGCTCCGGTCCAATCGGGGTCAAGGAGCACCTTGCCCAGTTCCTTCCCGGACCGTTGGTTGGGAAGCGCACTGCAACCGGAGATGAGTTGGATGCAGCAGTTGATGAAAATTGGTATCATTGGTACGAACCAACACACAGTATCGGCAAAGTACAGCAATGGCATGGAAATGCAGGTGCAATCATCCGGTGCTGGGCGTATTACCGACGTTATGGTCGTGGGCTACGTACAATGTCAGAACACGCAGTCCTCAACGCGAATTATCTGCGTCATGCCATCCACAAAGCAACCAAAGAAGCTGGCGTCGATTCACTTGTCGTCGACGGCGCAGAAGCAAAGGTAGCCAAACACGAGTTCACCCTTTCACTCGCACCGGCGAAGGAAGCCCATGGCATATCCGCCATGGATGTAGCAAAAGGACTTCTCGATATGGGGTACATGGCGCCTACTGTTTACTTCCCGTTGGTCGTCCCAGAATGCATGATGGTCGAACCTACCGAAACTGAAAGCAAAGATACACTCGATACTTTTGCAACTCACTTTGCCGAAGTTTTGCAAGTTGATGCTGAAACTCTTCATGCTGCTCCGGTCACAACACCTGTTCGCCGTGTTGACGAAGTCTATGCGGCTCGCAATCTTTGTTTACGACATCCATACGACGATGAGTAAGAAATGCGTATATAGCGCACCGAGGTAGCAAGGGCATGGATGTCCGTAAAATGCGCACGTTTGGTTGGACTCGAGTCGAGTTGACTCGTCGTCCTTCTCGTGTTCTTTATCCTATGGCTTGGGGCTTGTTGCCTCTTGGCTTTGCCTTCATGATGTGGCTGTTCGGCTCATCGCCGGAATACATCCCATGGTTTGGGGCTGCGAGCATGTTACTGATGCTCGTTGGAGGATTAGCTGGTGTGTCAAGTCGGTTTGGTACACTCAATGCTTCCAAGGTAGGCATTGGGCTGGTATCCATCTGTTTCGGTGTCATGGTTTGGGCGTTAGTGGCACAAGGCACTGTCTCAGTTGTATTTGGGCTTGGATATTCCGCAGCCGCCACCTATGTGTTGGTCAAGGCCCTCGATTTCATCTTCAGAGATGCTGGTTATGTCTTCGAAAGAGAATGGGATGCGAAGGAAAAGATTCCAAGTGACGCACTCCACGATTGGGACATCAAGACGACACGATTTTCTCAAACATGCATGGCCCTGAAACGCTTCAACGGTAATTCATTTGTTCAGATCTATGGCGTAGTGCGTGACGGTAACTCTTACCTGCGATTTGACCTTCTCGGGTGCCAGTCGAAATTGGAGTTCAAAGCGTTGAATTTCGGTGTCGAGTGGCCGGAATTCCAAGCGATAGGGCTTACCCAAGAGGAATGATTACCATACTTGTGTTTCTTCATTTTCAAGAGGCATCTTGATGAACCACCCGCGCAGGGACAGACACATGGATGTAACAATTCTACTCGGGTCCTCATCGGACATGCCAGTTGCCGAAAAGTGTACGAAAATTCTCGAACACTTCAATGTCAGTTATCAATTGCGAGTTGCAAGTGCACACCGTTCTCCTCAATTTGTTGAACAAATAATTCACGATGCTGAGAACGACGGCTGCCAACTTTTCATCGCTATGGCGGGCCTTGCTGCTGCGCTTCCTGGTGCAGTGGCAGCGCTGACTACGAAGCCAGTTATTGGTGTTCCATGCGGTGGTCGAGTTCCATTTGATTCGCTCCTCTCTATCGTCCAGTTACCTCCAGGCGTTCCTGCAGCGACCGTTGGTGTCGACCGTGGTGACAACGCGGGATACCTTGCGACACAAATTCTAGCTCTCAAGAACCCAGAATATGCAGCAGCTCTCAAACAAAACAAACTCGATCAAGTTGAGCGAGTGAAGGCCCAAGACCGTGAGGTCAACGGGGGCGTTTGAGATGTTTGATTCCAATGAATTCATACAAGAATCCATTGAATCACTCAAATCCACCATCGATGATGTTGCTATTATCGCTTGTTCGGGCGGCGTTGATTCGACCGTAGCCGCAGTTATTGCCAATCAAGCAGTCGGCGATTTATTGCACTGCGTCTATGTCGACACAGGTTTCATGCGTAAGGGTGAAACTGAAGAAATTGAAGCACTCCTCGCTGCTCAAGGGATTGAAAACCTCGTGACTGTTAAGGCAGCAGACCGTTATTTTGAAGCGCTCAAGGGCGTGACGGAACCTGAACAAAAGCGAAAGGTTATCGGCGAACTTTTCATTCGTATTTTTGAAGATGAACAGAAGAAATGCGGTGCTAAGTACCTTGTTCAAGGAACAATTGCACCAGATTGGATTGAATCAGGTGGCGGTGTCCGTGACACCATCAAATCTCATCACAACGTCGGTGGTCTACCAGAGGACATGACACTCACTGTGGTCGAACCTCTACGTGATCTGTACAAGGATGAAGTCCGTGAATTAGCACGGACCCTTGACATAAATGTGGCTGAGCGTCAACCCTTCCCTGGCCCAGGTCTGGCGGTTCGAACGCTCGGTGATTTGACTCCTGAGCGCGTTGCTGTTGTCCGTGAAGCGTGTGCTATTGTCGAAGAAGAGTTCGAACAAGCCGCTGAGGCTGGAGAGATGGAGATCCCATGGCAATACTTTGCGGCTCTCCTACCCGTTCGCAGTGTTGGTGTCCATGGTGACGTCCGTGCATACGGAGAAACAATTGTGGTTCGTGCAGTTCAGTCAATGGATGGAATGTCCGCTCGATACTCGGAAATACCGCATCACATCCTGCAAAAAATCAGTACCCGTATCACCAATACGGTCAAGGGTGCTGTTAACCGGGTTGTCTATGACATCACTCACAAGCCACCAGGCACCATTGAGTGGGAATGACATTCAAGATGTTTGAAATTACGCCGATTGAGGGGTTCGAACCCTCGACCTTGGGATTAACAGTCCCACGCTCCACC
>JAQXFL010000013.1 GCA_029250345.1 Candidatus Poseidoniaceae archaeon
TATTTGTTGTTAGCCGTCCAGACAGTCGCGTGACCCGACTCGTCACACCTCTCAAACCGTTTGAAGCGATGGCCATGGGCCGAACTGTGGTTGCATCAAAGTTACCTGCCCTTGAAGAAATTATTCAACACGCAGAAACCGGACTTTTATACACTCCAGATGACTTAGACGATTTGTCTAAAACTATTGAGCAATGCATACTCGAACCTGAATTGCGGGAGAGGCTTGGTGAAAAAGCCCAACGATGGGTACTTGCGAACCGAACATGGGAAGTCGTAGTGGAAAATACTCGTCAAGCCTATTATAAATTGACGAACTGAGGGCTAATCATGAAAGTACTCATTACGGGTGGATCTGGGTTCATAGGTCAACATGTAACTCAAATTCTTATTGACGAGGGAATCGAGGTACGCGTGTATGACCTACAGCCCTCGAATCATCCAGATGTGGAATCGATTCAAGGCGATATCCTCGATAACGTTAAACTTGAACGCACCGCACTTGGCTGTGACGCAATAGTCCATCTAGCGGCTCAAGTTTCGGTATCGCGTTCAGTCGAAAGTCCAGAAGAGACGCATCTAAACAATGTTGTAGGGACCCGGAATGTGTTATCATGTGCTTCTCAATTGAATATCAAGAGAGTAATCATCGCCTCGAGTGCAGCAGTATACGGCAACGAAAGCAAATTACCTCTCGTGGAAGAGGCTGTTGGAACGTTGCAATCCCCCTACGCCTCCTCGAAGGCTGAAAACGAGTTTCAAGTTCTCGAGGCCCGTAAAAATGGGCTTGAGGTTGTTGCTCTTCGATTCTTTAATGTCTATGGGCCTCATCAATCGATTAGTAACGGATATTCTGCCGTAATACCCAGTTTTATTAATTGTATATCGAAAGGCGCCCAACCTACTGTTCACGGCAACGGATTACAAACTCGAGATTTTGTCCATGCTGATGATGTGGCCTTAGGAATTAGCATGTTTCTACGTACAGATTGGAGCAACGTCGAGTCACATGTCTACAATGTAGCGAGTCAAAGCCAACTGTCCATCATTGAACTCATCGAAATCATCAACCAAATCTGCCTCGAGACGAAAACGATTCAACATCAATTGCCGCCTTTGTTTCTTGATGCGCGAAACGGAGACATCGAACATTCCATGGCCAACATATCAAAAATTACTGCTCATATTGGTTGGAAACCAACAATCAGTATTCACAAAGGATTGCGTGCGTTAATCGAAAAACGGAGTAACGTGTCATGAATGTTCTGTGGTTTACTACAAGAAACAGAGTCGACCTGTGCTCAACAACATTGGATGCACTCGGTAAGGGGTTGGCTGCTAAAGGTCACAATGTAACCGTGATCAATTCAGATCGTATAGGCACTCATGCTCAACTCCCATGGAATCATGTTTCGATCAACGTAAACGCTATGCGCGGAAGAAAAGCGCGAGTCCTCGGGTTGAAGATGCGGGACTGGGTTAGCCATGAACAATTTGACCCCAGTACCATTGCAATTGTGGATTGGAGAATCGCCAATGTACTCTACCGTACTCTTCAGCAGAATTCTATACCATGGATTTTGATGGACAGAAGTCCTCCTGCCGACAGAGGCGTCTTGGCTCGATTGCAATGGCCAGTTTGGAAAAAAGCATGGAAGTTGGTGAAAAACAAAGTTGCGGCCTCAGGTTGTGCTGTATCTCATGCACACATGGATTTGATACACTCAAAAGTTGGAGTTGAAATGGACGACATGACTTCGATACCTGCCGGTGTTGATGTGTCGCTGTTTCATTGTGGAGAAAGAAATGATGTTTTGACAATGGTTTATCATGGCCGGCTTGATAAACATAGAGGTATTCTCTCATTGCCTATACTTCAACAGAAGCTAGCGCATAACGGCCTACATACAAAACTCATACTTATTGGAGAAGGCGACGCTAAACTTGGACTCCAGCGTATGGCTGAGCGTCAAGGAGACTTACATGTTATCGACACTTTGCCACAAGAACAACTGGCAGAGATTTTAGCATGCGCACACATAGGGCTCCTCCCAATGCCCCATACCAAAGTTTGGTCAATTGCTAGCCCTCTCAAAAGGAGTGAATATGCAGCAAGCGGATTACTGATTTACGGTATCGATCACCGTGGGCATCGATTTGAACAACAGAATCAACCTGACTGGCTTCAATTGGCGCGACAAGAAGACTTTCATGCCGAGGGATGCGCATGGGTACGATCACTCACCCCCGAAACTCTATCGATTAACTCTGCCAAAGCTCGTACCTATGCCGAGGAACACCTCGATTGGGAATTAAGTGTTGATGCGCTCGAAAAGGTGTGTTTGGTCTCAATCGACGATCCCCGTATAGATTGAACTCCACTGACCTTGAATTGAAACGATAGAAAAAGCTCCCACGTCGACTTTCGATAGAGATTCTCCTTTAGCCGCTATGATTGGTTCAAGGGTTTTCTTCCAATCCTCAATGTTCTCAAACTGGGCTTGGAGAACACCATTCGGTAGTGAATGAATCCTATCACTAACCACAACGGGTGTGCCCATGGCTAATGCCTCCAATGCAACCATTGGTTGTCCCTCAAACTTTGAAGGGATTAGAAGAGCCAGTGCCGAAGAGAGTTGAGTCCTTTTTTCATGTTCAGACATCCAACCCAGCGCTTTGATGGAACTGGTTGAGCCTTGTTCAACACCACTCATAGAAAGGGAAATTTTTGGATAGTCGAGTCGTAGTTCTTCAACCAATGTCTGCGCAAACTGCCCCCCCTTGATTGGGTCGTTTCGAGCAAGAAACAGTAGTTTGTTCGGATCCCGCTTCGCTGAAGGATGCTGCTCCAACAATGGATCGAGAGGATTGTTGACGACATGATCAATTTGAATCGATGCGGAGAGATGCTCCTTCCATGAATCACTCAGCACAACAACCGTGGAATTATTCGCATGAACATCCTTGTTAAGCCTATTTTTCCTACTGGATTTACCTTCCAGCCATGTATCGAATTGCCCAGAATGAATGTGAACAATGTTCGGCACACCTGCCTTATGCGCCATTTTAGCAAAACGGCGTTTTCTCCACCACGACCAATCGGCAGCGGTGTGCAGATGAACAATATCTGGGCGATGGGTATCGTCCTTCAGCAACTTGGAAAGAGCGGCTCGAGCGCGGCGATACGCCCGCCACTTGGCCCATGGGGAACCCTCGACATGAGACGAGAGAAGTTCAGCATCCCATCCCTCAGGTGGATGTTCAGCAAGGATACGCATGACGTTTGCCATGCCACCTGGTGAATCACACGGTCCAATGTGAAGCACCTTTGGCATATGATGCCGTCAGCGCCATTGGATGAAGAGGTTACGGAGTGAAAGTGGCCTTCGGGCGGACTTTGCAAGGGGAGAACTCAAGGGGAGAGGGGGTTTGAAACATCCATGGTGTGGATTCCTGCCCTGGTCGAAGTAGGACTCGGCGTTGCAGCCTTAGCACCGTTTTTGGTCCATCGGCTCTCAGTTGGTAAATGGAGAAAACAGAGGATTGAATATCCCGTTAACGATGGTATACGACCGGCCATTACCGTCTTACTCCCTGTATGGAACGAAGGGCTCATCATCGAAAAGAAACTTGACAACCTCGCCCAGCAAAGCATCCGTAGTTCGCTTCTGGTCATTGATTCTGCTTCTACTGATGAAACGGTAAGCAAAGTCAATGCATGGATTCAATCGCATCCCAAGGCGTTCGATGAGTTCACTCTCCTCACGATGAAAGAAAGGTTAGGTAAAACTGAGGCAGTTCGGCAAGCGATTGAAGTGTTGGAAAAGAACGGTTTCGACGGTTGTATCTGTATGACAGATGCTGATGCACTGCTCCCCCCTGATGCACTGGAGCGGTTGCAAGGGTGGTTTGCAGATCCGAGTGTCGGAGCTGTCGGTGCTCGTGCCCTTCGGCATGGAAGTCTTTCCAGCGAGCGTTCACACAGAACCATGTTTGAACTGCTCCGAGAAGGGGAATCTGCTCGTGACTCAACGCCTTTCCTTGAGGGTTCATGCATGATGTGGAAACGCACAGCATTCAATTCAAATCAGCTCAATACGCAGTCAAACGCAGACGATGCACAGATTGCCACTGGAGTAAGGCTCAACGGTTTCAGAAGCCTGTACGACCCAAATGTTCACTTTGAAGATATGGCACCTTCAACTCCTGAAGGGCAACGCAGACAAAAAATTCGCCGTGGACAAGGGCTTCAACGGCTCCTCATGAGTCATCGAAAATCTTGGTTTGACAAGCGTCTTGGAACCTTTGCAAGCATATTGCGTCGAGAAGCACATTTTCATTTGATTGCACCGCTGTTGTTCTTTGGGGCTGGAACGGCAGCAGTACTTCGATGGGGAATCATCACGATCGCAGGAATGCCAAACGGTACATTGGCTACGTTGCACGGGAGCCTAGCCTGTATCGAATTGACTTGTCTCGTAGCCTGGATACTCGACAGACAAGGCATACGTGTACCGCTCTTGGAGACCGTTGGAAGTGTCTTTTCCGGTATGGAGCATCTCATGATTGGACACTGGCATTCACTGCGGGGTAAATCACTCCACATGTGGGAACAGCACAGCGATACGCGCATGGCACTCTCTGAATCAGATTTGAATTAAAAATAAAAAAAGGCCCCCCCGTAGACCGAAGTCCACGGAGGGGCGGCTCTCGTGTTCCGGTGGAACACGTGATTTATTCGCTGAATCTACTTAATTTCTGTAAAAGAAATCACGAAGAAACTGCACTGGAAGTGTCGATGGTCTTACCGGCTTGAGTGTCGGTAATGGTAATGTCGACCTTACAGGTTGTGGATCCGTCACAAAGATCTTGTCCTTGCTCGTAGATGGTAATTCCATCTCCGACTCCCCAAACTTGGTCGTCGGTGGTTCCGAATTCAACAAAGTTGCAGGATCCGTCGCCGGAGTCCTTGTCGCAGGTGAGTGGAGCACCATCATCGATGGAGATCTTCACTGAAACAGCTGCCCAGTTGATTTCTTGTCCTTGGTTCATTGTTATTCGAACAAGGCTGTCGTCGGTGTTAACTGAAGGTTC
>JAQXFL010000015.1 GCA_029250345.1 Candidatus Poseidoniaceae archaeon
CTCATGCCTCGCACGACCGTTGAGAAATCCGATATTCTCTACCTCGCCCCTTTAGCGGCAATCGCCCTTATCCCTCAAGTTCATCGTATTGTGTTGCCCGAATCACTGAACGAAGTGTACACGAAAGGTACCTGGTTCAAGGCAGGTTTCCTTCACACATTCACTTTTTTGGCAATGGCATTTTTGCTCGTTAATCCTCCGCTGGGTGATATTGTTGCACCGCAACTTGCTGACGATTGGGTCTTGGTGCAGGATGAAAACGGTGAACTCAACTTCTCTGACACGAAAGGAGCTTCTTCTTCACTCACTTGGGAAGTCAATTCGAGCACTGGCCTTTCGGGAGACATTTGGCTGTTGTTTGGTCTCGCCGATAATCTCAACGTGGAAGGGGCGAACGTTACAGTCGAACTTACCAACAACGCCGGTAACGACCTTCAGAAGACAAACGATCTCAGCTTTTGGGACACTCACGCGGAATCCATTGAGAACAATACGACCTCCAGCAAATCCATTTCTAAATTGATACCTCATGGTGACCTCGACCAACGGTTCGCCCTTCTACTTGGTACGGACTTGGCAGTAGGAGAACATCAAATCACTGTGAACATCATTGAACAGGGCGACCCTTGGGAAAACACTCGAAAGTATGTTTGGGACTTACGTATCGTAGAAAAGTTACCAGATGCCGATGCTTCATGACAGCATGTCGCTGTGGGCAACGAGTATTCGGTTTAACAGACGGCTGATTCTGTGAATGTCACGCTGCTCTTGCGTTTGCTTCTGTAATTGCCGATCTCGAAAATGCCTCACGAGAGGGGCAGCAGCGGTCCAGCACATCAAGTCAAGAGAGCGGTTCAGTATATTGGTCATGGTGTTGGGTGCAGGAGCGCCCATGGAGTGATTTTTTCACGCCCGTAATGTGAAAGTGAAAGTGAAATCAAGCACGAAGATGAATGACTAAGCGTGCTGTGAGCGCATCCAACTGAATCTGTTCGCCGCCGCCTTCGACCAATCTGTAGTCAACTTCAGCCATCCATTCTGTCATGTCCAGTTTGGCATCCTCTGTAAGGAAATCAGCAGTGTACAGTTCACGGTGGAGTTGATTGACAAAGTCGGTTCCAGCAAGTCCATACTTGTCAAGCAATTCTCTCAACCGTCGTCGTGCAGCGTGGAACCCGTCGTCTCGACAAGCCATGAGGTATTGATGCAGAGCTTCAGGTGGCGCGGTTGCTGAAGTCTCATAGATGAGGTCGCGACTGATTTTCATGTCCAAGGCTGCAGCAACCTGCAGCCCAGTCAATGCCTTTCGCAAATCACCTTGTGAAATACGCGTCAAAGCCTCACCAGCATCATCGGCAAGTTCCACGCCTTCTGCTTCAGCGACATGGTGGATTTGTGCATTTACATCAGCGTCAGCCAACGGTCTAAATCTGAAAACAGCACATCGTGATTGAATGGGTTCGATGATCTTCGAGGAGTAATTGCATGAGAGAATAAACCGGCATGTTTCGGCGTACTGTTCCATAATGCGTCGCAGTGCGCCTTGAGCGTCGTTGGTGAGCGCATCGGCTTCATCAAGGAAGATAATTTTGAAGCTCGCTTGGCCGTAAGGGGCCGTTCGTGCAAACTGCTTCACCTTTGTTCGGATACTTTCTAATTTCCGTTCATCAGAAGCGTTCATTTCAAGCAGATTACGTCGGTACTCTGGTCCAAACACATCCTTGGTGAGTGCCATTGCTGCGGTGGTCTTGCCCGTTCCCGGTGGGCCTGCAAACAGCAGGTGAGGGAATTCTTTTTTCTCGGAGTAGATTGTCAATCGTTGTACTACCGCTGCTTGGCCACGGATTTCGGTGACGGACTGAGGTCGGTGCCTTTCAACCCACAGTTCACTCATGGGTTGGTGTCGTTGCCGAGCCTCCTTGAACATTCTCCTCGCAAGCGAAGAGATTTTGACTGCATTTGCCTCACTTTTTCATTCTCTCAAGAGAGATGCCGTCAGGTGTTTTCATGGCGCTCAAGCGAAAAGACAGTATATGGAGGTGGGCTTGAAGGCTTTGAGCCCCATGCTACGCGAGACAGCCCCCCGCCGAACCGCTTTGACCGTCTTCCTTGTCTTGATGTTCCTGTTCGCAGATTTACTTCTGCCTCAGTCTATCGATTTTGACTTGGAACTTGACGACGATTCACGAATATCTTACGTCACTTCAACGGATTCAGTTCTTTCCGATACCTACATCATGGAAGCAAATCCTTCAAGCAACTACAACACATCTGCTACAGGTTTTTTGGGGACTTCTACGAGCGGATTTGAAAGTAGAATTCTTTTTGATTTCGCAATGAATTTTTCGTCTGCAGACTCGATTCAGTCAGCAACTTTGAACATTGTATGTGATGCGAGTTCTTCCTCTGCTGCGACGATGAACATTTATGCAGCATCATCGAATTCTTGGAATTCGAGCACCGTCACCTGGTATCAGTCCGACATGGGGACTCCGTGGGGCGACGCAGGTGCTGATGGCGCAAACGACCGAAGCTCTTGGGAGCCGCCCTTCAGAGCGATGACCAACGGAACCTATTCCCTCAACGTCACAGCGTTTGCTCAGGATGCCGCCTCGAACAACGAGTCCCACTTTGGCGTTCTGCTCTCTGGCCTCGGTTCACACTTCGAGTGCAAGATGTCAGAATCGTTCCCCGTAACTGATCGTCCCGAACTCGTCATGGTGACCTCTTCAAACGCAGCTGGGGACGGTGGCTCAGTCACCTCCAACTTTGCTACCGATGGACTGCCATTGATGACGGGCGGTCTCATTTTAGAGGCCGATACAGCACCTACTCTGTCCTATGAGTCACTGATTGGGGCACATGTTGAATTCCAACTTTCACTCGATTCTACTTTCAAAGATTACAACGACTTGGATTGGTATTATTCAACACTCACGAACAGTTTTGCAACCACCAGTTCCAGTGGAACATACACCCTTCCAGCATCCGACCGTTTTGATAACGGATCCCGTGTTTTCTACCGAGTTCGCAGTGTTGATACAACCGATACCCTCAGCGAATGGTCGACCACCGAAAGTTTCCTTCTGCCTTCTCACACCGTAACCGATAACGGCGACGGTACAGCCAGTATCGAAGTCACTCGGGACCAGTTGGGTGATGTCGGTACGTTCATTGAAGACTCGTACTCGAACGAGTTGAGCAAGAATACCAAGTACGGTTCTGAAAGCACACTCCAAACCAGCGTGACTTCGAACAAGGAGTCTCTTATTCATCTTCGAATGGATTTGAGCCTTCTTGGCCTGCCTACAAACGCAACCATCATCGATGCTCAGCTGAACTTAACTCGCGATTCATCATCCAATAACCCGATGCTTTCGATGCACGAAATGGAGTCGACATCTTGGATTGAGTCCGAGTTAACATGGAACCGTGAATCAAACGCAAACAGTTGGTCCGATGGGGGACGATTCTCTTCATCGGTTGCTTCTGCGACTGGATTCAACGGTACGCAAACCAGTGATGACTATGGATTTGGCTTTACCGATGTTGCACAATCTTGGCTTGAAAGCGGCGACACCAATGCTTCCGAGTTCTTGATTACGGCACGTGGTAAGGACGAAGCATACTCGACGACAGGCACCAAGAGTATCTCGTTTTTCAGCACCGAAGCTTCTCTTGAAGACGACCAACCCTATGTCTACATTCACTATGGCCTGAACTCGGGTAATCAACTCTCAACAGTTGTACTCACTGGGCCGGCCGAAGATGCAGCAGTATGGAATCAGTCTGGCCACAACTTCACTGCAAACCTCACCCCTTCGATTACTTGGACTCCCTCGACTTCCAACAATGAAATGATCTTGCAGATGGCGACCGATGAACAATTCCGAAATGTGGTTTTGACTTCCAACACCGGCATAGAAAGCGACTTCTCTCCTTCCGATGGAATCCTCAACATGACGGGCGAAAACACTCTTGCTGCAGGAAATATGTATTTCTGGAGGATGGCTTACATGGATTCTGACGGAAGATACGGTCCATGGTCCTCCTCCAACTTTTTGGTGAGTTCCCTCGAAAGTACTTGGCTTGGTGGTGAGCGCTCTGAATTTAGAATGAAGCACGGTAACGGGACTACGGATGGCCTGTACCCCGAATGTCTCGATACATACATTGACAGCGGTACTCCAAACCAAAATTACGATGAAGAATCGAAACTTCTCATCTCTTACAACACCTATCCAATTGAAGCAATGGCTCTACTGAATTGCAACCTGCGTTCCAATTTGCTGCCCTCCGGTTACGCTGTGGAATCGGCCCAACTCTCGATGGTCGTCGCAAATACACCATCGAATTCACCTCGAGTCGCCGTTTGGGAAAGCACCCAAAGCAACTGGACCGACAGCGGTGCAACTTGGAATTCTTACGATGGAACGAACTCTTGGGCTACCGCTGGTGCGAAAGGTTCGGAGCGTTCCTCATTGCTCGATTCAATTCAACTCGATTCATCGTATTCAAACGGTGACCGTATCTCATGGAACGTAACACTCGGTGTGCAAAATGCAATGCGGCAAAACAGCAGTGCAGACTTCATGATTGGAATACTTGGAGTTGGCTCGGGTTCAAACCGTGAAGTCCAACTTTATCCAGGATTTGCTGCGGATGTTCGCAAACCGGAATTGACCTTCGTTTATGTCCCAGGTTCAAACGTTGTACCTGTCGACCCATCTCCAGTTTCCCCGCTCAACGGCTCATGGTCTATGGGCACCGGTGTTGACCAAACACCGATCAAGCGACCAACGCTGGAATGGTCCTTTGGAAACGCAGCGGGTGTTGCTGGTTGGGCAGTTCAACTTGATACCGCTGATTCATTCGATTCAGCGTCTCTTCTCACGCGTACCTCGTGGAACGACGGTGGCTTTGACTCAACCAACTTCACCTACACGCCAACCTCTGATTTGGACGATGGTGCAACATGGTACTGGCGAGTTCGTGCAATCTCTGCAACCAACCAAATTGGTAACTGGTCGAACGCATTCACTTTCTCAGTGCCAGACCTAACAACTTGGCAAACCTGTGCTGACGGCTCGTGTGCATCTGTTGAATTGCATCACAGAGAGGCTATGCCAGACTTGAATTTGCCGAATTTTGTTGACACCTATGTCGTACAGTCTGGTTCTGGCTCATCCAATACTTACGATACATCGACTCAGCTGAAAGTTGGTGCAACCAGCAACAATGTGCAAGCGCTCTCCCTTCTTCGGATTCCGTTGAATTCTTTCCCCCAGCCAACCAATGCTCGAGTTACGGGTGCTGAATTGAATTTGTATTCTGAGTTTTCATCAGCGGTCGGCGAACCAATCGCTATCCGGCCAGTGCTCCAAGCGTGGAATACTTCGGCGAATGGCCTTACTTATGACGGCGTGAACAACTGGTCGCAAGCAGGAGGCCGCGACCTTGGAACCGACCTTGGTGCATACGTCGACCTGCAGGATTCGGTTGCTTCCGGATGGATGAATTGGGATGTCAGTGAGGCTGTTCAAGCAGCACTGGCTGCCGGCTCATCCACGCTTTCATTAGCCATTTACGCTTCGAACGACATCACTTCGTACACCAACGGACCCAATGTGGTGACCTTCACTTCGACGGACGGAACATCTGCTCAGCATCCTTGGCTGAACCTCACATGGTCGAACGGTACAGGAACTGTTCCAGCCACATCCGGCGTAAACGCTGGACCTGCGAATGATTCAGTCTCATGGGATTCAAGTTCGCATGCATTGCTTGCAGATGAAATGCCTCTTTTCTCGTGGAGCTACCCATCATCGGTCGCAGCAGACGCATGGCGAATACACATTTTTGCTGACTCTACGGACGATATGGCGGGGCGATACACTTTCGATTCACGTGATGACCCCGACTTGTTTGATTTGCCAAACAAGACATTCCAACCGTCCTCCCCAGTTGACTACTCTTCGACGGTTCGGTGGACAGTTCAACCGATCAATCTCGGTATGATTGGTCCTCAAAGCACCTCTACTCTTTTCCATGTGCCAGATGTTGACTCAGCAGAAGTGGACGCTACACATGCATGGGTCTCTTTCCAAGAAGGGGCGATGGTCGAAGGTGAAGGATATCCAACG
>JAQXFL010000047.1 GCA_029250345.1 Candidatus Poseidoniaceae archaeon
CGAGAACTTCGCGATGGTGTGTAATTCAGTTTCGCCGATGTTCATCAAAGAAGGCGGAGAAGAGGCTGAGAGCATCAAAATTAAAAAAACGAGGACTGCTTTACCCCGCTTCATACTCAAGGTAGAGTAAACGCCACTTATAATTCAGTCAGTACTATCGAATAAAAGGCCATTCAAACCCACGATTGAAGACAAACTGGGCAAGAGGGATTATTCTGTATCTTCATTAGGGGTCGATTTCTTGGAGGTCTCATGATTTACAAAACTCCTTTCGGACATCTAAAGCCATCAACACCCATTGAGAAGTCCAAAGTCGATGCAGTTCAACGTGCTTTACAATGGTGTGATACCATTGCTGCCTCGTCGCAATGGACACCTGTACCCCAAGGAAACAGCATTTCCTTGCGTCGAACCATTCATGGGCAGACAATTGAAATTTTTCCACTTGAGGCTGCCGTAATGGATTTTGGAATGAAATCCAAGTTTCATGCGGACCACCTTCCAATTTTCCTTAACAACAAAAATGCGTGTGTGCGTCCGAGGCACCCTCGTTCGCGTCCTCTTCACACGGACATGGTTGCCAGCATGATACTGTTGTTGGGCCGTACTGAATTCAGCCCTGCTTCAGTTCCGAGGACACTGCATTCTATCCTTACCGAAGAGCAGCTCGCATCACTACCTCCTCCACCTGCACCCCGTGGAGCATACATACCCGGAAGACCCTCAACCTCAGGTCGAGAGTTCCTTCCTGAATCACGAATACTGGAACTGACACGTCACCATTCAAATACGAACTTTACCATTCAATTTGAGAAGCGAGACGGCACACTGCGAAACATGACCGCAAGAATTGGGGCATGGATTGGGCCAGCTGGAGAAGAGAGGGATACGCATCAAGTAAGCGATGCAATGTCATACGACCCTGCGGAATACAATCTCAAAACTGTGTTCGATACGGAAATGGGTGGGTACAGGAATATTGCAACGGACCGGGTGACTGAGATATCGATTGGTGGAGACACTCTTCGTTCCGCATCTGCAGAGTAGAAACCGAATTACTAAACCGGTTCAAGCCTATGCCCGACTCGAAGACGATTCAGAATTACCCAGAAGACCATACATTGTGAAAAGGGAAATTAAAAGAATACCAGGAATACACTTTCGGCCTCTTGAAAACTCTACGAATAGATACAAGACCATGCGTGAGTAACAGTGGCGTTACTGCATCGTTAAGGGGCACTGCTGAGCGGCATCGTCTGTGGGAGACCCCTGCTTAATGGACGGAGATTGGCATGAAAAAACTTAGTCTTTATGATAAACTCAATGCTGCTTCGTTGTTGTTGTTTTCACCCGAGTGGCGAAAAGTAAAACGGGCCCGTAAAAGGGCAGAATCTTTTGAAACGCCAGATGTAACCATCTCAACTGAGACACGGAAAATTGCTGGCCGTATGATTCGCCTGGCAGAAGCAGGCCCATCCGATGCACCTCTCGTGGTGTTGCTGAGCCCATTTCCTGAAAGTATTTTGAGTTACACAGGCTGCTGGAAAGCATTAACGGAGAAATGCCGAGTCATTGCCATCGATCTTCCTGGATTCGGTGCTTCAGAAGGCGACCGTAAAGACATGTCACCCAGTGCTCAAGGGGCACATTTAGCGGCAATTTTTGATGAACTTGACCTTCAAAATATTCACCTCGTCGCACCGGATGTAGGAATGGCTGCAGCTCTTGACTACGTACTGAATCATAACCATCGCCTCAGCAGTTTAGCGGTTGGACATGGAATCGGAGCACCAGGCCCATTCAAGATCGCATTTTTGACCAATATGTTGGCTAAATTAAGTATCATGCGCTTCACAACGGGGCTTTTCGGAGCTGGGCCTCTCATTGCTTTCACATCAAAAATTGGGGCTATTCGCAACAAGGCGAATGCGAAGCAAATGGATGACTACAAGCGGTCGTATTCTGGCCGTGCTGGAGAAGTTATTCACTGGTTCAAGGACTTTCGTCCAAGGGCGAAAGAACTGGCAGCACGGGTGAACGAAATCGAATTGCCTACCCTCATATTTTGGGGTGAACTTGATGTCCTGTTTCATCCCAGTAATGCGGAACATCTCCACGCAGCCCTGCCGCAAAGCAAGTTACAAATCCTCCCTGAAGCGGGTCACATGTCATGGGCGGACCAACCAGAAATGTTCGCCGAAATGGTTCTTGAATGGGTTCAAACGGATTCACTGAAAGATGCTCAAGCGTGAAACGGTCTGTGAATACCACGGCAAATCGTTCATTTGCTTCGATTGGAAGTTCGTGTGAAGTCCCATGTTTGGGATGTATTCGATATTTCACCGCGATTACTCAACCATTGACAAAAGGTTGGATGGTCATGAACTACCTGCATGCAAAGGAGAAAGCAAGTTATCAAATATCAGCAAGATGAG
>JAQXFL010000065.1 GCA_029250345.1 Candidatus Poseidoniaceae archaeon
TCTCACCGAACGTTGAGTACTGAGAATGAAGAACTTCATCTGCGGCTTGAAGAGGAAGGATATTTCAATTAATCTTCGTCATCTTCACCGAGTAGCTCTGCCATTTCCTCAAGTGCGTCCTCGTCCGGCTCATCAAACTGACTCGGGTTCTTTGCCCCGCCGTCGAGCGTATCTTCACCCGCAACTTTGGGTGCTGCAGCATCAAGCATCGATTGTCGATTTTCCCCGGCCCTCTTCGCAATAATATATGCCATCCCCACAAATACGAGAACGAGTACAAAGTACGCTAGATTCTTGGTTAATTGTTCGTCAGCCATGTAGGTCTTATCAACACACAGGATTTATTGCTTTCCCAAATCGTAGTCTAGTTCGTATCGTTGTCCCATTCAAGTGGTTTCGCCAAATGACGGCGAGCGTCCAAAGGTGGTTGTACCCAAGATGGATAAGGCGGAATCCTCGGCAGTTCCGTCCATTTATCATCCGTCCGAATACGGCACTTCGGGCATCTGCTACCTTGCCCAGTCCCCATCGATTTCATTCGGACATTGCAGTCAAGACACATTGGACGTTCCTGTGTTGGAACTGCTTCGAGGAGGCGGAGTTTCTCAAGGTGCAGAACTCCTGCTTCCGGAAAAAGGCCGTTACCGAGAATAACATCACCTGCTTCCAACCACTGTGCCAATAATTTCACTGGACCTGATTCTTCAAACGCCATCCAACTTCCATGTTCAGTGGCAATGCATGTACTGCCACGCCCGAGGACCGTCGTTGAGAGAACGGTCGTTTGAATGGGTTCACCAAGATGGTCATCAGTTGCCTGATTGGTAACAAAGACGCGCATTGCAATACTGTCTTCAGTTTCCTCTGCTTCACGAAGGGCAGAACCTGCAAACTTTGCTGTATCAGCATCTCGAGCACGCACGCCGAAAAGAACGGGACAGGGTCCGCGTGGAGCAATGAGGCTTGTGCCCCTACGAGGGTCACGTGAAAGGAAAGTCGAAGGAAGAGCGTCAATTTGCTTCAATGTCGAGTCGCAGACTCGTCGTTCATTTTGACCGTGCCGCTCTTGAGTGCGCCAAACAATAGCCTCCCATGTTGGGCTACTTTCCCGCCATGACACTGCAGCGGTAGCCCCAATTCGCCCGAGGCCACCCCAAGAACGAGATGCAGATGGAACATCCTTAATGTCGACTTCTTGACGAACTGAATCCAAATAAAACGAATCGTCAGGACGTTGAGAAGAAAACCATACCATTCCTGGGTCAGATGGATGCTGTGCTCTACCATCGTGCTCTGATGTTGAGACTCGACCTGCCAAGTTAGAAATGTTCATGTTCCAAAAAGTCTCCAAATAGTCGAGAAGTTGAGGCTCATCATCAGTGATCAATTCAACAGCAACTGCGGCGTTCCCTCGTGTACGCTGTTGAGCAAAAGGCCATAACCGTACAAGTCTAGGTGTTTGAACTTGAACGGAAGTGGGCAAACCTTCGAGAAGTTGATGGAACGTGTAGGTCGTACAACCTTGTTCCAAACTATCGGTATCGTCTAATCCGAGCCAACCCATTTCATCACCTCACTGGATTGAACGAATCACCCTCGTCCGACAGGTCGATTATTTGTGCCATTCTCGATGCAAGGCCTACATCGGCAGCAACTTGAAAGAGGCGTAATCCAGATGCCCATCCGGCACCCATGTCGCTGTTTCGATCACCCACCATACAGTCAGCTGTATTGCTCGGAAGTGGTTTCTCACCCCACCAATCGACTGTGCCATCATCATGCTCCAAAATCCCTTCAGACTCACCCAGGGGGTATTCGGAGGACTGCCGCAACATTCGAGTTCCAAACTTCAGCATGCCCGGCATCGGTTTTCGACACTTGCAACGGTCACGATGACGGTGAGGACAGGCAAGAATTGCATCAAAATGGGCGTCCTCATCGATGGCAAGGAACTCTTCACGCATGTGGTTATGAATCTCATGAAGTCGCTTGCTGTCCCAAAGCCCCCTCAAGATGGCCGATTGATTGGTAACAACGCATACACGAAAACCGGCCCTTCGCAATTCACCTACTGATTTGGCAGCATTGTTCAATGCCACGAACTCTTCAGGGGTGTTGATGTAATTCGGGCTTCCGATGTTCAATACGCCATCACGATCAAGAAAGGCAATCCCTCCATGCAGAGGTGCATTTGCCGGCATGGGGGCTGGTGTGTGCTGAACAACAAACCCTCGCATAGCAGTGCCAAACGGTCGAAGGTGAAGTGATTTTGCATCGAACCATAACAGTGTTGAAATGGAATCATCTCTTGGAAGTCAACATGCTGTTCAGTGCAGAGGTAGGTTCTCTGATTGGAGCAGTAGGTATGATTTCCCTTGCCGTTTCGTGGCACAATCGAAAGAATGAGGGAATACGATTAGCACAATTTGGCTGGATAATGGTCGGATTAACGTTCTTTAACGATGCATCGAAGTACCTGGCCCATGATGATGCTGTACTCACAATATTCTGCACAGCAGCATTGCCAATGGGCATCGGGATGGCAGCGTGGGAAGGAAGAGTTGGCGATTACCAAACAAAGAAATCTCTGCTTTGGGCAAGGGGGGCCGTTGCATATGCTGGTGGACCGTACTTACTCATCGCCCATGTGCCCTGGCTCAATGTTCTCGCCATATGGTTCGTCGCCAGTCAAGCTGCAATGTTCCTGCGATTTTCAGGTTCAGGAGATGTTGTCCTCGGAGAAACTACGGTGAACACGGTCAATGGAGAAGTGGCTTGGAGTGCATGGGATGGTAACCGTTGGTTCATGGGTGAGTTTGTTGGCGAATATCCGTTCCAAACGGAATTACTTTTGAGCGACGGGACTGCGATTGGGATTAATTTTGTTTTAGCATGTACCGCTCTCCAATCCATGGTCATATTCATTGGCGCTATTGCGGTTTTGGACATTGATTGGCGCCGTCGCTGTCAAGCGCTTTTGCTGACCATTCCAGTGATTCACATCCTCAACTTGTTCCGTAATGCCGGATTAATCTGGATGCATATGACGTATACTGAGTGGTCGTACCTTGGAATGTCTGTATTCGAATTCGGCCATGCCTATGCGGCTCGGGTAGTATCACTTGGAGCGATGTTCCTCATGGCACTCATCATGTTTGACATACTACCAGAGTTGCACAAGCACATCGTTCGATTGCTGCGGCCGTTCGGATTACTGCAACCCAAGAAAAAAGCAGAGAACTGATTCAGTCTTGAGTCCAAGGTTGCATTGCATCGGTTCGTGTCCAACGAACTCCACTGCCTGCTGGATATTCGATCACTTCATTCCCAGCACCATCCAACATACCCATCAATTCAGACGGTGGGGCGGACTGCATACTGTTGGATGAAAACAAATCGCTTACCTCACTAAATGCAATTGATGGTTCAGTCGATGGAGCAGCATAGCTTTCGAAAAGGTTCGGTTGTTCTGAAACAGGAGCGTACTCAGTAGGTTCGATCACAGGAATTGATTTTTCCTCAACTCCCATCATTCGCTCATCAAATGCTGGCATTTGTTGTGGCGTGTCCCACTCATTGGTAGCGTTGTTGCCACCGTTGCTGCGCAAGAAAAAGGCCAGTACGCCAACGAGCATCAAAAACACGACCGCTCCGGCAGAGTAAATGACGTCGTTCGCCACACTTGGAGCAATATCTGAATTGTCTCCAACACCATCTCCGTCGGTGTCAACTGATTCGTCGGGGTCGTTCGGGAATGCGTCATCACTGTCGGGTACTCCGTCGCCATCGCCGTCGAATGCATCGTAAGTTGTCACACAGGTCGCCATAGCCTTGTCAAGTTCATCGTAGGTGAGAATACCGTCAGAATCCGAGTCCATTTTCTCAAAATTGTATTCATTTGCGTACGACTGAGATTCCATGGCTTCAACGGAAACTCCGTTAAAACCCTCTATCTGCGAGAACACAATCATCAGTTCATTCTCGCATGAACAGACTTCTTGAACGACCTCACGGAACTCAATTTCGCCGTCACCGTTGAGATCAATTTCATCAAAATCGGTGGAGTCATCAAAAGAACGCTGGTATTCTCTCTGTGAGATTACTCCATCTTCATTTTCATCGATGAACATAAATTCTTCAGATGCAAATTCTTCACACGATTGAGCCTCAATTGGGTCAACAGGATCGATTGGGTTTGGATCGACCGGAGGAATATCGGATTCAAGCCAAGTTGCAACAAGTCCAACATTGGTTACATCTTCAGTCGCAATAAGCGTGATATCAAAGCGTCCGTTCGCAGGCATGGATACATACATGTACTGTTCAGTCCCTTCGCCGTATGAAATCTCATACACCGGATAGGTCGTGAAACCCATATCTGGCATACCGCCTTGTCGACCTCCTGTCTTTCCATCATCCTTGTCTTCTTCGACAAACCAATCCTCGTCCCAACCATCGTCCCAATCCATGAAGAGTTGGTTGCCCTCACCTTCGAGGTAAAGTGAGCCTTCGCCTCCAAATGCGGTGACATCAAGATATTCAGCAGGGTTTTCAAGTTCGATGAAGAAGTAGAGTTCCTCACCGGCAGGTGCGTCAATACCAGTAATCTCTTCTCCGTTGAACAATTGGATTGGAGTTCCATCGTAACTCCACACATACCGATCTTCAAACGATGCAGTAATCATGGTGTTTGCGAATATTTCATCTGTATACACCAAGATGTACCACATTCCAGGCGTTGGGTCGTTAAATCCAATTTTATCTCCAGCCCCTGGGCTGCCCGAAAGGTGGTCATAATTACCAGCGTCTGGAGCCTCAAGGTACTTCATGAACAGCGTTGCTTCACCGTATCCCTCTGAGAGGTCAACTTCGAGGCGTTCGGTATCCGCAGGGACATCGATTGTGAAGTACTGGTATAACCCATCGTAACCACTCAATGGCCCATAGGCAACACCCGGTGTAAGTTCGATGGCGTCTTCAGGCTCAATGTTATCGGGAGCATAAGTAAAGCTCGCCTTAATGGTGAAATCGGAGGCTCGCTGGTAGGTGTATGCTGACACATAATACAGACCGGGCTCAAGATCGTAAATCGTGGCGACTTCCTCATTGCCCGGACCATCGCTCCACGACACTTTTGAATCCATGCCGATGTCATCTTCAAAAAATCCTGGCTCAAAAATGTCAAACCACTGATCAAAGGGATCGGGAACGGTCATCCAAGAAAGACCCAAATTGATGTTTCCTTCACCATCGTATGTTTCGACGCTCAAACTTGAAAGTGGCTCTGTTACGTTGACGTAATAATACAGAATTCGATCTTCAAAAGGTGTTTGGCGATTGCTGTCAATGGACTGTCCAGTCACAGGGATACCGTTGATGAGTTCAGTCATTTCAGAAAGGGCAGGCGGTGGATCGGCAACAACCCAGGTGTGGGCAATAGTGACATCTTCAACATCTTCTCGTGGAACGAGTACAAACCACCAGTTCCCTTCTTCAGGCCAACTCCAAATCTCCCACATGTATCCGAATTCAGCCGCATAATAGGCATCATGATCCCATGAACTTGGGACACGGTCATGTGCGATGTAGACATCAATGGTGACAGGATCTTTACCGAAATCACCCCATGAAAACATGTTGAAATACATCTCTTTGGTCATCGCATCGACATCGCCGTAAAACAAGAGTTGGTCACCGGCTTGTGCTGATTCAATGTAGTAGTCCATGTCGTTTTCAAGTTCAATTGCTTGTGCTACAATCGTGCCATCTGGCATGACCCAATCGGCTCCGAAAACAGTGCCCTCTCGGTCTTCATGGTCGAGAGTAAGAGAGCCTTCTCCTTCACCAAACGTCCAGTTGCTTACCCAGACTGATTCCGACGAATTCTCAGACAAAGAGCCGACTGAAACGTTGTCAAGCATACCCTCAAAATAATTGCAATCGCATCCTGCACCCATGCTACCGATGTAGAGTTCATCGCATGCATCGCCAGATGTGAAACAATAGTTTGAGCCGAAGTCGCCGAGTGGAATCAGTGATTGCTCAGCGGAGATGAGACCTGCAGGTTCACCGTTGATTCTGAACTCACCACCCATCGATTCGACAAACTCAACCTCAACATGCGACCAGACGTTATCTGCAACCGTCATGTTCGACGCCGGGTGTTTCGCAAGGCTGTATTCAGATGCATAGCC
>JAQXFL010000071.1 GCA_029250345.1 Candidatus Poseidoniaceae archaeon
CCTTACCTCGCTTCAAGTGAACACTACACGATTACTGCAGCATACTACGACGGGGTCACTTTCCACGAAGTGAGCATCAATGTAACAGTCTCAAACGGCGATTTGAATTCAGTCACGCTTACTGCTACTGGCAGTGATGGCTTAGCAAACACAGTCTTCGACATAACTTCCGATGAACACATCGACTTTACTTCGGCTCTCGCCGATTTGGACATGAACCCAATCGACCCTTCAATTCTTGAATGGTATCTCATGAACACAGACACCGGCATCTCTACCGTCATCACCGACGAATTGGTTGCGAACAACATGCGATGGGATGCTTCCGAGGTTGGCAATTGGTCGGTTTCAGCTTCTGCTATCAGTGACTCAGGATATAACATCAGCGACGTTGTTACCGTTTCTGTAGTTCACGGCGTGGCAGTCAGTGTGAATGCAGTTCTCGATGCTACTACCCAGACAGCAGGGGAAGAAATTGCCATGGTCGTTACCGGAACTGATTCTGATGGCAACACATTCCCACAAATCGTGGAATGGTTGGAAAACGATGTAACAGTTGAGAACATTACCGCCGGGGAAAGCGATGGGACGTATGTCTACTTAGCGACCACCGCCGGTGAACATACTCTGAAGTACACGACAGGGTCCACTGATTCATCTCTCGTAATTACAGTTGAAGCACAACGAATCGTTGATTCATTGGATATTGAAATTTCATCACAATCAGTCGATCAACTTTCGAACTTCACGGTGACCGTCAAAGCCTTTGACATGTATCTCAACCAAATTGAAGTCCCACCAAGTGCTGATGTAGATTCCACAGGTCGAGCCGAAGTCTCACAACAAGGACCAGGCGTTTGGAACGTTATTACGCTCGATGACGGCACTCTGACGGTAACGATCACCGCAGGGAAAGTTTCAGAGGAAAGAAACATCGAAGTTGAAGGTAACATTGGTGGATTCTTCAAGGCAGGCGGACCACTCTACTATGTTGGAGCAGGACTTCTCGGAATAGTGAGTATCGTCATTGTCGGACTATTGATCTCCATGCTTCGTGGAGGCGACTCTGGTTACGATGACGATGACGATGAGTACGACGACGACGATGACGACGATTCAAACGCTCCTCGAGGTGCAACTCCTGGACCAACAGGTCCTGCACCTGCCTCAGGCCCGACCGGTCCTGCACCAGGCCCTTCAGGCCCCGCTCCAGAACAGAAGGAAGTACCAGAAATAGTGCAAGAAGACACGGCATGGCAAGCTGACCATCGAGTCGACGATGACGGCACGGAATGGGCAGAGGATGAAAATGGCACATGGTGGTATCGCCAAGAAGGCGACACCGATTGGGGCGAATGGAAGGATTGAACAGCAAATCATTGATAGACATTGACGAGGAAGTTGAACACATGAAAGATACAAATGAGTTCAAGAGCATCATCCTGAGTTGTGTTTGCATCTTGCTTTTTGGCTTCCACGGCTTTTCAATATCTGGTCCTCAGTTTTCTTCCCTTGAGGACGAGGGCATTGTTTCGAATCAAGGCGGCGCACAACCCGTACGTGTCGAAATCTCTGCAGAATTGGTCTCGATTACTGCTGATGAAGTGGTCATGCTTACGGCACAACTGTACGATAATCTCAACAACATCGTGACTGGAGAAGTTGTTTGGAGTTGCGCAAACGGCTCCATCACCGATGATGGAATATTCTATCCTTGGTCTTCTGGCTTGATTCAGATTGAAGCAACACACAACGGCTTGGTTGGCTCCATCAACATCACCGTGACACCAGGCGTCGGACAATCCCTCCAAATTACAAGTTTGACAGCACATGCGCTTCTACCTGTAACTCTCACGGCCGAGGTCTTAGATGCTCGAGGAAATGCTCAACCCGCAACCAATGTGGTTTGGACCATTGATGGTTCATACGCTGGAGTCGGTTCTCCGACTTGGACTGCCCAAGACATTGGTGAATACGCAATTCGTGCACGGCTCTATCAAATGGAACATGCGGACACAATCGAGGTTTTGGCAGGAGCGCCTCACGAATTTATTTTTGACGAGGGCATGCAGGTGCGCAGCGGATCGGCACTCTTGATGACACCTCGCTTGGTGGATGTGAACGGCTTTGAGATGAACATTACCACAGCAGGCAATCGCGTTTGGGAGGTAGAGAACGGCACGATTCTTCCTTCAGGATGGTTTACTGCAACCCAACCCGGACTCTGGGCAGTCAATGTTTCGGCTGGCAACATTACCGGCACGGGAATGATTCGTGTTGTACCAGCCGATGCGACCATCTCGCAAGTTATGGTGCTCTCAGAAGATGGGCAAGGAAGCCAACAATTCACTGCAGGTGTGGCCTACGAGCTTGTAGCAATGCGTACCGATTCGCTCGGTTATACAGGTACAATCACACCACCTTTGGCTAATTTCACCGTATCAAGTGGAGGTCTTTCAAACATCAGTGGGGCGGTCTACTGGACTCCCGGCTCAGTGGGTACGCATGAAGTGCGAGTGGATGATGAAGGAGTTCTTTCGACGTTGTCTGTCGAAGTTGTACATGGACCTGCTATCGATGCAGTGTTGACGCTCACTTCAGCGGATTTTTCCGCAGGTGGGCAAAGCACCATTGCTTTCATCGCTTCTGATGTCATTGGTAACGAATGGCTTGTCAACGGCTCAATGACACTCGTCAACGGCAACAGTTCACACTATTCAGTCTCAACAGGATACGCTGTAGTCACCCCGGAAGAAACGCTCGTTTGGAGGATTGAGGGGAACTGGTATGACGTCTCGACAGGTACACGGTTTGAACCGGTATTCCAAATGCAGTCCACGCCAGGGCAACTCGCTTTCATCCTTCTCAACGGTGAAGGCTCAATTCTCCCTGCTGACTCGTTACTGGCACTCAACCCAGTATTCTATGATGCGTATTCAAATCAACTTGATGAAATTGGATTGAACTGGACTGTTGACGGCGTTGATTCCACCGTTGATATTCTACTTTCAGATTTGCATTGGATACCTACCACTGTTGGAGGGCATGAGATTCGCGCAAATGCCGATGGAGTCTTTGCTACAGTACGATTAACCGTCGTGGCAGGTGATGCTCGAAACCTTGTCACCAATTTTGATGATGGTCTTACTGTTCAGGCAGGCGTTCCCACTGAATTGTTTATTCAAACCATTGACGCTCACGGTAACTTGGCACCATCTACATCTGTTCTCTCAACGCTTGATGAAGAGTTTGGTTCACTTGTTGCCTCATCATCCGGTGACGGATATTGGGACTTTACTGGCCGGATGAAGGGCACTTATTCGCTTGAACTCATACAGGACAATGCCTCTCATATCCTTCCACTCACCATTGAATCCGGTGCACCTGTTCGAATCTTCTCAACCATGGAAATTGAGAACATCGCACAAGGCGATACAGTGCTTCTACGTGTTGGTTCGGTTGATGTTTACGGTAATCCTGTGGACGTAGTTCCAGCCAACACAACGGTCAGTTGCACCTCAGGCTCTTCGAAGCACGTCACTTCAGATACATGGGAATTGGATATTTCATCCTCTGGAAACGATCGTTCTTGCAATATTCTATGGAACGGATTACTCTCACAGAATTATTT
The DNA here is from genome assembly GCA_029250345.1 of Candidatus Poseidoniaceae archaeon. GTDB lineage: Archaea > Thermoplasmatota > Poseidoniia > Poseidoniales > Poseidoniaceae > MGIIa-L1. The sequence goes on from JAQXFL010000071.1 coordinate 3,632, forward strand.
TGATGTTGAATCTGTTTTGCTCGGTGGGGCAGTAGGTTCGACCAATACTGCCATGGGTTTGGGTATCTTTTTCTTAACATTGATTCTGGTCACTCTTGTGGTTTTGGTTCGCAAAGCCAACCAAGAAGAAGTGGACTGGATTGATGAATCATTCGACGAGAGCGATGAATACGAGTATGAAGGTGATTGGGATGACGGCGAAAGGCATGGTGCTACGTCTGAATCTGATGATGATGATGCATCTGATGACACAGACGGTGATGAAGATGAACCGACCAGGGAAAGTGCCGGTGCCAACTCTCCACAGCCAACATTATCGGATGGTGAGCGCAATACCCTCGCAGAAAAGGCGGCAGAAGTCGGAGTTATGCAAGCCATTACCGGGGCGGAACAAGGATCGAGTGGTTGGTATGTGGATGTAAGCGGTGAAATCCAGTATTGGAATGTCGGCGATGATGGTTCATGGACTCGGGTTGACTGAGATGTCTCTCGAACAACCTCTTGACGCTTCGAGCGATTTCTATGAATTGGTATGGCTTCTTTCTGCCTTCCTCTGCTGGAAAGGTAAAGCGGTCATTGCACTCATTCTGAACAGAATCGTTGAACCGCTGGTGAGCTTATCACTCGCATAGTTATTCTTCACTTTGCGCCTCGAAGGCAAGGAAGAACTCATCGATATCAATGACGCCATTCTCATCCATGTCGGCGTTGTGGAATATACATCGTGACTCATCGACGGTGTAATCAAAACCGAGGGCTTTCAATGCGTTTTGGAACTCTCTTAATGTAAGGTGGTTCTTTCCGCCGAAGTCTGCAGCGTGGAACGCAGCAAGGCGACGCTCATGTTCGGCAGCAGTCGTGAATTGGAATTGCCTTCGAAACGACTGAATCGGAGTTGTTTGAGTTACTGCATGTTTCTTACCATAGAGGTAGTATGTGGCTGCACCCGAAAGAATAGCAGCGCCACCGCCGATGAATGCCTTTGAACCGATGAAACTAATCAGCACTGCTCCTGCAAGAATACCCCAGATATGTATGTAAGGGTACAGTGGAGCCTTGTACTTTGGATCCCAGCCGTGCTCTTTACTGGTTCTACGAAGAATGATGACACATGTGTTGATCATGATGAAAATCATAATCTTAAATCCGGATGCGAGTTTTACAACGTCTTTCAGCGGTACGAACATAATCGCTAATCCCATTGCTACACCGGTGACTATGATCGGCCAGTGAGGTGTTTCAAACCGGACGTTGACTTCTTCAAGAGCTTGGGGCAGTAGATTGTCTCTGGACATCGCAAACAAAAATCGAGATGAAGCCAAGATTCCAGCGAGTGCCATGGAGATCATAGTGAGTACAGAAAGAATAGCAGCGAATATTCCGAATTTTGTTCCCGCTACTTTCTCAGCGAAAACAAAAATCGGGTTTTCTATAACGACTCCATCTTGAAGCCACCATTCTCCAGGGATTGCAGCCATCATGAGGTAGGAAATAGCAGAATAGATGACAGTTGCAATCAGCAGGGAGAGCATTATTCCGGTAGGGAGGTTACGTTCCGGATTCTTTACTTCACCGCCAATGGCAGCGACTTTTGTCACACCTGCATAGGCTACAAATACGAATGCTGCGGCTTCTGCCAACGACCACACGCTTGCATCAAAGGCCTCAGTCAAAGGCCTCTTCGCATCAAAGTCATCGACAAAGAGTGCGGCGATACAGATGAACACCAACAAACCGACCGTCGAGAATACAATTGGTGTTTGAATGGCTTTCACCTTTGAAACACCTAAGATATTGACAATCGTGATGAGTACGAGGGCGGTCATGGAAAGTACTTTGATGCCAATCTCCACGTCAAAATACGTCGTAACAACGATGAGGTAAGCCGAAAACCCGATCAAAGCAAATGCCGATTTGAGAAGGAATGATGCCCACAATCCCAGACCACTAATGGTTCCAATAAGTGGTCCGTATGTACGCTCTAAATACAC
>JAQXFL010000092.1 GCA_029250345.1 Candidatus Poseidoniaceae archaeon
GAACCGATTCAACGGATTGTGAGCATCGGCGCTCCACTCGAGTTGATGGCTTGGAAGTCCCCATTTTTGCGTCGGAGACTCAGTTCTATTACCGAGCGTTGGTACATCAGCGATACCGAAGTTAATCACATCGCCCACACCTTGGCGCGTAAGGCAGCAACCGATGTTGTCTTGCCCACACACTGGGATGAGGATCTCGATGGTGGTTTCTTGTCCAGCCTTGACGGATTCCGCTTGCATCGACTCGATGGATTGCATGGGCATGTTCACCTGCGCCCAGCCCAGCGCCCATCTTCAGTCAGTCAACCTCCTCGTGTTCTTGTTCGTCGACTCCTTGGAAACGGGGTACACGACAGCGATGAGCTGCTTGCTTTTCCGGATGACTTACTCGACGGCCTACAAGTTACATCAGCCGATGAGGAGCGTTATTCAGGCGATGTATGGTCTCTTGACCGTCAGCTTGCAGCCCACGATGCAGTCATCACTCAATCGGTGACGCTTGCCAGCGAGGCAGCGTTGCTTGGGACTCCAACACTTCTGCTCTCCAAAGCAGAGCGAGGTTTCCTTGAACGGCTTGAGGCTGAGGGCCATCCGTTGTTCCGTTGGAAGAAGGTCTGTGAAGGGGATGAATGGAAGAACTTGCATGCACAGTTCCTCACTGGAATTCATTTGACCGATGCATTGGAGCCTGAGGAATGGCCAAACACACGCCGGCAACTCGCAGAACTGTTGAAAGCAGAACTCATTGATTGAGCCAATTTTTCAAGATGGTGAGATGATCGCCAGCGAATTCAACTTCGCCGGATAGAAGCGTTTCAATTGGCCAGAAACGAGCATCAGCAGCGTCATCACCGGCAAGTGGTTGTTGATGCTCATCGACTTGAATTTCATAGACGATGCTTACGATGTGCTTGCGAGGGTCACGTTGGGGGTCACCCATAACCATCAGGAGTTTTGCGTTTGAGCCATCCATTCCAGTTTCTTCCTTGAGTTCACGTAGAGCAGCATGCATTGGGTCTTCATCGCGTTCAACAAATCCGCCGGGGAACGCCCATGCTCCTGCCATAGGAGGGAACTTACGCTGAATGAGCAAGATTTCATCGCCTCTACGTACTGCAGAATCAGCGGCAAGAGCAGGGTTTAGCCACCCGTTGCATTCGTCGCATACGACCATACAATTACTCTCCAAACCGTCGACGTCGTTCTTGGAACGTTCGAATCGCTTTGAGCAAATCTTTCTTTTGGAACGACGGCCAAAACACATCAGAGAAATACAATTCGGAGTACGCCATTTGCCACAACAAAAAGTTGGATATGCGTTCTTCGCCACTGGTTCGAATAACCAAGTCTGGGTCGGGCATGTCACCGGTGTACAATCGCTTTGAAACAGCCTTTTCATCAATATGTTCGAGTTCAAGGCCGCCAGCGGCATGCTCTTCAGCAATCGAGCGTATGGCGTCAATCATTTCTTCTCTGCTGCCGTATGCAAGGCATACTGTGAATACAAAATCGTTGTAGTCCGCCGTCTTCGCTTCGGCATAGTCAATGGCATCATTGACGCTTTTCGGCAGAAGTTCGCGACGGCCAATGACCTGAACTTTGACCTTGTTTTCGTGAATCCTAGGGTCGTCTGCGATTTCACGTAGGCCTTCATTGTACAGTTTGAACAGTGTTTTGAGTTCTTTTTCAGGGCGGTTCAAGTTTTCAGTGGATAGGGCGTAAACGGTCAGCCAAGGAATGCCAATTTCCAGCGTCCAGTCAAGAACTCGTTCAAGCTTTTCTTTTCCGATGCGGTGACCAATACCTGTTGCAAAGTTGCTCTTCCAAGCAAAGCGACGGTTTCCATCCATGATGATGGCGAGATGTTGAACTTTGACATCGTGTTCGAGAACTTCCCGTAGAAGTTTTGACTCAACCGCATGGCCAAGTACATCTCCCATCCGTTCCGAGATACCCATGTCACCGCCTCCATACTTGCGTAACGCACACATCGTATGATGTCATCCCCTGCGAAGCCTCTTTTGGAAAGGCGAGACTTGAGAACCCCCACCCCTTCGCACAAACATGGACGAACCAGCATGGTGGCCTTCAGGCATCGCGCTCTCATCCATCGATGAGGCGGTATCCGAAGGAACGGTACGCACTTCGTTTGGAAAAACCACAGTGTGGGATTTCGAACCGTATCTTCAACCCAACCACTGGAACTCTTCGTTTGAACTTGGCGTGCAATGGGGTGATTGGGACTTTGAAGTTCAAACCGTTGAGGTTCATTCGGTGAGCAAAAACGGTCTTCTTGTCGTCCTGAACGACGCATATACCGCATCCATTCTCCCGTTTGGAGTTGGCGACGATGTCTCAAGATTGTCCCGCTACGAACCTTGGAACAGCGCACTCTTGGGGCAGTCTTTGTTACTCCCCATTGCCGGATGGGCGGTTGATGGAAACGATAGAATCTTGATCTATCCACGGTATGAACTCAAGCCATTCGACGGGCAGACATCAACGGTGATGGACTTGACCCGAATGATTGGAGGTATTCACAGCGCTTTCGTTGGCTTTTCAACTCCAAACACTGAACGCCGATGGAACGACCGGTTGAAAGCGATTGAAGACCAATTGAAAACCAAAACGATGTGGCGCGCACCGCATGCCAATGCAACCGTGGGTTTGCCTCGGCTGCATCTCTCCATTGATTCTCTAACTGAGATTGATGGGGTACTCAATTTTGTTCCGATGTCACGCTCGCTTGCAGAACACCTGCTTTGTGAGCAGGACCGTCTTCCATCATTGGCGACCCTCATGATGCTCGAGCATCAGTGGGCCAGAAGGGATGGTTTGAGCGAACAGCAGCGTCAAGAATTGCTGGAAACATGGGGGAAGTCTGTACCTGTTGAATGGTCCAGCCGTGCAGCTCTGTCGACCGTTCGCGGTGGAGCGTGGGTATGGCGATACCATGCAACTCTTCTCGAGTTGGCTCAGGCGACTGCCTTTGCTGAGACTGCAATCAAAGAGGATTGCCAGAAATGGTTGCGCGATGTATCTCGTCTCCAAGCACATTTGGGTACTTTGCGAATGTGGAAGTCGGGCCAATGGGTAGGCTTCACCGGTCTTGCAGTTGCCTTTTTTTCGTACCGTTTGGACTCGTTCTCGCCTCAGCAAAGTCTTGCTTTAGCCGTGCTGAGTTTTGGAGTGGTTGTGGCATCCAATGCCGTGTATCGGCTCAAAGACCCGAAGGCATTCTAATCAAGCGTTCAACATCATCCGTGCATCGAAGAACTTCAGGTTCTTCGCTTTGGCGAGTTGCATCAAACCGAGCAGGAAGGATTCCTTTGCTTCCCGTTCAGGTGCGCCACCGGCCACATCCCAGTACAGGTTGAGCGACAGGTCGAGCGATTGAGCGGAGAGATTCGATACTTGGCACCACGAACTTTCGTGTTTGACGGTGACGGCAGAGGAGGTGATGAGTTCCATCACGCCATCACAAAACGCAGCGACATCGTCTGGGTTCGAGTTGAGATCCAAGTGAAGCAACGATTGCCATCGGCGCCAACGTCGCTTGCCGAAGTTCTCGATTGGAGTGTTGACCAAGTTGGCGTTCGGCACGGTTACCACCGTGTCCGCAGCAGTTCGAATGAGGGTTGTGCGAAGACTGATTTCCATGACTTCACCCTCGACAGAATCGACGATGACCCAGTCGCCAACCTTGAACGGTCGATCGAGGAGTACGGTTGTTGCTCCGAACAGATTGGATATCGTGTCTTTTGCAGCAAGGGCAAGAGCCAGACCGGAAATACCCAATCCAGCAATTAAGGAGGTGAGATTGAAGCCCAATGCATCAGCGATGAAGACTGCTCCCAAGGCAATAATAAGGAATCGCAAAAGGCTCTCTACTGCTGAAATGAGGGTTTTTTCTGAACCGTCAAGCTCATCGTCTTTGTCGAACATTTCGACAACATCTTGAACGATGGCCACCAAGCGGAAGGCCCATACAACGAGCGATAAAGCGAAGATGAATTGAAGCAGATTCGGGAGTAAATCTTGCAGTACGTTCGGGAGAATGAAAGCGTTGTCCTCCTCCAGATGGAGCTTAATGAGGGCATTGAGGATATACAGCGTAATCCCGGCGCCAGCAGCGGTTCCGAGTGCCTTGTCCGAGTCTTTGACCGTCTTCGACTGGATAGAGTCTGAAGGAATAATTTTTTTCAGTGCTCTTGGCGCAAGCCACATGGTGACAAATCGAGCGATGACACCAATCAACAGAAGCCCTGCTAACAAGGCGATAGTGAGGTAATTGAGTCCTAACATTTGGTCCATCCAGACTGAATCCGCTTCAGGTGTGAGGAAGTTGCTCATAGTCCATCCAATAGGTGCTCCTATTGGTCACTTCCGCTTGTTTCCTGTCCCCTACGGGGACAAGCGAGGCCGCGAACGCTTCAAGAAGGCGAGCCGACTGGGTTACACGATACCATGATACAAAACGGCAAGGTTCTTCGCACCCGCCCATCGTTTGGAGTCCTCATTGTACTCCCACTGTTGTTGTCTCTTTTCGCACCCGTTGCGAATGCTGACTTTGCTCAAGAAGAGCCAACTGGAACCGAACCAGGAGACATTTGGTCTGACGATTACAACAACATGATTTTCCCGTGGGCTTCAGAAGATGAGCGTATTTTACAGTTTAAGGAATACCACACTTACGATACGATGAAGACACGCATGCTGCGTTTGGCCGAAGACAACCCCGACATTTTCCAGTTCCATGAAGGCATGAACGGAGGTACAAATGCACGTGGTGAAGAAGTCACAGCCGATGCTTACGAAGGTTGGTATTACGGTCACGCATCCCCTTGGCTGAAAATTACTGGCGATGTCCAAGACGGTGAATACAATCCCTTTGTCGGCGATACCGGCAATTACGCTGATCGTCGCGATGTGATGATTGTTGGCAATCACCACGCACGTGAGTGGATGTCCTACACGGTGACAATCATGCAGATGGAAGTCATTGCCTTTTCCTACAACAACATCGGGTATGACAACGACGGTGATGGCCTCATTGACGAA
>JAQXFL010000103.1 GCA_029250345.1 Candidatus Poseidoniaceae archaeon
TGAGGGATACCGCCCCCCTTCGTTGATCTGTGCCCAGGAATTGTGTGAACGGCTTGGAATAGAATTCATCACCGTATCCTATCCAGAATTGAGTTTCAAGGAAATGGATGAAGTTGCAAGCAAGATTCCTGGCTTAGTCAAAGACAACAAAGAGGCACCTCGCATGCCGTGTTCCTATTGTGGAGTGTTCAGACGGCAGGGAATCAACCACCTTGCAAAGCGCGTCAATGCGGATTACGTCGCACTTGGACACAATCTGGACGACATGGCTCAAACCGTGCTGATGAACATGACAAACGGTGATGTCGAACGAACGCTTCGACTCGCACCTCATACCACAACACCGGTCGACGGGTTAGCACCTCGTATCGTCCCATTACGATGGATTCCTGAACAAGAAGTCCACCTCTATGCATTGCACAGAAACCTACCGTTACACCACGAAGAATGCCCTCATGCTCAAGGGGCTTTGCGATGGAGACATCGTGAAATGGTTGCCAAAATGGAGGCTGATGTCCCCGGAACTCGACATGGCTTGCTGCGTATGGCTGATAACATCAAGTTGCTGCGTGATCAAGTAATCGAACTGGGTGGCTCAGAGGCTCGCCCAGCTCCACCAACACCGTGCCAAACATGCGGTGAACTCACCTCAGGCGTACAATGCAAAGCGTGCGATATGCGTCAACTGATGAACGGCGAATCATAGAACGTTGTTCGCCAATTCTCCAAGGTCTTGTGGACGACCACAGTAGTGGCAGCGCAACTGAAGAGGGTCTCGCTCAACGACTCGCAAGCGGTGTGCTTGGGGTTCACGTAGATTGGTTGTAATGCAGTTCGAGAAGGTACAGCGCACAACATTGACGACTTCCTCACCGAGGTTGATGGTGAGTTTTTCCGCAACCGAATAAGCACGGATGATGGCTACATGCGCATCGGGTGCGACAAGAGCGAGCCGGTCAAGTTCTCCTTGTGTCAATTCACGGTCTTCGACTTTGATGATGTCTTTTGAGCCCATCTTCTTTGATGGAACGTTCATCACTAAAGAAATCGGAACGGATGTTTCTCCACCGATTCCAAGCATTTCCAAGACACGCATAGCTTGTCCCGATGGGATATGGTCGATGACCGTACCGTTTCGAATGGCGGTGACTCGTCGCATACTGTGTTCGTTCGACATCAGAGAGCACCTCCTTCTGCAGAGACATCAGCAGGAACGGTAACACCAAGAAGGCGGCACAGTAAGGCCATTCGAGCAACTACTCCATTGAATGCTTGTTCGAAATACCGGGCGTGACGTGTTTTATCCACCGTTGGGTCAATTTCATCAACACGAGGCAATGGGTGCATGACAATCATGTCTTGCTTGACATCTTCAAGATGGCGTGCATGGAGTTTGTATGCACCAGCGCAACGAGCATATTCATCTTCATCCGCAAAGCGTTCCTTTTGGATTCGAGTCATGTAAACGACATCGGCTTCAGCCATTGAACCGTACAAATCTTCAGTTTCAAGGACATTAGCCCCATGGGCACGCAAGTCGGAAACGATTTCCTCAGGCATGCGAAGCAGATCCGGACTGGCAAAAATGAGGTCGCAACCAAACCGTACCAAAGCATGGGAAAGAGAGTGAACGGTTCGACCGTAGCGCAAATCGCCTGCAAGCACGACTTTGAGGCCGTTTAATCGCCCATGAGCTTGTTGAATCGTGAACAGATCGAGCATCGTTTGAGTCGGGTGATGTCCCGCTCCGTCACCGCCGTTGAGGATAGGCACTCTGGCAGCGTCTTGAGCGTATTGAGCTGCACCCTGTCGAGGGTGGCGCATGGCGATGATATCGGTGTAACCATCAACCATTTGGATGGTGTCAAACAGCGTTTCACCCTTAACAACCGAGGAAGTTTTGACATCGCCGAGATTGACGACATCTCCTCCAAGTCGCTTCATTGCTGTCTCAAACGACATCCGTGTACGAGTGCTGGGCTCGAAAAACAAGTTTCCAAGAATTCGGCCTTTCAAGAGCGGCAGATACAACTCACCACGTGCCACAGGCAACAGGCGTTCAGCATCGCTTAAAATCTCAAGAATTTGCTCGTTTGTTAAGTCGTCCATAGTGATAAGTCCAGCCACAATGCTCCCTTCCATCTTGAAAGGCAGTCAAAGACACCCATGAACATTCCCGTCAATTATGTTGAACCTGAACGACAAAATGATGGACGAAACATCGGAGTGGTTATGACCGTGATGCAACCGAGGAGTATCATGGCTCTCGATGCTTGGGCGGATGTAGATGCAGCAATTGACGCTGCACGGCAAGCCAGAAAGCAACGCATTGAACGGTTGACGACTGCTTCTTCGCTGGTCATACTCTCCGGTGCTGTTTGGCTCATGTGGCCGAATCTCCAAACCGCATTGAAAGGCGACTCCGGATTGCTTGAGGGTTTGGGATACCCACTCCTCATCATCGCCTACGGACTTATCCTACAAGACTCAGTTCTTGACGATGCAAAAGCACGAACTCGAATCGGTTCGTTCGCCTGCATCGCTTGGCCGGTACTCCTTATGTTAGCGGCAAAGCACCTGAACGTTGAAGAGAACAGTGCCATGCTTGGCAGCGGTTTTTTGTCCATCGTCGCCTATGCATGCTTCCAAACATCTTCCAATGTGTTGCAGGGTGGATTAGATGTCCTCCGCTGGAGAGCCATCATGACCGGCCTTGGTGGAGTGGCGGCATTTTCCCTCTTCGTTGGCGAAATGCCTGATTCGATGACCTACGAATGGATTGCATCGATCGCCTCTCTTGCAGCTGCAATTTTAGCCACAGGATACATCTGGTTCGTTGGCGATGAACAGCGTGGCCAACGCAAGATATTCACCAAGCGATTGGACGGAATTGAGATTCAACTGTTGCAACTCAAAGCGGATGGCGCAGCAGTTGACCAAGCCTCCAGCCTTGTGATGACTGCGAAAGAAGAGGGACATATTGACCCTGAATACGGCATGAAACTACTGGACGAAGCCGAGGAAGACATCGAAAGAACTCTTTCGCTGAGCGGTGACGTCGAAATCATCCAAGCCGACGCACTCGCCGCTATCGAAAAGGCGGAAAACATCGCACCAACCGTAAAGCGCCCTCGGAAATCCTTTGATATGGGTGCACGCGAAGTGAAACTCGGTTCATTGCGAGAAGGTGAAATGCTGTTCCGGCAATCGAAAAAGTTAGCCAACGACATCATCGAATGGTGGGGTATTGCAGAACAGTCCGTCGCTGAAGCCAGCCGACTCCTCGCCGGTAACGAGGCAGAAAGCGTTCAACATCTCAAGGAATTACTGGCAGATGCAAGAAAGAAACTAGCAAGCGAAGCGCCACGTGAGGCGTACGAATTCGCCTCGGTCATCCCTCAACAGCTACTGGCAGACGAAGACGCACAAGGTCGAGCGCTCGAATCCCTGAAAGAAGCAACTCGGCAACTCAAGCAAACCGATGGACTTGACACTGAAGAGATGGAATTACGATTGGAGCGTGCTGAACAAGCCATCGATGCTGGAAGTCCAAGCCAAGCGATTGGTTTGGCAGACGGCGTTGTTCGCTCCATCGAGGCGGAGCGAACGGCGATGGACAACGTCCGGAGAGGACTCAAGCAGCGCAAGAAGTTGGTTGCACAATTCAAAGACCGTGACGATAAGGACGAATGGGAAAAGCGTTTGAAGTTGGTTGAAGATGCTGCTGATACAAAACAATGGAGCCATGCCAATGCTCTTCTCGACGCCATAACAACCGATTTGGATAACGAAGGGCAAGCGACTGAAGAGGCACTTGAACTGTACGACTTTGTCGTCGAAGAGTGGCACACGCTTCGCAATCAATGCGATGCCAGCAACATCTCCATTGAAGATGAAAACCGCAGAGCCTGTGAACAAGCAATTGCACTGGCTGCAGAAGCGTTAGCTGGTGGACGGGTTGAAGACTGCCTCACTCAATTATCACAAGCAGACTCTGCAATGGAACGCCTTCGAAGACTCATCTAGACTTCCAGAAGATGTTTCTTATCGATGTTCTTGAGATCAAGCGTACCTGGGAATCCAATATCCACTGGCATACCGGATACGGTGACGATGATACCGGTCAAATGAACGTGCAAACACATTGGGAGACCGTTTGGCCATGTCTTCTGTATAACCTTCCACCCATTGGATTTCTTTCCACGAGCAACAGCAAGGCTGCCTGCGCCGTCCATGGCTGTCCAGCCGTTCGAATTCCATGCGTGCTGAATAAGTGGCTTCTTACCGAAGGTTGGAGGAGGTGCAACGACGTGCTTTCGAGTCCACCCATCAAGCCAATTGAGGCCTGAATCGTTGAGCCATTCGATTGTTGTCTCTTGAGATGGTAACATGTCCATATGGCCGGCACGAGCGAGTTCACCGACCAAATTACGGACGTGTGGGTGTCTTGGATGTTCAATTGCCAATTTCTCTGCCATAGATATACCAGTATGAATTCGACCTGAATCGATGTGGAGTAAAGCACGGACGACATCACCGTGTGTCCAATCCGTAATTTCAAACTCTTTGATGAATGCTTCAACGAGATTCAACCCCTTATCGGAGAGTCCTGCGAGTCGCATCCGAGCAATGTCTCCAAGCAAGAACAGACGACCTGATGGAGTATTGAGGTACTTGAGGGTGCTCTGAGGTCGGCCGGTACGGTATCGTTCAACGAGGTCGATGTTTCTCTTCATCAATGCGTCAATCGAAATAAGAGATTTGAATTCAGGTCCGAGTTTCGTATGTTTCGGATTAAACAACGAGGCTGCCCATTGCAACCGTGCAGATTCAATGTCGTCATCACTAAGGAAAACAAGCCGAGGTTTGGCTTCAGCATAATCACGTTGTGCCAAACTCGCAGCAGTCAAAATCAATCGAGCGACCTGTGCTTCCCGCCCGCCACGCAATGCCAGCAATGAGACGGCCTCTTGTTCGGCTTCGTTCCAACGGCCTAAACCTGCATACAATTCCATCATAGCATCGGTTTTTCGTGCAAGGTTCAGACCTTCCAATTGTTCTCCGTGACCCTCAGTCACTTTGTCGAGTCGGTCCATGGCTTTCGACCAATTATCTTCCGAGACAAGTTCAGTGAACGGCTTTTGTTTAAGATAAATTAAATCCGCCATTTCAGAAAGACGTTCACGGTTCTCACCAACTGCAGCGTCAAAAGAAATATCTTCCAACTTTAGGCCAATTCGGCGAGAGCGCACCCATACTGCGAGGAATGCAATCTGACCGCCAGAAGCGAGCATCCAGGTTAATTCCTCGAGTGAATCCTTTTCCATGACGGCACATACTGTGTTCTCCCATTCGCCGCAAGCTGCTCCTTGTGGAAGGAAACTGGAATCCCAGAATGTAATCATCGCTAAAGCAAGCAACAGCATCGATTGACCGGCGAATCCAGTGAAACAGAAATTGAGAACTTTGGCTTGTTGGGATGGTTCAGCACGCAACAAGCGGCTGTCTGCAAGTTTGATACCGCCTTTACCCGATACATCTTGAACATCCAAGAAGAGGATGCGTGCAACTTCGTAGACGAACAAAAACCCAATCAATGCGACGTTAAGAAGCAGGAACAAGAGAATGAACGTGACGATTGGCACACGTATTCCAGATTGTGGAATGAATGAAAAGAGTTCAATCAGAGCAAATCCAAGAACGCCGCCCTCTTCCATAAACGTCGTTTGAACACGGTATTCAGGCAACGCCAGAACCCGGTCTGAATGCGTGAGCATCGTCGGATCATAAAGTAGAATCAACAACGACACAAGCGTGTTCAAAGCCACATACGGCATCACGATGAGGTTGAAATTGACAATCTGGGCAACGGCTTGTTGTTTGGCCTTCGGAACATGGTTGTGAAACGGAGAGGGTTTACCGTCGGCAATTTTGCGAGACGATTGGCGAAGTGCCTGCCATGAAGAACCAAGAATACGCCCGTAAGCCAAGATAGACGGCGCAAACATGGCAAAGGCAGCGATACTGAATCTTCTGGATGCTGGCACTTCAGCAACGTCCAGCAGCAAGTACAATGCGAACACCAAGCCCACCCATAGCAATGCCAACATGACGTAGGTATAGCTCCTCCAAACACTGGACTCCTGCAGCGATGCACGGTCTTGGCCAATTGGTTTGATGACCTGTGCACCAAGAGATGTCCCCGAAGAGACAAGGGCAGGAAAAGCGATGAAAATCAGTGCAATGCTGAGAGAGGGCGTGTGGTATCCTTCGGAGTAATCCATTCGAATCATGATGAATTCAAAGAACAACAGAAGGGCTCCAACCAAAGCAAGAATGTACGATGCTACACCAAAGACCATTCCACGAGAACTCAACAATTCTCGAGCATCTTGGGTTGTTCGAGTGATTTGGTGTACTTCGTACCGCTTCACACCGGTTTGGAAAGCAACTTGCAATCCACGTAATTGTCGTGGAACAACTCGAGTCCAAAACAGCCATGCAGTTGCTGCTGCCAAAACGTACGGCACCAATGCAGCGGGTGTGAATCCGCTAACAATCGGTGGAGCAGTCATGGTAAAACCTCAGTCCTCGGTGTTCACTGCAAGTGCAGGTTGAGAAACTTTCTCATCAATTTCACGTCTCAAGTCGGTCAAGAAGGTATCCAGCGGGATGCCGCTCACTTGGTCGCCGTTTCGTGCACGTAGACTTACGCTGCGAGATTCGATTTCACCGTCGCCCAAGATGACCATATACGCTGGTTGCATCTTGCGATGGGTGCGGATTTTCTTGCCAATGGTGTCATCACCGTTGTCAATTTCAACACGGATATCGTTGTCTCTCAAAAGTTGAGCAACTTCGTCCGCATAGGCAGTATGCTTCTCTGAGATGGTGATAATATGGCATTGAGTTGGTGTAAGCCATGTCGGGAACTTGCCGGCAAAATGTTCGATAAGTACACCACAGAAACGCTCCATTGAGCCAAACGGTGCGCGGTGGATCATCACTGGGCGATGCAATTCGCCATCGCTTCCTTTGTACTCTAAACCAAACCGTTCAGGCAGGTTATAGTCCACTTGAACCGTTCCAAGTTGCCATTCACGACCAATGACGTCCTTCACAACGAAGTCAATCTTAGGACCATAGAAAGCAGCCTCTCCTTGCTCTTCAGACCATTGTACTCCGAGAGACTCTGCTGCTGCACGGCAAGCGTCTTCGGCTTTGTCCCAACGTGCAGGGTCGCCGACGTACTTGTCAGAATCAAGGTCACGAAGACCAACTCGAACTCGGTAATCTTTCATTCCCAGTTTGTCAAATATGATTTGGACAAGTTCGATGCAGCCCAGCACTTCTTCGGCAATTTGGTCTTCAGTGACGAACAAATGCGCATCGTCTTGAGTGAATCCACGAACACGAGTCATACCTGAGATTTCTCCGGATTGCTCCCATCGATAAACGGTTCCGAACTCAGCAAGACGGAGCGGCAAATCACGATAAGAACGCATCTGAGAAGCGTAAATCTTGACGTGGTGCGGGCAGTTCATTGGCTTGAGCATGTATCCATCGATATCACCGCTCTTCATCATATTCGATAGTTCGCCGCAGGTACAACCCTCGTCAGCCAGTTTATTCATCAAGTCACGTTCAACCAAAGGCGGATACTGTGAATCTTGGTAATACGGGAAGTGACCCGATGTGCGGTAAAGGTCGAGTTTACCTACGTGTGGTGTAAAGACCTGAGAATAGCCTTGACGACGGAGGTGGTAGGAAATGAAATCCTGAAGTTCCTGTCGAATAATTGCCCCACGAGGCGTCCAAAGAATCAATCCCTGTCCGACTTCCTCGTCGATATGGAACAATTGCAAATCCTTGCCCAACTTACGGTGGTCTCGCTTCTTGGCTTCTTCAAGTCGAGTCAACGTTGCTCGAAGGGCCTCTTTACTTGGCTCAACAATGCCGTAAATACGCACCAATTGCTCCCGGTCTTGGTCACCTCGCCAATACGCTGACGAGATGCTGGTAAGTTTGACGTGCATCAATCGTGATGTGTTTGGAACGTGAGGACCAAGGCATAAATCGTACCAGTCGTCTTGCTTGTAGATGGTTGAGCCACCGCCGTCTTCGATTTTATCGTTGATGATTTCCAGTTTGTACGGGTTGCCTGCAAAGTGCTGTTGCAATTCTTCATCGTTCAATTCCACACGCTCAACAGTGAAGTTCTTTCGAGCAATTTCTTGCATCTTCTTTTGAATCGGCTTCAAATCAGATTCAGCGATCGGCTCCATTGCAAAATCATAGTAAAATCCCCGGTCAATCGCTGGACCAATCGTTGGTTTTGCATCAGGATAAAGCGCCATAACCGCCTGAGCAAGCAAGTGAGCAGCGCTGTGTCGAAGGATATGGATGCCTTCATCCGAGTCGGTAAGAATGCCTTCAACCGAACAATCGGTATCGAGCATTCGAGATAAATCGCATTCTTCGCCGTCAATTCGAGCCGCTAGACAGCCGTGCTTGCGGCCCAGTGCATCGGTGATTACCTCTGCACAGGTGATACCTGCGGCGTATTCGTTAACCGTTCCATCGGGCAGGGTGATGTTGATGAGTGTCATACGATGCTCTCCTTCAACCCCTACGGGGTTGGAAGCCCTTCATCAAACCATCACACTCAAACGGGCAAAAAGAAAGGGGTTTGAGAACGCCTCACCACGGGAATTTCAAGTTCCAGTATATGCCATCAAAAAGGATGCATTGAATGCCAAGGAAGATTGAACCAAGCAGCATTTTACCTCCACCTGGGAGTTTGTCGGTGTACGCTGAATAAGCCAGCAAACCCATCATGATGTTGCCAACACACGTTAACATCAATACGCCGACAACTAAAATTGGAGTCCAACTGTAGTTGTTATCCAAGTGGTAGATGGTCGCCTCAAGCCACAATGCCGACGGAATCACCACCAGTGCGAACGCAAGCAGTAAACGTGCTCCACCGCCGCCGTCAGACTCGCCCCAGGGCCATCGCAATGATTCCATCATTGAAACATCATTTTGGTACAAAATTGTCCACCAGTACATCAAAAACCCGAAGGCTGCCAAAAACATGAACGGCACAATCATTTGTGCTTGTGACCAAGGAATTCCTCCCCAAAGAGCCTCTTGATCCGATGCGTGAGAAAGGCCGTAAAGATACGAAACGAGAACGAGGTTTCCGAAGATGAAAATGAATGTACGAACAAAGTTTCGTGAGACTTTCATGCTGCTCGCTAACGGTGTTCACTCATAAGTGCCTGTATGGAATCTCACCATTCGACATCAAAATCATCGCCGAGGGTACTGGTCGGTTTATCCAAGACTTCAACGCTCGTTTGAGCAGCAGATTCGTCGTCATCCGCATCACTTTCAGCCTTCGATTGAACGCTTGAGACGGTAAAACTGGAACGGTTTTCAACCAATTGAGTAGGTTTACTGTAATCGGGCGTCACGGTGGGCTCTGCCGGTTCTTGCTGAACTTGGACCTCTTCAGGCTGTTCTACAACGGTGCTTTCGTCTTCTGAATGCATCGAAGCGAATCCTTTGGCAAGGGTATCTTCGAGGCTCGGCAACTCACGATCGCTTCTGTTCATGATTTTACAAAGTGCGCAGAGCACATCAAACCTTGCGTCGAATGCTCATTCTTCTTCCAAGCTTGATTCTTCAAAATCCACTTCGGGTAAAAACGAAAGAATCGTCCCTAAGATTCCGAATACCAAGACGTATTCCCAGACTGCTGAGACATTGAGCATTGGATACGGTGAACTGGTACAGAACGACATCATATCTGCAGTCAATGCATTGTAAGCATCCCAGTCAAAGTCCTCGCCCCACACCTGTGATTGCGTTGCAATCAGTTGGAACAATCCAACGAAGGCTGAAAGTGCAGCGAAAATCCGCAAACCAATGAGTTTACGGAAATCAGGATGGTTCCACCAAATGCGTATCGTGACCGCAGTAATGAGGAGACACCAATATACGCCGAAGGTAAAGATGTCAAAGGCGTAATGACCGTGCATTGGACCATCGGTATCCCATGGAACGCCTCCAATTCGTATGCATGAGAATGCACCAATCAATCCCGGAAACACTGCAAGGTGGTTGACACCGTGCCAAATGGTGTGGTGTCCCGCCGACTGAATACGCTTCATGTTCATCGAATGAATCTCCATGATAATCCAAAACACAAGATAACCCGTCACAAAAGTCCCAACTGTGAATATCGTGTCACCCGGTTCATACAAATCAAAATCAGAAATGAACGGCATGTAGGCCTTGCATCCATTCATAACCCAAGTAATGTATCCTGCAGCAAGCCACAATGTGGTAAAACCAACCGTAAGAAGCAGTGCAAGACGACGACGGGCCGAGGTGTGCATGAGCCCTCGATTGGCTGAGTATTTTTGATGCCATCGCCACAAATCTCCCAATGCAGGTCTTCTTGAAGGTGAATCATCTGGGGCAATCATGCGCATCGGAATCGTGGTAAATCCAGACGCTGGTCTCGGTGGCCGCCTTGGATTCAAAGGCAGCGATGGTCGTGCTGCTGAAGCCCGAGCAGCCGGTGCCGAAGACCGAGCTGGACCTCGTATGAACCTCGCTCTCGAGGCACTTCAATCGCTGTTATCCAGTTCACTTAATCGCAGCGATGTTGACCTCGAGTGCCTCGGTTGGAGCGGTCGAATGGGCGGCACATGGGTACCTAAGCCCACAGAAAAAATGACCTTCACTTCACTTGGCTCAACGCCGGCAGAAACTTCGTTTGAAGAAACGAGTCAGTTGATTCGAGCCTTGGTAGATGCCGGTGCAGAGGCCATTCTTTATGCCGGCGGCGATGGAACAACACGTGATATTGCGAACACGCTGGAAAGCATAGGAAAAGATGCTCAAGAAATACCACTCATCGGTGTTCCTGGTGGCGTCAAAATGCATTCTGGATGCTTCGCAACTACACCGAAAGCGGCTGCTGAAGTCACACTGGCGTTCCTACTTGGCGATCTAAGATGCGCCATTACCGAAGTCATGGATTTGGACGAAGAAATCTACCAAGAAGGAATATGGAAAGTCCGAATGTACGGTGAAGCATGGACTCCATCAAGCCCTCGATTCATGCAGGGTGCCAAAGAACAAGTTGAGCGAACCAGCGAATCGGATACCATCGAAGGACTTGCCCAGCACGTCGAATCTTTACTGTCAAGTCAGGACGACCTGATGGTGATTTGGGGCAGTGGAGGCACGCTACGCAGAATGGGAGAGTTCTGCGGGGAAAAGCTAACGCTGCTTGGTATTGACGTTCTTGGTCCTGCAGAAAACGGTCAACGGCAATCTCATACCGACCTGAATGAACAACAACTGCTCGAAACCATTTCCGAGCATGTTGATGAAAACGGCGACCAACGACCACGGTTGCTGTTGCTCTCACCAATGGGCGGGCAAGGTTTTCTCATCGGAAGGGGCAATCTCCAACTCTCCCCTGATGTCTTACGGATGATTGGGATTGACAACATCCTTGGCGTTGCTACCCCTGCCAAATTGATTGGGCTAAACGCTGTACGGATTGATACCGGAGAGGTGGAATTGGATCAAGTCTTCCAAACCAAACGGTTCATCAAAATCCTTCAAGGTTTCAGAACGACACGCCTCATTCGTATTGAAGAAGCGTGAATCAAAGTTGACCGGTTGATGCCTTGAGCAAACCGAGGAACGGTGGACTTGGGCGGCCTGGGCGACTCTTGAACTCAGGGTGGTATTGAACGCCGACGTAATATGGATGGCCTTCAAGTTCGAATATTTCGCAACGCTGACCGGTTTCATCTTTGCCGACGAATACAAGTCCAGCCGATTCAATGGCTTCAATCATATCGGGATTGACTTCGTATCGATGACGGTGTCGCTCATCAACAGAATCGCCTTCACCGTACAACTGGCGTATCTTGCAATCATCGACTTGCCACAAGGTTGGGCGGCTACCAAGTCGCATTGTTCCACCGAGGTGAGTTTTGGAGATTTCTGGCATGAAGACGACTGCTGGGTTCTTGCAGTTCTCATCAAACTCAGTGGAATTCGAATCTTCGAATCCGAGAACATTACGGCAGAACTCGATGGTTGCAACCTGAAGTCCAAGGCAAATACCGAGGTACGGCGTTGAACTTGTACGAGCGTATTCAGCGGCCAGAATCTTTCCTTCAACGCCACGGTCACCAAATCCTCCTGGAACGAGTACGCCAGACGATTGCTTGAGCAATGCCCACGCCTTATCGCGCTCACTGACGTTTTCCCAGTCGGGTTCAAGATGACTCGCTTCAATCCAGTTGATGGTGAGTTTGTGGTCAACGGCCATTGCTGCATGCTGGAGGCTCTTGATAACCGAGAGATAGGCGTCGGACAGGTCAGTGTATTTTCCAACCATTGCAATTTGGACTTCTTCGGTTAAGGTGTCGAGATGGTGGGCCATAATCTTCCAGTTGTTCAGTAAGTCAGTGGCTTGACAGTCGACGTTCATGATGTCACATAGCCCCTGTTCTTCCAACATCAATGGAACATGGTAGATGTTCGGAACATCGTGGGTTGACATCACTGCTTCAGGCAACACGTGGCAAAAGGCTGCCAGCTTTTCTCTTGTTTCTTTGGTGAGTGGTGCAGATGAACGGCAGACCAAAATATCAGGCGTTATACCCAAGCCCCGCAATTCCTTAACAGTGTGCTG
>JAQXFL010000105.1 GCA_029250345.1 Candidatus Poseidoniaceae archaeon
AATCCACGCATTTTCGAGTTGACTTGTCACTGGACAGTAACAAACCATACGACCTCCAATGTTGAGCATTGATGCCACGGAGTGTATCGCTGAAGGGTGCTCTGGTAGGTCGAGAATAATTGCATCATAGGATTGGCTAATTGCGGATATCTCATTGCCAACTTCTTCGATTGCACCCTCAATGTGGTGATGTGAAGGGAACTCAGTCCAGCTTTCTTCACAACGGCGCAAGTTCTCGAGCGCAACATCAGCGTGCTCACTGCGAGGTTCAACGGTGACATGGATTCCACTGCTGCTGAGAATACGAGCGATATACATCGATAGACCTCCGCTACCTATTCCAGCTTCAAGCACACTGTCGCCCGATCCAATTCCCATTCGTGAGGTGATGAATCCAGCATCTTTGGCAGAGATTGTTTGGGCGCGTCGAAGCATGCCTTTGCCCATCTCTGGAAGGCGGAGAGGTACTCGTGTCAGCACCTTCTGTCCGACCAATACCTCTTCTCCGATGTCAATGCCCGAGAAGAGTTCATTCGCATCGATGACTCCAAGTCCTTTGATTTTCCGAACTCCATCCAACATTTCAACGATGTGAACTCGACCGTCTGCTTCAACAAACGCCGACCATTTAACTGGGTTCATGACCCTGCCAATCTCCCTTGCGTCTAAATCTTGTTGTCCGGAGAAATCTATATGTGTGTTGATTCCATAGTGTGAATTTTCTCACTGGAAAGGGAGTGTTTCATATACTGTCTTGGCAGTGGGTTAAGCATGAAGATGCTAGCGCGCCTCATGGCTCTCACGATTACGGCTTTGTTCATCGGTAGTACGATGACACACTTTGTTGGTCCACTCCAATCGGAAAACGACGACTATTCGCTTGATGACGAGCGTGTGATTTCTCGTGCAGCAACCTCTCCCGGTCACGTTGTGTTCGCACAATACATCTCATCAGACAATTGCCCACACTGCTACAAAGCAGGTGGCGGGTCCGCAGCCCACCACAAACTCAAGACCGACTTTCCTGATGAGTACGTTTACGTAACTTACATGTCTGCTTCCTACGGTCAAACCAACTCTGCACGTGCAGGAAACGTCGCTCCATACTCCTGGCAGTGGCCTGCAGGTGGTGCACCTGATGCATACTTCGGAGACCGCACCGACGTTCGTCAATCCGGGGCTTCTGCAAATTACGACTCCTATGACGACGAATTCACCGCCGGCGGCGGAATGCATAGCAGCACCAATGATTACGGAATGACCGCTGCAATCTCTCCGAACGGTGGTACCTTTGACATTGACATTTCCTACAAATACACTGGCTCCGGCTCGGCCGCATCGAACATGAAACTTTACGCAGCCATCGTTGAAGAAGAATGCACGACCTACACCTACTCGAGCAGCGGTAGCGCACTCCCACACGGCTACAACTGCTGGATGGGTTGGCTCACATCAGGTGATACCTACAAAACAAAGAGTACAGGTTCAGGAACTGCATTTGCGAGCGTGTCTCCATCCTCCTCTCAACAATCGCTCTCTTGGACTGGCGTTCCTACCAGCCTGATTGCAGGTGGAACCTCAAACGCAGTTGTTGTTGCCGCTCTCATCAGCGGAAGTCAAGTGAGTGTTGGGGGCAGCAGCCCTCACGTTTACCACGCCATCGATTCAACCATGGGCCCAAGGATGGACATCTCTGTTTCCAACTTTGCAGTGAACTCTGCTGAATCCACAAACACTGGCTTCGTCATTGGCGACTCGATGACGATAGATGCTACTGTCAAGAATGTCGGCGACTTGGATTACTCTGACGGTGGCTCGCTTGTATTTTATTACAAGAACGGCGCATCCGAAGTCACACTGTCATCATACTCACTGAACAATCTCAACACTCAAGGAACTCAAACAGAGCAGTACACCTTCGATTCTTCCTCCCTCCCATCTGGCTGGAAAACCACATTTGGCGCTAAGATCACGGGACTTGTCGGCGATGTGAGTGGAATGAACAATGTTGCTACACAACAATACGATCAGGACCGACCTCCAGTGTCCAAGAACCCACAAATCCAAGGAGACCAACTTATTGAGCGTGGAAATCACGCAATGGTTCTCGCAAAGGCCGAGGCCGATGACACCGTTGATACGACTGCGAGCATGTCTTTCAACGTCGAAATATCTCCTGCTGGTCTGAACCAGTGGTCCAGTTCAGTTATTTCTGGTGGGCAAAATGTTGTATATTCGGGAACAGCAAATGAAGGCCGTGAATACGTCATTACGCCGTCTGCGTCTATGTCTGCAGGATGGTACGATGTCCGTTCACAAGCAGTGGATTCACGTGGGCAAGTCGGTGATTGGAAGGTCATCAACGGTCAATCTGGCTTTGAACTCAAAAACGGTGCTCCTGTCGTGGTTGTTGACCCAATCCCTTCGGTGATGTGTGATACTCCAACAAAGGTTTCGATGGCCGGACATATCGTTGACCCCGAGACACCACTTAGCGACCTTGTCGTAACATCATCTGATTCATCGTTCATCGCATGGCATCCTCTTACCGAGGAACTCGAAGTCAACTTTGCATGGTCTGAAGTCAACGGTTGCCCTCTCGGCCAACAAGGAATTGAACTTACCATCGACGATGGTGGCGACTACTCTGAAACTGGAGAACTTCCATACGGTACAATGTTGTTTAGAGTTACTGAAAACGGTCAGCCTCGATGGAATGGATTACCTACGCAATCTGTCGATGAAGGTGGCAGCGGAATCCTAGCACTTCTTCCGTATCTGTTTGATACCGACGACCTTGGAAACCCAACGCCTGTCGAAGACCTCTCCATCCAACTCATCAGTAATTCCAACGAAGAGGCAATAATCGCTTCCCTCGACGGAAACACGATCGGCTTCCAGACAGTGGATGATGACTCAAACGGACAAGCGATTCTTACACTGCGTGCAAGCGACGGTGTGAAGACTTCTGATGCGACCATCACGATTAACATCCAACCAATCAATGACGCACCACGCCTCGTTCCAATCGATGACATTACGAACCTCGCTTTGAAGCGTAACTCTCAATTGGTAGTCGACCTCGTCAGCCGCGTTGTCGATGTCGATGACCCTGCTGAAGATGCCTTCATCACGGTTTCCTCCTCTGAGTCGGGCGCTGCACGTTTCAGTTTCATCGATGGAAGCCTTACATTGGAGTTTGAACAAATCGGCATGCAAACGGTCACCATCCTTTTGCAAGACAAATTCGATTCGCAATCTTACACCCTCAATGTGGATGTCTTTGATGCATATCCATTCTTGATTTCGACGGAAGAATCGGACACCAGTTACATGTTCGTCACTCTTGAGGATACGTATGTTGGTCAAATCCCAACAGTGACAATGTTGCTCACTGAGAACTCTCCAACGTTTACCTTCATTTCCGTCTCTTGGAATGTTTGTAACAAACTTACAGGAACCTGCGATGGATTGATGCAATACAATCTCGATACCTCGAAATCAAATGTTGGTTGGACCGACGAACTTCTCGTGCCCTCGCTTTTGACACCTGGTGAACTTGCGCGCGAAGACGGCTCACAATACAAGGACTACTACCAACTTGTGATTACCGCAGTCGACAGTAACGGTGACGATTACAAGATGATGTCGGATTTGAAATGGGACATAACTGAAACAATGCCGACCATCGACGAAATGGATGAAACAATGTTCTCCGACTATCTTGAAGATCTCACTGCCGACAAGGTAGAACTCGTTGCTCAGATTGAGGCACTGGCAGAGGGAGAGGATTCCAGTTCTCTTGAACTTGAACTCTCCGAACTTAATGTCGAACTTGAACTCGCATGCGACGACCCTCGTGCATCGTGCACGGAAGAAACAGTTGCCGGAACAACCCTTGACACAGCTGACAATGAACTGAACCTCCAGATGATTGGTCTCATTGGTGGAATAATCCTCGCAGGCCTTCTCATCGGACTCATGTTCTCTCGTCGTAACGGTGACTCAATGCCAAAGGATGCCTGGAACGACACAGCATGGAACCCAAACATGGTTCCTGCTCACGACTCAGTCGCTAACTCGATGTACGGAGGCGCTCAAGCCATCTTCCAACAACCAGTGGCGGTCGCCCCTGCTCCAGTGCCTCTAGCCATACCTGGCCCACCATTGCCACCAGGCGGTTTGCCGGCAGGTTGGAGCCCCGAACAATGGGCTTACTACGGCCAGCAATACCTCGATGGTACGCTATGAACTTAACACAAGTTCATACATGGTTGATTGTAAACCCATAAAGGGGAGCGACGCGGAGGATACATTATGACCGACAACGACACGACTTTAGATTCGTCTTCGGACGTCGAAGAATCAATCGATATGGTTGATGGAATTGCAGATGTTGAAGAGGTAACAATCTGGGCTCCTGAGCCCGGGCCAGACTCGGATGATGTGCTCGGTACCAGCATCGATGAGTGGATTGAATCCGTCGACTTCACATCGACAGAGGATGTACCGATTCCTGACCGCTTGGTCGACCAAGTTATTGGGCAAGAAGCCGGCTCTGTTGTCATCAAGAAGGCAGCAGAACAGCGCCGTCACATGCTCATGATTGGAGATCCAGGAACCGGTAAGTCGATGTTGGCTCGCTCAATGACCGACCTTTTGCCTAAAGACGCCTTAGAGGATCTTTTGGTTTACCCGAACGAAGACGACGAAAATGAGCCTCGAGTTCGCTCTGTTCCCGCAGGCCGCGGCGACCGAATTGTGAAGTTGCAGAAGGAATCCATGCGCACACAACGGGAACGCTCGCAAAAAATGCTGTTAATCGCTTTTGCTGCGGTTGGTTTCCTTCTAGTCATCGCTACAATTCAAAACGGAGACATACTCACGCTCCTCTTTGGTGGATTTTTACTCATGTTTGGTTACATGTTCATCCGTGGGCGTCTTAGCTCCGGTGATGAAAGCAGAATCCCAAAGGTCTTGGTGAAGCATGCCAGCAAAGACATGCCCCCGTTCGTGGATGCAACAGCAACCCTGTCCGGTTCTCTCTTGGGCGATGTCCGCCACGATCCATTCCAATCCGGCGGAATGGAAACACCAGCTCATGACAGAGTCGAGCCAGGCGCTATTCACCGTGCACACAAGGGCGTTCTCTACATTGACGAGGTCAACTTGCTACGTCTTGAAGAACAACAAGCACTCCTTACAGCAATGCAAGAGCGTGCGTTCCCTATATCCGGTCGCTCAGAACGTTCTTCTGGTGCATTGACAAAGACTGAACCCGTGCCTTGCGACTTTATTCTCATCGCAGCAGGGAATCTCGATGCAATTCAAGGGATGCACCCAGCTCTTCGTAGTCGTATTCGTGGATACGGTTACGAAGTGTATGTGAACTCTGAAATGCCGGATACAGCACGTAATCGACGTCGCCTCATTCGCTTCATCGCACAGGAAGTTCGAAGAGATTTGGGTACTTCTCGTGAAATTCCTCACTTCGAAAAGTCCGCAGTTGGAATCATCCTAAGGGAAGCTCAACGCCGTGCAGGCCGCCGTGGAAAACTCTCGCTACGTCTCCGTGAACTCGGCGGACTGGTACGAATTGCCGGCGACTTGGCAATGGAAGAGGGTGCACCTCTTACCACAGCAGCGCACGTACTCGGTGCCCGTAACATCGCTAAGCCACTTGAGCAACAGGTTGCTGACCGTATGATTGAACGTCGTCTCGACTATGCTATGATTGTCAACTCAGGAGAACGTATCGGCCGTGTCAACGGTTTAGCAGTTCTCGGAGCCAACTCTGGGCTATCTGATTTCAGTGGCATTATGCTGCCTGTAGAAGCCTTGGTAACACCATCGCAAGGTGGCGGAGGTAAGATTCACGCTACTGGTGGTCTGTCCGACCTCGCAAAGGAAAGCGTTACCAACGTAAGTGCAGTCATCAAGAAGTTAACCGGAAAAGACATCTCAGACTACGATATCCACATCCAGTTTGTGGATACTCACGGCGTCGACGGCGATTCCGCTTCCATTACGATTGCTACCGCAATCATCTCGGCACTGGAAAACATTCCAATTCGACAGGACTTGGCAATGACAGGCTCCTTGTCAGTACGTGGTGAAGTACTTCCAATCGGTGGTGTCACTGCAAAGATAGAGGCTGCAGCACGGTCCGGAATCAAAACCATCGTCATCCCACGGGCGAACATGCAAGATGTTCTCTTGGATGAGAAATTCGAAAAGATGGTCGAAGTTGTCCCAGTCGATACCCTCGATGAAGTCATGGAATATGCACTTATCATGCACGATCAAAAGGAAAGTTTGGTTGAGCGTCTCGGAGCAGTTATCGACAGACTTACTCCTGCTGCAAGCACCTTGACATCAGCGTGAAAGCGATTGAACCAACTTCCCCTTGTGTCCACTGAGCGAGGGTTACTAAAAGGCCGAGGCTTGGCGGTAGCATGACTGAGTCAGCAACTACAGGCATTACGGTCCGTGATGCGAGCAAAGGCGCTCTCTTCGTACTCTTTCTGGTCACCATGATTGACATGATTGGTTTCGGGATTGTCATTCCATTTCTCACCTATTTGGTCGAAGATTTGACGCCCGAAGGTCAAACTGCAAACATCGGTCTTTGGGTCGGCCTGCTCATGACTTCGTATTCTGCAGCCCAATTCTTGTTTTCTCCGTTTTGGGGTTCAGTCTCCGACCGAATCGGCCGTCGCCCAGTGTTAATGGTCGGACTTGTAGGAAATACCGTATTCTTCACAATGTTCGGTCTTGCAAACACTCTCATCATTGCCTTTGTGGCTCGGTTTATGGCTGGAGTGTTTAACGGCAACATTGCCGTTGCACGCGCCTACATTGGTGATGTAAGCACCCCTCAACAACTCGCAACTCGCATGGGAATCATCGGGGCAGCATTTGGTCTCGGCTTTACATTTGGGCCATTTATTGGCGGTGAACTTTCCGACCCTGCTGCACGTTGGGGCTGGTTTGTTGGAACCATCTTTGAAACCCATCCGTACCTGCTTCCATGTTTGGTTGCGAGTGTGTTATCGGTGTTTTCTCTTGTCATTGCTTTCCGCTCTCTGCCAGAGTCATTGCCGATTGAATCAAGGACGCAGAAAGAGTCAGTTCCATGGTTAACAAACATGGCCAACATCATGAAGAGCTCCGTTTCAATGCTCCGAGCTCCAAGCGTTTCACTTGTCATTTGGGTTTCGATGCTGTTTACGTTTGGATTTACGATCATGCATGCAGTGTTCATTCTTTACACCGAGATGGCACCTGAAAACGGTGGACTTGCGTTTTCCGAAGCGGACAATGGGCGAGTATTCGCCATGATTGGTATCACAGGTATTCTCACTCAAGGTCTTTTCATAGGTCCTTTAACTCGGAAGTTCGGTTCACGAAATCTCATCCCAATTGCGAGCATCTTAACTGGCATTGGCCTTGTACTCGTCCCCTACACTGAGGCTGCGAGCAGTTGGTTTCACATCCTCATTGTGTCGGTCATCATCGCTTTGGGCAACGGCATCTTCCAGCCATCGTCTTCGTCTTTCTTGACTCGTGTAGCCAAATCGAACGGCTATGAACTTGGAGTCGTCATGGGTGCGCAGGAATCACTTGGGGCGTTTGCTCGAATTCTTGGTCCACTGACTGGAGGTCTGGTCTGGACTTTAACTGCAACTCGTGAGTGGCCGTTGGATTATCACACCGCCTTCCACATCTGCGGTTTGATGATGCTTCTTGCGGCCCTTCTTTCGTTGCGACTTCCTCATGTCGATGACGGAAGTGACGCTTCAACTGGAATCGGTGAAGAATCCTAAACACTCAAGAAGTGAAGGTGTTCATCGTATCGTATGGAGAGTATGGATGCAGTTGGTCCAGCATGGGATTCTGGCCGGTTTAATCGACGAGTATCGACATTCGCCCACATTTCACTGTTAGTGACATTACTGGTTATCTGGCTCATTGTACTGAAGGGAGTACTCCAGCCTTTCTTCATTGCTTTAGGTATTTATTTCGTGCTGAAGCCAGGCTCTGATTATCTCTCGAGCAACGGTTTCCCGGTCATTCTTTCTTACCTCACAATGGTGTTATTGACTTTGCTTATCGTTTCTGCAGCTTCGTTTGTTGCGTATCAGCAGGCCAACGATTTGGTACAAGATGAAGAAAAAATGGATTTGTACAATTTGAAGTTAGAAGAACGATGGAGTGATTTGAAACAATCGCCATTGCTTGGCTCTGCACTCAGTGCCGATTCCGACTCTGCGAACACAACACTCGTCGATGACCTTTCATCGCTGGGATTACTTGAGGATGATCAAGAGGTTTCAGATGCAGCGCTGAGTATGCTTTCGAACGTTGGGGGATTGTTAGCTACAAGCGTAACCGTCATGTTTTTCCTGATTTTCATCATCTTCGAAGCCAGTTTGCTCCCAGGGCGTATCGAACGTGCTTGGCCTGATGGCGGCAGTCAAAAAGTTCAGATTGTGCGTTCGAAGATTGAAGCCAGCGTCAATACCTACATCATCGTGAAAACGGGTGTTGGTGCTGGTACTGCGCTCTGTGCAGGAATAATCATGCTTCTGTTTGGGATTGACTTGTGGTTTACTTGGGCACTCATCACTTTCTTACTGAACTATGTTCCGTACATCGGTTCACTCATTGCTACAATGCCACCTATTATTTTGGGAGTGATTCTACTTGAACCGAATTCCCTCTTACTCTTGATTCTCTTACTCCTCGCAAATCAGCAAGTGTGGGGGCAAATTATCGAAACGAAATGGGCTGGACGTGCACTTGACTTATCGCCGATTCTTTTGCTCCTTGTCACATCGATTTCGTTCGCCGGCTGGGGTATACTCGGGATGATTCTCGCCGTACCGTTTGCTGTCATCATCAAGATTGTGCTAGAGAACATCGAGGCAACTCAACCGTTTGCGATTTTGATGTCGGAACGAGCTCCTTCCATCGATGAAGCATGGGATGACGCTATGCGTGATGGAAAGATTTCGAACTTTGAGAGTCAATCTCTCAACCAGTTGCAAGTTCTGCTGGGTTACTCAGATTTCAAAGTCAAACTCATTGCTGGCAGAATTGCCGCACAGCGAGCATTGAAGAGAAACAAAATTTCCGATGACCAGATCGACATCATCTCGTTGGCTGCAGATGCTGTTGGAGACCATCCCGTCATGAC
The DNA here is from genome assembly GCA_029250345.1 of Candidatus Poseidoniaceae archaeon. Taxonomy (GTDB): domain Archaea; phylum Thermoplasmatota; class Poseidoniia; order Poseidoniales; family Poseidoniaceae; genus MGIIa-L1. The sequence continues at coordinate 9,200 of JAQXFL010000105.1, forward strand.
CGAAGTCGTCTCGTTGCTTTCAGAGGGTAAGCTGGACAAGGAGTTCCGGCCAGTGTTGTCCAAGTTTATCCGAGTGATGGAAGAAGAGTAATCAGAGAACTTCAGTGAGAATCTTTTCAAGTTCGGTGTTTATCATCAAAATGAGTGTTCCAAATTCCGGAGGAATGTTTGGGTCTTCATACAGTTCCTCTAATTTTGATTGTGCCATTGCGATTCGGACATCGAGTTTCTTTCCCTTGTTGAGGAGCCATTGCTCGCACGCTTCTTTGGCTTGACGGCGAATGTTACGAGGCACTTTCGGGTCGTCAATTTGGTTGATGACTGTGGCTACTTGTTGAAGTCGGCTTTCAATATCCATTTAGGTTCACCACTGGTCGTAATGTGTCGTGTGTGGAGGCCGTCTTTAAGTCCATTGCCGCCATCCGAAGGGTATGGCCCTCTCCGAATCAGATATTCTTGGATGGGCTCGGATATTCACGCTCTTACTTGGCATGGGCTGGGCTGCATGGATGGATCATAAAGAACGCCGAGTAAAAAATGAACACTGGCTTGTATGGATTAAACCGGCGCTGTTCCTATGGACTTTGGATCTGATGATTCAAGGGGCGGATTGGACGATTTACCTCACGGCGTCAGCGTCGGTTGCTTACGCCAGTGGGGCCGTAATCGGTCGGCCGACGTTATCGGATATCCGAGCAGGATCTCGTCTTGACCAAATTGTAGCACTTTGGTATCTTGTCAGCATTTCCGGTTTGTTCCTTGGAGCGATGACTTACCAATCAGTTCACCCAATCGATGTTCTGCTCGGAGACGAACAAGGCCTTGGAGCTCTCTGGTGGACGACATTAGCGGTACTTCCACTCATTCTGTTGATTGACCTTGCTTGGCGAGTACGGATGCTCCATGGTGGAGCAGATGCGAAAGCTCTGATGTGGGTCGCAATATTGATTCCGAGTTGGTCAACGATGCCATTGACGTTCGGCACCGCAACATCGGAGGCGTTGTTTGCTTTACCTCCTGCGTTTGCCTTACTGATGTGGGGCGGGCTGTCATTCCTTGTGATTCCGTTCATACTCCTGGGACTCAATCTCGTTCGAGGTCATGTCCGTAGTTTTGGAGACCTTTCTTTGGCATGGCATGCTATTCTGATACCGAGGGTAGAAGTTCGCAACCGACATGTTTGGCTTCTCACCACGCTTGTCGAAAAACCAAATGGCTCAGTCGTTGTCCACCATCGTAAGCGTGCACCACGCAAATCACCGACAAGTGAGGAAGTTGAGATGGCACTCATGGAGTTGAAGGAAGCCAGCGTAGAAGAGGTGTGGGTCAGTCAGAAACTTCCTCTGCTCGTTTTCCTCTTTCCAGCGATCTTTCCGTTGTTTTTGCTCGGAGACCCAATGGCAATGCTCATGCCGTTGCTTGGATTGGACTGAGAAGAATCTCAAAAAGAATGTTTCATCATGCGCCCTTGCGCTCGATGTTCTTAGGACGTAGTCCCTTGTAACTGCACTTTCTGCAGCGTGCAGCACGGACTGCGTTGCGTGCGTTGCAGCGCATGCAAATCTTGCGGTGAAGCAAGCGGGCTTCTGCTTCTGGGAATCGTGCCATGGCTTTGCGACTCACTTCCCCTATTTAATCGCAACCGAGCGGCATAAAATGGAGATGGCATTGCTGTCTTCGCACCTTTGTGTGGAAGAGTATGGTTCAAAGTGTATCAGCACTTCGCAAGAGCATGCGTGTCTTACGCCTGCCAGCGATACATCATGACGCCAATTTGGTTGTCATTGATGGCTCAATGGGCAATCTCTTGATTGATGCTGGCACATCATGGTACCAAGGTTTGCAAGTTGAACGTATCAAGGGTGTTTTGGGTGGAGATGCAGAACTCGACCGAATTCTTCTCACAAGCAAACGCTATCCGTGTTCAGGTGGAGCTCTCCATCTTTCTGAGTCTTTCAACAGCTGTGCAGTACACGTCCATCCTGATGGTCAAGGTGCGTTGGAAACAGGTGATTTCTTCACCACTTGGGCAAACCGTTTCGATTCAGATATGCCATCTGTCAAGGCAGAAAGAGTCGATGACGGTGAAGTTTTTGCGCTTGGAAACGGCCAAGTTGAGTCCATTTCCATTCCGGGGCATTCTTCAGACGGAATGGGTTACTGGATTCCAGACCAGAAAATGATGGTCGTTGGAACGTTGATTCCTCGAGCCGATCGCCCCACACGATGGGACTTGCCAGGTGGATGTCTGCCAGATGTTATTGACAGTCTTCGAAGAATTTTATCGTTCCAACCCAAATCTTTGATTCCGCTCCAGGGCCCGGCAATCAAGGGGGAGCAACACATCCGTGAAGTCATTGAACAACACATTGATTTCTTTCAGAAGTGCTTGGACGACGATGGCCAAGTGCCACGTTCAGTGCCGCGACCCGCACAGACTGCGCTATGGTACACCCCGCACCCACCTTGGCCGCTCGAAGAGAATGAGAGTCTCTAGCCGAGAACGGGTAAATCCAGCATCAATGGTTGTGTTTTTTCTTTTCGTAACTGTTCGGATTCAAGAATCCGTGCGCGCCTGTTTGCTCTCTGATTCTCCTTAACTTGGAACTTTTTAGTACCATCAAAGACATTGGTAGTTTCGCCTGTCCAATCGTATGTTCGACGATTCCATCCACTTTGGATGTGTATCGACTCACCTTGCACACGAAGACTGGTAATCGGCCCTGTATGCGTGAAGAGGTGGACGACTCTCCCTGGAACTTCGCTGCCAATGACCCAAACACTGCCGTCTTGAGCAGCCGCAAGGAACTTCCCTAATGAATCACTGACTGCATTAATCGATCTTACAATACCACCTTGAATATTGAATTTATCAATAGTGTCGAGGCGAGGCAATGAAAGGATGCTTACTCCACCCGTCGAATCGCCGACTGCTATCACGTCATAGCTTCCTGTCGGACCTTTGACAGCCAAGAGTACAGTTGCAATCGCCTCGAGTTTGATTTGAACTCTCGTCCCAAGTACAGGCCGCCAAACGATGGCTCCGTCGTCCATTGCTACAAGGCTGCCTTCGGGTGTGACGAGGCTACGGATGACTACTCTGTTGTTCATACATACGAAAGCAGAGCCGTCGGTATACTTTCTTTCGCCACACCCCTTGGGTGAAAATGAAAGTGAAGGTATCAGTAGGTGTCTTCGGACTTGTTGTCCTTTTTCCACTTACGGTAGCAGCCTTTGCACACTCGAACACGACCTTTGCGTTCGGTGTAACCACTGTCGCCCCAGACATCGATAGCGTTGTCAATTGAGAGTGAACGGCCACCAAAACTCTTGTCGGCAAATCCATCACAAGATTTGACACCGCATGGGATTTCTCCAACTTTTGCGGATGATTTCTTGTCAATACCGGTTTCTTCGCCGGATTCGGACTTGTGCTTTCGCGCCTTTGCTTTGAATCCCATGTTTAATCGCCAACCGATGTCGTCTTTCAAGGTTCTGCTTCGATTGAAGGGAAATTACTGCTTTGAAACTTCACCGAGTTGCCCGAGCAAACCTTCGATGAGTCGTAGTAGGCCACGAAGTGTGACTTCAGATACATTAGCGACTTGACAAACTTCAGATTGCGTCCGAGGTGAGCTTGATTCGTTTGCGACCTTGTACAGCAATGCTGCGGCGACTCCCATTGGTTTCTTTCCCTGCCACAGTTCATCGTGTGGTTGGATAACGCTCCAAAGGTGGTCTAGTTGTGTGTGGATACTTGGCGGCAGTTGTAAGTCGGAGATGAACTTGTCAAAGTACTGGTCGGGTGAAGAAATCTTGTGAAGGTTGAGCTTTCTCGATACTTGTCGAATCAATCTCGACAGTTCCTTTTCTTTCACATCAAAGGCTTCGGAGATTTCGCTGATTTGGCGTGGTAAGTTTTCCTGTCGTGCTACAAGGTATGTGCACGCAGCAGTAACTCCAGCAATCGATCGTCCGGTGACGAAACCTTCGCCAGAGAGACGACGGTATAGTCTGGCAGACTCTTCCTGCAGTGGCTTTGGTAGTCCAGAGTGGTCTCGAATGAACTGGTTCGCACGAACCAGGTTTCTCTCTCGACTCTTGCGAGTTTTTGAGCGTTCGTCGATGACACGTCGTCGTCGCCATTCCCTGCGAGACTGCGATGAGATGCCGTGCCGTCCTGCACTACCTGTGTTCAAGTCTCGGACATCGATTGTCGTGTTCAGTCCCTTGTCGGCGAGCGTGTAGGTCAACGGTTGGCCAACTCTCGAGCGGTCTTGACTTCGGTCACGGTTTGTCCATTCAGCTCCTGGATCAATGACATTTTCTTCAACGACGAGGCCACAGCTGTTGCAAGTGATTTCACCGCGGCTGTCGTCCATCTGCCAATCGGTCACACCGCAATCTTCGCACGGCCGTGTGTGGCCTTCGAGGGTTCGACGGATAACGCCGGTACCACTGCGGTTCGTATCGCCTTTCTGTCTTCTGTTTGGTTCTTCACCAGCGTTTCCTTCGGAATATATTTTCATCTTGTTAACCTCATGTTACATAGTTGTCATCCGAGGTATATAAATCCCACGAGGGGATGCTCGCCGTGGCTGAAACTGCGTGGAGCGGTTTTACACTGTGGTGTCCGTGGTTGGCAACAAGTAGGAATATCTCAGTACTGATTATAAAAGGTTGTTTTTCAACCAGCATTGTAACCATTTGACCTCCGTGAGTCTGTGAGCGAGGGTGGGTGTATGAACTCAAAGGTCTCAATGGTAATACTCAAGTCTCAGCACAGGTTATTGCCCTCCAAATGAGCAAATTTGGAACGGATAGTTCAAAGACGGTACGCGAGGGCAATGGGGTGAGGAGAGTTGAATGCCAGCCACAGTTGTTCTTGGAGCCCAATGGGGAGATGAAGGAAAAGGGAAACTTGTCGACCGAATTGCCGAGCAAGCCACATGGGTTGCTCGCTTCCAAGGAGGTAACAATGCAGGGCATACGGTCGTTCTTGGCGATCAAATCCTCAAATTCCATCTACTACCTTCTGGAATAACTCGCAAGGAATGCCACCTCGTTCTCGGCGATGGGATGGTTATCGACCCTTGGGTTCTCGATTCCGAATTGAACGGTTGGAAGGATTCGACAGGAGAAGACCCACGTGGAGAGCGCCTCTACATCAGCGAGAGAGCTCACGTGATTCTTCCATACCATCGATTCCTTGACGGGCTGGACAAGAAAATTGGAACCACTGGCAGAGGTATAGGGCCGACATACGCCGACAAAATCAACAGAATTGGCTTGCGGTTTGGTGATGTCTCTGAAGTTATGGCCAACGATGCCTGGGCGGCTTCAACTACAGAACGAATGAATGCGACTCTCGCTGCTGCAGGTTCGGACGAACGAATAACCGTCGCTGGATTGCAATCGGATATTGAATGGATTTGGAACGCTTACAATACTTCGATCCGAAACACTGGCTTAATGCTCGACAACGCTCTCAAATTAGGCGAGCATGTCATCCTCGAAGGTGCTCAGGGATGCCTCTTGGATATCGACCAAGGCACATTCCCATTCGTCACCTCATCGGTAACTTCTCGTGGCAACGCCTCTCATGGTGCTGGCATCCATCCAGGACACGTCGAGGAAGTCATTGGAATCACCAAAGCCTACATCACTCGAGTCGGTAACGGTGCTATGCCAACTGAATTGGATGATGAAGCCGGAGAGCACCTCGGGACAGTCGGTCATGAATTCGGTACCACTACCGGGCGCAAGCGTCGATGCGGATGGTTTGATGCTGTCGTTATGCGGCACGCAAACCGAATCAACGGTTTCACTGGACTTGCACTTACGAAATTGGATGTTTTGGGTGGGCTTGACGAAATCAACATCTGCGTTGCCTACGAATTGGACGGACAAGAGATTCTCGAAATGCCTGCCAGCGCTACGGCGCTTGAGCGTTGTAAACCAATCTATGTCACTATGCCGGGATTCCCGTCGCATTCGCTTGAAGAATGGCTTGGAATTGCGAAGATGGCCAATGATCGAGGCCTCGGTTATTCTGCTCTCCCTGCAGCGGCCCAGCAATACATCAAGAAAATCGAAGCAATTGTTGGCGTTCCTTGCACAAGTATTGGCGTTGGTCCGGACCGCGATGCAACCATTGATGCTGTTTGATTTGAGTCGCTTCAAGGTGAAGACTCAAAAAGGATTGACTCGACGCCGTGAATACAGGGGCGTTTAGCTCAGTTGGAAGAGTGCTTGGTTTGCAACCAAGATGTCGTGGGTTCAAATCCCACAACGTCCACCAAATCCCTGCACAACGGATTTGAATAGCGTGAGTTTCAGACACACAAGAATCCGTTTATACTACCAATGATCCATACAAATGGTTCAGCCATGCGTAACAGCACTCATTTGTTCCTACAATCTTGATGCTTATCGCAGCCGAGTTGGACTGTAGGCTGAATGAATCACTCTTCTTCATGCTGTGAAATAACAATCTGCATGGGTTTTGGTTTGTGCAGTTTTGGTTTTGATTCAGTCAAGAAGGGATATTTCTGGATGACAAGAGCCTGTA
>JAQXFL010000109.1 GCA_029250345.1 Candidatus Poseidoniaceae archaeon
GTGATGCGCGTTGCATCAACGCTAAGCAAGAAGCATTTCTTATCGACCTTGAAACACAGCAGATGGATGAGTGGTCAAAAATCGAACATTATGCAGAGAATACTGATGACTTTGATAGCAACCTGATTACCTGGGCGGCAGAGCATCTTTGTGACTGGCCGGTCAACAGCAAATGGAGACCGTATGGAAGTGGAATCTTGTACGTTAAAACCGACTCAACCACATGGCAACTCACTTCGATTGTTGATCACCAATTCGCATGGCTTAGCCATGCTGCATTCAAGAATCTCATGGAAAAGGTAGGTTTGACGATGGATGACCAAAAACTACCGGATTGTGGCGAAAATACGCTGTCATCTGCTGAATTTTCTGTAAGAACGCTGTTCAAAATGTGAGGACTTTTTCGCTGTCTTGGACCCATGCCGAACATTCAGCCATGGTTGAAAATTGTGCACCTTCGTAATACGGCTGACCCTTGAGCACGCCGCAACGGCTCTGACAAGTCCCGCAGACTTTGACAGGCACTCCTTTCGCAATCAGTTCCTTGGTCATAGCGACCATGTCTTCAACCCCTTCCGGTGGCTCAATACCATCACGCGCTAAATCGACGCTGTCGTTCATCAAAAACAACCGAACTTCAGCACCATCGCTGTTCAATTGTCGAGCTAATCGCAGCGCATTCCACGTAACATCGGTGCCGTCGTAGGGTTGGTGGTTGAGTATGATCAGAATTGCCATAAACAGCGGATGGAGACTCGGTGCTTGAAACCAACGATGAAATCGTGCGCGTCTTGTCAAAACATGCCTTCAAAAGGTGAAGACCGAAGCAGCAGATATGAAAGTGTCATTTGCTGCGTTCGCGAAATGGCTCATTCCTCATCGAAAACGGGTTCACATTGCCGTATTCTTCCTCACTTTACTGATGATTCCAGGTGTACTCACTGCCCTTCAACCAATCGATATGGAATCCTATGAGATGGATTCTCCAGAACTCGAAGCGCAATCCATCATCGATAACGAGTTCGCCAACTCTGAAATCATTCTTGGTTTCCTCGTTTCCGCCCGAGATCCTGCCAACGTACCACCTTTGGAGGAATGGACGCCGGTGCCCCGGATGAGCGACGGTGCACCCGATTATGCATCGTTGCCAGGCGCCAATCAGATGCTTGAGGCTGGAGAGCCATGGGGCGGAATCAATGCCCCAACCTCTGGCATCATGAACCTCACGTTATTGCAAGAAATTGATTCGAAAGTTGACCTCGTTCAAGACCACCCCCTCAGCAAGGCAATGAAACCATTGGTGAACGATGTCACCGGTAATCAAGCGCCCGGGGCCATCTCGCTGTCTGACCACTTCCGAGGCTTCATGAACGGCTCATCTATTCTTACTCAACCCGGCCTCACTACGCTTGGCGTCGTCACAGAACCGCCGACAAACTGGACGGATTGCGGCGTGTTGGAATGCCTTGAATTCGATGACGAAAACGTTACACAGCAACACATTGACTTAGCAGCATCTCGAATGGCTGAAGCATCCAACAACAATTTCCTGCGATGGTTGTCGCTTGACAGAGGGTTTGTTGCCGACATGAATGCGCTCCAAACTGGCCCTGTCGGTGGCTCTCTGAACAGCGACGGCACCTGGGAGAATGCCTTCTATGCAACCGGCCGCTGGTCTGCCTCTTCGACATGGTTACTCGTACAATTTGACCGCGGGACGCTCGAAGAAATGGGTTGGGAAGTCATTTGGAAAGATTCGCTTCAAGAAAAGAGCCTTGAATTTTCTGACGATGGGGTCAAAATCGGTGGATACAGAATAGCCGACCGTTCTCTTGTTCTCCATCCCCCGCAATACACAGAAGAATACTGTCTTAAAATGCAGAAAGAGGGCACTGGATGTTCGACTGAATGGTCGTACATGGACTTGGAAGGGCACCTACGCTCCAACGACCGAACCACAATCACACTCCTTCTCGGCCAAGGGGTTAACGTCGAAGTCAACAGAGAACTGCAGGCCAGCGGCGGCCTCGTGATACTGATGGGGCTTGCCATCGTAGGGTTGCTCTATGTGAGCCTACGAAGAGTTTCAGATGTTATCATCGTCATGTTTGCCCTGGGAACTGCGATGCTATGGATGCAGGGAATGATTGGTCATTTCTCGAGTATTACCTCTTGGTTTGGCCTCTCTCTCATTGCTCGCTCGCAATTCTCAAATCTACTCCCGATTCTCATTCTTGCGTTAGGGATAGACGACTCGTTGCACGCTCTTCATCGCTACAAAGAGGAACGAGGCAACTCAGCAACACCAGAAGAAGCTGCCGAAACGACCCTCCAAAGAGTCGGCCGAGCAATTATGTTGACCTCACTTACGACGATGGCTGCGTTCGCAGCGAACGTGTTTAGCGACATAGCGGTACTACGATCGTTCGGAATCGAAGCCGCTCTCGGCATCCTCTCTGCATTCATTCTCACCGGGCTTTGGGTTCCGTTGATTCGTCTCTCTGTCGATGACTGGATGAAGAAACGGGACATGAACATCGAGGAGTCCGGTGATACGACGCACCTTGTCCCAGAACGTTGGTTGGAGAAAATCTCGCTCAATTCTGGCACGTTCAAGAACTCTGTAATCATCGCAGGTGTTGCATTCCTCCTGACCATCCCTGCTGCTTGGGGCATGGCTCAACTCGAGGGCGACTTTGCTGTCGAAGATTTCCTCGACGAGCGCTCAGACTTTGCTATCGGCGTTCAAGAAATCTCACAACGGTTTGCCGATGAAGGTGAACCTGCAAACTTGCTCATTGAAGGCGATATTCTCGACCCTGCAGTCTTTGCAGCCATCGATACATTCCGGCAAGATATGGATGATTTACCCGAGGGGGTGCCCAACAAGATTACCCGTCAACCCGACGGTACAATCGACATCTTAGCGCTTGATGAGATGGTTCTTGCAGCGCAAGGTTCTCTTGTTCTTGATTCAACACCGTTCGAAGCGGCTGGATGGCTTGTCAACGAAACGGGTCACGGAATGAACTGTTCCGATGCAAGTAATGGACCGTTAATGGACTTGACAGACCGCGACTGCTTGTCGTTCTTCTATGGATTCCTCTCACTCAATGGCGTCCCTGGCGTTGGTCCAATCCCTGATATCCCGCCAAGCATCGTAGCACTGTACATCGCCCCCGCTGTCGAACTGGATCCGACACAGCCTTGGCTTGACGTCAATGGAGAACCGGCGGCTTAC
>JAQXFL010000169.1 GCA_029250345.1 Candidatus Poseidoniaceae archaeon
GAGGGGTGTATCTCATGTTGAACGTCACGGCCCGACAGGACTTGATGAGCAAAATTATCGAAACGCTAAGTGTAGTAGTAGAAGATGCAAGGTTTGATTTCGGCGAAAATGGATTACAAGTCCGAGTCGTCGACCCATCACACGTTGCAATGATCCAAATGGACATCGACGCTGCTGCCTTTGACACCTGGGAACTTGATACAACAAGCCTAGGTCTCGAGATTCGAAAAATCAAGGAATTGGTAAGTTTGGGAGGTCCTACCGACCTCATCGAAATGGCCTACGGAGACGAAACCGGTGTCTTGACCGTTAACCTCGGCAAGATTGACCGTAACATCCGTCCTTTGGACAACTCGACCATGACGCCTCCAACCCTTCCTGCATTGGAATTGCCATGCAAAGTAACCATCTCTGGTGCTGATTTCACACAAGCATTGCGTGCAGCTCGTCAAGTTGGAGACCTCGTCAATTTCAGCATCGATGAAAACTCTTTCACCGTCCATGTGCAAGGTTCAACTGACTCAGTGACCGTTGCCTTCGATAAAGAAGAATTGCAACACATCGAATGCGATGCTCCTGCTCGAAGCCAATACTCTCTCACCTACCTCGTTCCGTTGTCAAAGATCTTCGGTAACCTGCAATCTGTGAACATTGGCTTTGGCGAGAACTATCCACTTTCGATGTCCTTTAGTTTCCATGATGGTGCAGCAGAAATCCAGTATTTCCTCGCACCACGTGTTGAAAACGACATGTGAAGCCAACTCGAGTTTGTTCAACAGCAGCGGTTTCAATAAACCGTCAAACCCAATTCGGGCATTTGTATGAACTGGCCGTAAGGCTCAGTATTCTCGCCAACCATGACCGCAGTTCTTGCAGGTCAACATACGGGTTTCTGGTTCATCCGAGGAGCGAGTTTGTTCAAGGTAAGAGAACACTTCAATTCCATCGCACTTGGGACACATGTATGTCCCAGTCGTAAGGACACCGTGGAGTTTGTCTGAATCCTTGATGACTTCATAGACTCTGTTCTTTGTTTCGGTTTTGGAAGTTGCTTTTGACAGATCGACATCCTTTCCATCTGTGCCTTTGATGACGACGTTTGCAGGGCCATTGTAACCGCATTTGTAGTTCGTACATGAGATGTCACCGCTTGGATTAGGGAAGGATAAGGTTCCACATTGTGGGCAAAACATAGCAAGAGGTCATGCCAAGGGCTACTTAGGTTTGTCGGAGCAACAATCTCCACTTCTCTCGGTTTTTAAACCATATTCGGATGCTGAATTCACACAGATTAGCAGTGGGAAGGGTGAATAGATGGTGCCCAATCGGAGACCCATGTGGCTTTGGTACGACTGGCGCGCGGCAGCGATTGCAGATGACCACGGCTCCATTCTTGACGATGAACAATGGGACGGTTTTCACGACCAAAGAACCATTGTAGAACGGCTTGAATGCATTGCCGCAGGTGGACTTACGCCAGAAGCAATGCTTCTGCTCGAACGGTTTCCAGAAGCAAAACCTCGTGTACACGGCGAGCTAGACTTACCGGATGCCGACTGGCCATTACCGGATGAAGAGGCACAAGAAGCAGCCGATCAAGCAGCAATAGCGATGGCCACCATGGGCGTTGCACAAGCTGCAGGTGACCCCGACCGTCGTCTTGAGCATTTGATGCGAGCCAGCGATGAAATGCGCAGTACCTTCATCACGATGGAAGCACGTCTCGTCGAATGGGTAGGCCTCTTTTTGCCTGAGGCTCGCTTTGGCCAGGATCGCTCGTCCCTCGGAAAAACAGTTTCTCAAGCTGAATCACTCGAACACCTTTCTCAAACTCTTGGTGTCTCTCTCCCTCCGGTTGGGCCTGACAAACCAGAATGGAAGGCACTCAAAGAATGGGGCCAAAGTGTATCTGTCTTCCGTGGTCAACTTGACCGACTGG
>JAQXFL010000131.1 GCA_029250345.1 Candidatus Poseidoniaceae archaeon
GACTTATGCTACCGAGTCTTACTGGACTCGTGTCAGCGAACCATCCTGCCGAAGACCAATCGTTCACTACACCGCATTCTGGCGTTGATTTTCCTGTGGGTTGGGAAGATCTCGCTTACTTTACCGGTTCTGGATTCACAACCGTACAACGCGACTTCAGACTGCTCTATCCGGCTATGACGTCCGGTGAAGGTGCTGACATGGCTGGGAACGGTCCATTTCCAAACGTACAATTTCTCATAGATACGGGCGAGTCTTCATCCTCCTACATGGATTTCGCATCACGCCTCGTCCAAAGGGGATTCATGGTGGCAGTTCATGATGATGTTTTGGACTCTACGAACTTTCCTACAATCCTTCAACATGTGACCGGCGTACAAAGTGAATTGGAACAACTGAACAACACCAGCACCAGTTCAATCGCAGGTACCTTCGGTCAATTTGATCTCAACCATTGGGGTATTGGCGGGCATGGTGTTGGTGCGGCAGCAGCATACGGCGTGTATCCATATTGGTTGAATTCTACTCTTGCGGGTCAAGTTCAACCACCGAGAGCCGTTTTTGGGTTAGGGGCTGATTTTGAGGATTGGGATGATGAGCATTGGGATGATTTGGCGCCAGAGGATTGGATACATTCCCCAGCGTCGCCCTCGGCAGGTCTGTTCCTCACCGGTTCAGCTGACGAAGTATTTTCTTCGTCAGAAGTTGAAGATACATTGTCCGTTGGGAGTGGATTCGGCTGGCAGTTGATGGAAGTGCTCGGTGCAGACCATTATCAGTATCAGGAATCAACTTCTATCATTGAAGGCTTTAATGATGGTGATGCATCGATTTCACAGGAAGAACAAAATGAAATTGCTGCTGAACACATCAATGATTATTTGGACGTCACTTTGCGTGGTTCTCACGAACATTTCCGTGACGCTTTCAATCGGCCAATGGGCCCGCATGTGGTGAGTGATTCCGATGCTTACATCGTTGAGAACCTCCTTGAGAGTGATTTTCTTTTGGTTCAAGAAACAAGTCTCTCTCCAAACGGGACAACGACTTTCGGGCCTCAAGTTACGGTGAATTTCTTTGCCGAATGGACCATGAGAGACGGACGCAATTACTCCGATTTGCCCAGTGGATGGGATTTGAACATTGAATGCACCGTTTCTGGGATGGAAAACACGGAAGGCCAGTTCAACGCTAACGGTACGGCAACCTGTTTATTCCCTATGCAAGATGTTGCGCCCGGATTCCACACGGCAACCATTCGAATATTCGTCGAAGGAGCATCATCGACGCTCTCCTTTTCTTTCACTCGCACCGATGCCCCGTTGGTCTTGATGTCTCCACCGCCAATGATTGATGTAGAGCAACGGAGCAGTATTCACATCGATGCCGCCTCGTATGCTTACGACCCTGACGGTCAAGAGGTGTTTGTTGAATCGGCAGAATTTTCTGCAGGTTCGACTGATGACTTTATTTTCACTATCGACCAAGACCAAAAAGGAATCCAAATCTATCACAATGTCGCTGGTGAAGAAGTCAATGGCTCAGAGATTACCATGGTCTTGAGGGCCGGCGGTGAAGGCGTAGTTGATGAAGCAAACACGACTGCAATAATTCGCGTGGTTCCAGTGGATGATCCTGTTAGCAAGATTTCCGATGTACCCATGCAGAATCTGGTCGAGGACGGCGTTTCAGTGACGGTCAATCTATCACAGTATGTGAGCGACCCTGAAGGCGAAGTCTTGTTCGGTACAGTCGGAGGTGAAACTGATGGAGTGTATGGGCCTGTAAGTTTCTCAATGTCCAACGGCATGCTCAGTATTTCTCCTCTTCCGGATCAAAACGGTGCGACAGTCATGCACTTACTGGTGAGTGATGGAACGACTCTCCCTGTCGAACTTGACGTGCCGTTGTATGTCGAGCCAGTCAATGACGACATCATTGTCAATGAATCCAATTGGGATCTCACTGTGGCAGAAGATGAAAGCGTATCAGTCAACCTTTCCGATTTGGCATGGGATTTGGACGGTGACAACTTGTTTTGGACCATAGACAGTTCATCCCAGTCGGTCAGTGTTGTGCGCTCTACTGGGCAACTTATCATCACACCAACTCTCGATTACTTTGGTCAAGACGCTCTTACATCGGTCAATGTTACGGACCAGACGATGACTGTGAATCGAGTCTTAACCATCAACGTGACCTCTATCCCCGATGCGCCTGTTTTGTCGTTGCAAGAATTGAACCTCATTGATTCTACAGCCGGCAGTTTGCAGTGGTGGGTCTACGATGCCGATGGCGTAATTCCTGAGCAAACCGAAGTTCAAGTGAACGGAACTACAATTGAGAATCTCACTCACTCATGTGTCTATGACAGCACAGATTTGACCAACCGATGTCTCTCGATGCTACCTCTTCCAAGTTCTCACAACGGGAGTATTGAGGTGCGCGTATCGGTATTTGACGCTGAAATTGGAGCGAATACGGTTGCTTACATCACTGTGAACATGTCTCCATCTGCTAATGAGCCGGTGGTACAGGTTGATTCAGAGGAGTCTAATTTGGAGAGTTTGAGTTTCTACATCCTTGGTTTCAGCGTTGTTGCTTTTGTTATTCTCATCGTCTTGTTTGTCGTCCTGCGAGAAGCGACTTCATCTCCGAAGTCGAGCTCAGAGACGGATGCAACACCGGAAGTTGAAACCGAGGAGGCTGCACCAGCTTCAGTAGGTTTGCTTGCACGTGCTAAGCAACAGTAGCGTCGCTCACAGAGGTATGTTTCCGTGCTTCTTGGGCGGACTCCATTCGCGCTTTGATTGGAGAATGTTGAGGGCGCGACAAAGGCGTAGTCGGCTTTCACTCGGTTCAATGACATCATCGAGCCATCCGTTCCGAGCGGCGACGTATGGGTCGCCGAATTTTGCTTTGTATTCGGAAATGAGTTGCTGACGAATCTCTTCGCGCTTTTCTTCAGGCGCCTTTTTGATTTCTGTTCTGTGAATCACATTCACTGCACCTTCAGCACCCATCACGGCCAACTCTGCGGTTGGCCAGGCAATGTTGTAATCGCTTTGCAAGTGTTTGCATGACATTGCCAAATAAGCACCACCGTAGGCTTTACGTGTCACAAGAGTGAGTTTCGGTACGGTGGCTTCAGCATAAGCAAACAGTAATTTGGCACCGTGGCGGATAATTCCACCCCACTCTTGTACCACTCCAGGAAGGAATCCTGGTACGTCTTCAAAAGTGACTAAGGGGATGTTGAACGAATCGCAGGTCCGAATGAAACGTGCCGCTTTAATCGAGGCGTCGATATCAAGACAACCTGCGAGAACTTTCGGTTGGTTGCCAACAACTCCAATCGTCTTGCCTTCGAGTCGAGCAAATCCGATGATAATATTATCAGCATACGATTCGAAGAGTTCCATGAAGATGCCATCGTCGACAATTTCTTCGACCACTTTGACCATGTCGTATGGCTTGTTTGGGTTGTCGGGTACGAAGGTTTCCAAGTCTGTGTTCAATCTATCCGCTGGATCTGCTGTTTCTTCGAACGGGGCATTCGCCATGTTGTGGTCGGGTAGATAGGACAGGATTTCTGTCGCCAATGTGCATGCGTCTTCTTCGTCTTCTGCAATGAGGCAAGCAATTCCAGAGCGCGATGCGTGAAGTGAAGCGCCGCCAAGGCCAGCTGCATCAATCTCGCCTTCGATCACTTCCGGAGTTTCAAGAGGTGATGAGAGGAAGAGTTGCCCGTGGTCTTCGCCAAGAATTGTAAAATCCGCCAGACTTGCTGCGAGAGCCGACACGCCGACGACAGGCCCAAGGACCAAACTAATCATTGGTATTCTTCCACTGCATTGAACCAACCTGTCAAGGAGTTCTCCCGTGCCTGCAAGTGCCGAAATACCGTCATGTGCGCGCTGTCCTCCGCCATCCCACATACAGATAAGAGGGACTTTTGCTCGTTCAGCCATTTCAATGATTTTGGAAATTTTCTTCGCATGCATTTCACCCATGCTGCCTCCGTGGACACTGAAGTCTTGCGCGAAACAGTAGATTCTTCGGCCATTGACAGTACCGTGCCCTGCAACGACTCCATCGCCAAGCGTATGGTGGAGGAACATTCCGTTGTCGGTTGAGCGATGGGTGACAAAAGAATCGATTTCGATGAATGAGTTCTCATCGAGCAACATTCCGATTCGGTCACGGGCAGTGCCTCTCCCACTGCTGCGGATGGCTTCTTGGCGCTTCAAGCCTCCACCAAGGCGAGCTTGCTCACGCTTGTATTGGAGTTCCTCGAGACGTTCACTCGAATTGCCTGCCATATCTACTCCACCACTTCTCGGTTTTTGATTCAAACGCTTAGTTCATGAGGAGATTGTTCCCTTCTCCACAAAGATTCATTCCGATTGCATCCTTTAGTTTTACATCGTTGGAAAGTGCCCAATGGACCTTAACCACAACCGTATCTGGAGCAGCCACACTGCCGTGGCCCATTATTCCCATTTCCATTTGCTTTCTGCCTTTCGAGTAGACGTTCATGTCGACCGGGCCGTGAATGCATTGATTGGTGACAATGATTGGAATTTCTCTGTTGATACAGCGCGTGAGTGCTCGCCACACTTTGGTGTTTTCAGGTGCGTCCTTGCCGGGGTCATCTATTGGCAAATGCCCCAATCCCGTTCCTTGAATCACAATGGCTTGGACACCGGTTTGGACAATGGCTTCAATTTCTTCCGAGTGAAGCCATGGACCAGCAATAAATTGAGCAATTCTCGTACTTTTTTCGTAGGTTGTCGGGCGCATGCACACCTGGCGAGAGGAGCTTTTGAGGCGAAGTGCTTCGTAATGATCGGTGTTGGCATGGGTCAATTCGCCGTTATCGATGGTAATGTGAGCCAAGGCTTCACAATTGACCGGTTGGAATGCATCGCGTCGAGAGGAGTGCAGCTTACGTACTCCAGTGCCGGGATAGACTGCGCATTCACCATCGTTGTTGGTCGAATGCATGACCAGGACAACTCCATCGCCAGCATCACCGCATGGCTGTGGGCCATTGGCTGCCCAGTGGACGGCTGAGAGTAGGTTTTCTGCGGCGTCAGATGAACCTCTGTCGGAAGAACGTTGTGAGCCGACAAATGCAATACGGCCCGGAGGGATTTCACCCTTGCCACCCCATGCGAAACTCATTGCTGCAGAAGAGATGTGCAATGTGTCGGTACCATGGGTGACGACCACGCCATCGCATCCGTCATCGAATGCTTGCTTTGATGCTTGAATCATGGTATTCCAGTGCTGTGGGCGAATGTCGTCGCTGAACATATTGCCAAGTTTGACCGCCTCAATGTTGGCGATGTGAGCCAGTTCTGGTAGGCTTGCGATCATTTCTTCAGGCTCAAATCGTGCTACGACAGCACCAGTGGTGTAGTCTACTTTGGATGCGATTGTTCCACCAGTATGGAGGATTCGTACGCGTGGGAGTGATTCGTTGGTCTCAATTTCATGTTGCACTGAATCTGCCGTGTTTGTGGCAACTTTACTCGGCAGCATCTCAATGGAAGTGATTTCTTCGAGAGGATAACTTGCGTTGTATCCGTTGACAAGTTTGACCGTCAAGTGATTTTTTGCGGCAGGATGTAGCACTACGCCTTCGATGTGAGTTTTTCCATTACGGGATTCCACTTCGATTTTTACCCGCTGGCCTGCTGGAGGGACATCAACCATGCGTCGGCTAAAAGTGGGCGGCACATCAAGGGTTCGCCATATTGGCGTGAACAAAACTTGTTCGTGCCGACGCCTTGTGAATTGTGTGGTGCCGGGAGCGGGGCTTGAACCCGCGACCTTCGGATGTCTCAGACACCGCAAGGGGTTTGCACGTCATACGATTGCCTTGTAGGCTGCCCTATGAGTCCGACGCGCCACCAACTACGCCACCCCGGCTTATCTCTCGCCTGTCGCGTTCCCCATTTCAACCATACGGATGAAAAGTGATGTAAAATCACCGTAGCCTTCATGCACTCCACGCCTCAGGGATGGCTATGGTAGACCTCAATACTGCTATGGCTGCGGCTGCCGGTGATCGGCAAAAGCGTATGGCTGATGAGGGCAAAGAACGCAAAAAGCGTCGAAGTGGCAGCGACCTTGGTCTTGAAGCCTTCGACCCCGTTAAGCACGTCACGAAGGAAAAAGCCGAAACGGTCTCAATGTGGCTGGTTATCGGTTTCTCTGTCCTCGTATCCTTACTCATGCGATATGTCCTCATGCCTCGCACGACCGTTGAGAAATCCGATATTCTCTACCTCGCCCCTTTAGCAGCAATCGCCCTTATTCCTCAAGTTCATCGTATTGTGTTGCCCGAATCACTGAACGAAGTGTACACGAAAGGTACC
>JAQXFL010000173.1 GCA_029250345.1 Candidatus Poseidoniaceae archaeon
CCTTTTCAGATTTTATTGGCGAGGCAACCATCACCATAGAATACGCCGGAACGGCTGGTTCAGCGTCGATTCAACCGGCTGACGAATCGTCTCTCATCCTTTCGGGAATGGGCGCATTGAGGGCTTCACTCACCCATTCATCGGAACCAGTTGATTTGAACGAGACAGATTCTTACTCCGTGGAGGCACTCATCACGCCTGAGTTACCCTCCCAATCCTCAATATTAGCAAACGTGGAATACGATTGGGAACTTACCAATGAAACTGGAGCTATCATCGATTCTGGTTCGGTAGAGGTCAAAGGTGGAAAGGTATCCCTCACTGGAACTTCTGATGCCCATGGAACGCTCAGTTTCACTCCGTCCGAAGGACAGGACTGGTTTTCAGTTACTCCGGAAACGTACTCGTTCTCATTTGCGGCTCATATCGTAAACGAGACCGGAAACGGAACAGAGAATCAAACGACAAACCAAACAGACAACCAGACCGATGACCCGACGTTCCCAGATGTGACCCTTGCAGGAACGATTTCCTGTCAAGCAGCAACTTATGCTTGGGAAGAGAACGGTACCGATTCTCCAATCACTTGTACCATTGCCAATCCGAATCCATTTGCTGTCCAGGTTGAACTTACTTGGAAAGACATTCCTACACCACTTCCACCAATTACCTTCGGCGAGCCTTCGATGAACGGCCCGGGGTCCGTGCTTACCATTCCGGCTAATGGAACCCTCGAAGTTGAAGTATCACCTGTGCGTAACGGACCTTCAGATGGACTGTTCCCCGGTATGCAAGGTGTTGGGTATGAATTGAGCTTAACCTGCTTCGATGACGGCACAGACGACTGCTCTGGCATGACGACCTCCTCGGCTACAACTGAGGGAGAGCTCCAATGGACGCTGAGCGAGCCGCTCACTCTTCCAAACACCGACAATGGGGACACTTCGAATGACAGTTCGAAGGGCGGTTCAGGCGCTCTTGTTGGCGGGATCATTGCCATCCTTGTTTTAGCCGGTGCAGGTATTGCTTTCGTACTCCTTCGCGCTCGACCTGATGAGGACGAAGATTGGTTCGAAGCATTTGACGAACTCGATGAAACCGAAGACTCAGCACCTGCCCCGACTGCTCGTTCAAGTCGCGGTCTTGATGAAATTCGGAACTCAGGGGACGGATTCGTTGCCGGAGAGCCACCTGAAGAACGTCGTCGCACATTGTTTGACGAAGTCGATGGCCGTGGAACCGTTGAAGAATACGACCACGAAGAAGAGTTTGAATCAGAAGACGACACTGAGGAAGCAACCGAAGATGACGGCATTTCAGTCGATGAGAATGGCACCGAGTGGTGGGAAGACGAAGAAGGCGTCTGGTGGTATCGCGAAGAAGGCTGGGAAGACTGGGCGGTCTGGGAAGAATAATCCCACCGTATGACTTTTCATTGACTGGCTCTACGACCGCTTGGAGGGGATGAATATGGAGCATGAATTCAAAGGCTATGCTTTGGTTCTACAAGACGGCGCCGACCCTTTGACGACTGGGGGCGTAGCAGTAGCAGGGTTCACAACCGCAGGAATGGTAGGCGTTATTGCAGCCTCTCACATCATTCAAACGCTCCAACTTAATCAGCTTGGAACCGTCCTCAATGCTCAATTCCCTGCAGTTGCTTTGATTCACAATGAAGTACCGAAGCATCCAGTTCGAGTCTACCAAGGCGATGGAATCGGTGTATTCACGTCGGAAATACAATTCAAGGATGAACAAGACATCATGTTTGCATCGACCGTCTTAGAATGGTTCACCCGGGGAGGTTTCGACCGTCTCATCATCATTGATGGTCTTGTTCAATCGAGTAAAGAAGTTTCAACCGGGGCCTTGTTTGGCGTAGGCTCATCTCAGCAGGCGAGAGACCGACTTCATCGAGCAGGTATTGAACCGATTCAACAGGGAATCGTGGCCGGAATTACTGGATTTTTACTTGGCGAAGGTGACCGGCTCGGAATCGATGTAACGGCGCTGCTTGCTGAGGCGAGTCCAATGTATCCTGATGCGCGAGCCGCAGCACTGGCCGTCGAAGCCGTCGCAGAACTCACAGGGATTGAGATTCCATTGAGTGAACTACTCGAGAATGCGCAAAATATTGAGGACAGTGTCCGAGATGTCCTTGAAAACTCACGAACATTACTGCCGGCTCCAGAATCCGAGGTCTATGACCAAGATGTTGATCCATCATTTGGATGAAGTGGAATTGTTCCGAACGTGTTCCAGCACAGTTTCGAACGGTGCATCGGTGACAAGCAACGGTTCAAGGTCAGGCAACCGAGCAGCGGCATGCCCGCCATCGACAAGACTGGCAATGAGTTTCTCCAGTTTTGGAGCGCCGCCAACTCCGGCCCATTTTGGCAAAGCGTCAAGGTTGAGGAGCAGATGATCTCGACTCATCAAGTCAGCAGCATCGGAGATGTAACGAACGCTTCGTTTGAGTTCTCGGGTTGAATACTCGACATCATCGTCACTCCATTCAAGACCAGACAGACGCAATGATTCCAGTTCCGCTGATGTTGGTTGGCACAGTTCCAACGCTTTTTCCACCGTCATTCTTCCAGCAATTTCCTTACTCCACAGTGGTCCGGTCCACAGCGGGCCACTTCCGCGCTTCACTTGTTCTGGAGTCGGGTGTTGGACGAATCGATAAGGGACATCGTCTTCTCGAATTCTCCAACCGATGTTCTCTCCGACCTTACTCGCTTTCTCACGGCTGGTTTTGATGAGACAGGAGACGCGTACATGATGGCCGTCAAACAACGCCAGCAGAGGAATCACGGTTTTATCCAGCCGTGCAGCACTCGTGGCGACAGTAGCCAACAGCAATCGGACAGCATCGTCGTGGGCATACACATCAACGATTCCTTTGGCACCATACCTTCGGGCTTGACTCGATGCTGAAGAGCCCGTTAAGGCGGCAGTATCGGTTGCGGTTATTTCCAACACGCCGGTTCTTGAAAGCCCCTGTAGGGCAGCATCAAGAAATTGTACAGGCGAGCCAAAAGGGTCGAGGTCTATCCATTGATACCCGGTTCCAAGCATTGCAATACGTGCATCCATTTGTCTAAAATCAAGTCCATTCTCGAAAACTTGGTTCGAGATTTTGCCGTATCGGTCGTCTTCAGGCTCGTGATTAATCGGTTGGTGCGGCGGATGCATCGAATGCGATTGCCGAGCCCAATTGAGTGCGAACGCATCAAGGTCGTTGGCGGTAATACGGAGTCTGTTCTGACTCAATGTTGGGATTTCATTTCTCCATCTACGAATACGTACGCCAGTTGCACACAATGCGTCAAGAACTCGAATGGATTTATCGTCGTTTACGAGCCAATCATGTTCCAAAGCGTCGTTGAGCAACAGAACACTACGGGTTCGAGCCGGCGCCATTGCTGGATTGAGGAAACCAGGCCCAGTACGTTTTGCTGGCCCTCTTGGCATGTGTGTAGGGCGTTGCTGTTCATCGAGCAAATGGACGACTGTGCGCCCTTCTAGCCAGAGTTGCCCGGGCCATCCATCGGGATGAGAATCCTCGGAATTGCCTTCGGCCATGGTGCTCGGTACGGCTTCAACTTGATGACCGCACCGATTGAATGCTTGGCTCATGGCGATTCAAAGGGATATGGCCGAATATACTTGGTGTTCTCACCAACACTTATGTGCTATGGATTTGCGTTCGCTCTTTATGTCGATGATGACAGACAAAACGATGCTAGCTGCAGGACTTGTGTTCATACTGCTGAGTGGAGGCCTTTCAGTGCTCTCTACCGGTGGTGTTGAAGACGCTGTACTGGAAGCAACAAAGACCACACCGTTGGACAACATTTGCTCCAACGATGATTGTACAGAATTTGAAGAAGACTGGATGACTTCTACCGCTGACCGAGACTTTTACGGTTGGAGCGTAACGAATCTTGACGATGTTATGGCCAATGGAAGCGCTCCAACCCATGAAAAGATTGGACCTGTAACCTACACCATCACCTCAGACCGAACATTTGTTTCTCGGGATTCTACTGCAGGCACCATTACCTACCACGAGAACACATCCTATGCTTGTTCAGTTGACACCGCAACTCCTTGTGACGTTCAAATCACGCAACTCAACATCGGTTTCACCCCGCAAGTCATCGGTGCAACCGGAATGGCAATCAACGGAATCATGGACCTCACTAAGGTTGGATTCGCTGCTCAAATGATCAACCAAGACATGAACACTACACAAGCAGGAACTGCAACAACTGCAGACATGTGCCATGCTGGAATGGGAGTGTACATTCCTTGCCACCTTTGGGCTTCCGCAGGTGAATTACTATGGGAAGGCTCCGAAACCGGAATGGGTATTATGGCTGCGAATCAACAAGCAGGCCACGATTTATCAAACACCGACGGAAACTGGTCATCTGGAGATTTAGACAACGCAATGGACAACACGTCCTCACCTGCAGACTCGGAATTTAACATGTCTCTTATGGATTCAATAGGTGTTGTAGCATTCATGGGAATGGGTGAGCCTGAAGTAATGTTGACTGATGTGTTGG
>JAQXFL010000159.1 GCA_029250345.1 Candidatus Poseidoniaceae archaeon
CATCCAATAGCCAATCAAAGAACCAAGTACTAGTCCTCCACCGATTAACGTCCAGTCAACAACCCCATCACCTGTGAGTTGCATTTGTGCAACTGTCGTTATAACAGCAACGAGCATACCCATGGCGCCGAGTTGATTTCCAAACGGTGCAGTCTTGGGGTGTCCAAGTTTTTTAAGTCCAAAAATGAACAGAGCTGCCGAAATCAAATATCCAACAGAGACCCAATCTTCCATTTCAAGCACCTCCGCGCTTCTTTCCAGCAATCATGTTGAGCATCCTGTTGGTGACGGCAAATCCGCCGACCACGTTGATCATTGCGAGAACGACTGCGACAAATGCAAGTAGCCCAGAGAGGGCAGTTGCTCCGCCATCGAATGCCACGTTGGAGCCAATCAATGCACCAATTATACTGATTCCAGAAATGGCATTTGCTCCACTCATGAGTGGCGTGTGCAAGGTTGCTGGCACCTTGGTGATCAATTCAAATCCGAGGAAAATGGCGAGTATGAACAGTGTTACGTTTCCAATTAAAAATTCAGGGGTCATCAAAGAGCACCTCCAAGGCGTGTTTGTTTTGGATGCAATGCACCCTCGTGACAGAGCAGAACACCGCCCATGCCGTTGACATAGAAATCGGAGCCCTCTGGTGCACCGACTAAAATATCATCCTCATCGCTGATGGTGAGTTCACCGTCTTTGACCAACGATGTGATGAATGTTGTCAAGTTGTTTGAATACAACATGCTTGCAGTTGTTGCTAAAGTCCCTGGAAGGTTCGATGTGCCGACAATGATTACTCCGTTTTTAGTGGTAATAATTTCACCGGCTTTCGTGTCTTCACAGTTGCCGCCGACATCTGCATTCATATCCACGACGACTGCACCGGCTTTGAAATTCGCAATTGCGCTCGAGGGAACAGTAATAGGTGCTGGGCGTCCGAAAATCCGGGCTGTTGTCACGATGATATCAGCATCCGATGCAACGCCACATACTGTGTCGTTGACTTTTTGAATAAACTCCGGAGTGAGTGGCTTGGCATATCCTGATTCGTCTTCAAAGTCATCCATTCCGTCAACTTCGATGAATCTTCCACCAACCGATTCGATTTGCTCTGCTGCTGACTTTCGAACATCTGATGCGTATACGACTGCACCAAGTCTCTTTGCAGTTGCTATGGCTTGTAGACCTGCAACACCGCTGCCCATAATCACAACTTTTGCAGGTCGAACGGTTCCAGCTGATGTCGTCATCATTGGTATTCCCTTAGGGACCTGTGCGGCGCCGAGGAGAACGGCTTTGTAGCCTGCCAGATTGTCTTGGCTTGAGTTCACGTCCATTGACTGTGCTCGAGAAAGACGTCGTGGAATCATATCCATCGAAAGGAGTGTTACGCCAGCATCAATGCATTCTTTGACATGTTCAGGGTTTCGGAATGGGTCTGCTACGCAGGCAATTCGCGTTCCTTTGGAGATTCCATCCAGTCCCGGATAACGGATTGAGATGACTGTGTCGCATGTGAGGGCTTCTTTTCGAGAAACGACTTTTGCCCCTGCCTCCTCATATGCTGAATCGGAATAGTTCGACGAAACGCCAGCTCCCTTTTCAACAAGTACTTCGAATCCAGATTTGAGTAACTTCTTCATGCTCATTGGAGTGATTGCAACTCTCGTTTCGCCTTCAGGTTCCATTGGTACTCCAATTTTCATAAAACTCCCTCACACCCCATTTTGTCGCTATCAAGCGACTGGGAATGTTCTTGCCACATAGAGGGGGTTCTTAGAGAACACGCTCAAATCGGGTGATGTTGTTGTTCAGAATTAAAGAAATTGGGCCGTTCAGGATTTACCTTTCAACATGATGAACCATGTTGCTTATTGATGGTCGAGTGTTGGACAGAACATAGTGGGATACATTATGTCAAATCACCGAAGAAAAATAGCAGTTATAGGAGCAGGAAACGTTGGAGCAACATGTGCTTTTGTACTCGCACAAATGAAAATTGCGGATATTGTTTTACTCGACATATACGAAGGATTCGCAAAGGGCAAGGCCCTTGACATGTCACAAAACGGCCAAGTGTTGAACTATGACGGTTCGATAACCGGGACTTCTGACTACAATGACATCGCAGGCGCAAGTGTCGTTGTCGTTACATCTGGTTTCCCGAGACAACCTGGAATGACACGTGAAGATTTGATCGCTAAGAACGCTGGCATTGTCAAGCAAGTGGGTGAAGGAATTCGCGACCATGCGCCAGATTCAACCATTGTCATGGTTACCAACCCACTTGATTTGATGACCTACCATATGCAAAAGGTGACTGGATTCCCTGCGAACCGCGTGTGCGGCCAAGCAGGAGTCCTTGACAGTGCACGCATGACTCACTTTGTAGCTCAAGCAGTCGGATGTTCCGAAGAGGATGTACAAGCAATGGTACTCGGAGGCCACGGCGACACAATGGTTCCACTTCCACGGTTTACCACCGTTGGCGGCATTGCAATCACTCACCTTCTCGATGAAGAAACAATTGATGCTATCTGCAAGAGAACCGCTTCTGGTGGTGGAGAAATTGTCAAGTTGCTTGAACGTGGTTCAGCCTTCTATGCACCGGGTTCGGCAGCAGCAGTAATGGCAGAAGCAGTTCTCAACGACCGAAAGCGACTCATTCCTGCTTCGGCACATCTCACTGGTCAGTACGGACTCGATGACGTCTACATCGGTGTACCTGTTATTCTTGGTGCAGGCGGTATTGAGCGCATCCTTGAACTTGAACTGTCCGACAGTGAGTTGGAATCCCTTCAGGGCTCCGGAAATTTCTACAAATCCCAGTTGAAGGAACTTCTAGGCTACTGAGGAAATCTGCTTTATCCGAGGATAAGGCGTTTGCTCACTGCATCCATATGTGCGGTTGCTTTGGTGTGCTCACAATCAAGTCCTGCGTATGGCGAGAGAATGAGTTTTTCCACTCGTTGTTGCATCAGCCGGATTCCCTTTCACCCGAATGAGCGATTTTCCCGTGTTGCCTCGACTACGCATCCGTGTAAGTATTTCTTGACCGACGTAACACCCTTTCGATTCGTGGACTAAATGATGCAATCCACAGTTAAATGGATGTGTGGATGATGTTATTTCACGACCAGGATGCGGAATGACATTCTCAATGCGGTATTCTTGGAACTCATCCTCTCCCATCGTGGCATCTATCGATACTGATGTTGGGGCGACTAGAATCCAACCACGAAACGTTTCTACCATCGTGACCTTTTCGGTTTTAGGGTACTCCTCTACTGAGATGAATACATTGTTGAATTCAGTAATGTCTCGAATTTGAACGTCCTGTTGTAGAATACGTGGGTTGAGATGGTTGATAAGATCGAGTTTGAATTCATTGTGGCCTACAAGAGCCACGTTTTCACCTACGCAAATCACGTCGACCATGTCGATAATCTTTGCATTTGGCTTCGTGAATACAGTTGTACAATTTCCTTCGACTTTATTTGTTGATAATCCGTCGATAAACTGCAAACTGTCCTTCCCTGAAAGAAGCAAAACATAGGAGTTGAGTTGAAACACTCTCATGAGGTGAACCTCATGCAAAGGATTCGCCGCATCCGCATGAGGATTCAGCGTTTGGATTGTTAATTTTGAATCCACCGCCCATGAGCCGGTCTACATAGTCGATTTCAATGCCGTCGAGTAGGTGACTGGATGCGTTTGGGACGAGTACTCTAAATCCATCAATGTTGATTTCTTGGCAACTCTGATCGGTATCTTCGACAATTTGTAAGTCGTACATATAACCAGAGCAACCACCGGACAAAACTCCGACGAGCAGTGCCATGGAGCGGTCATCTCCAAAGGCATCGGAAAGCATTTCTTGTGCCTTGTTTGAGATGCTCAAGTTGACATCGACGACTTCAGGAGTCATCACTTGTACGGGGCTAGAGGATTCGCATGTACCGCAGTCCATGATACACCCAAGCAACACTTCTCTATGAACCTGTTTCTTTTTTCAGCCCAACGAGGTAAATTAACGGCGCTTGTTTTTGCGGACCGTTTCCTTTTGTAATATTCCACAGCGTCGTATTTGTTCCTTAGCTCGCTTTACTTCTTCTAGGCTGAGGCCACGAGGAATTGACTGTTCGAAGCATTTGATTGCATCCGGGTAACGCTCCATTTCGGCATATGCACTGCCCATATTGTACAGGGTTTTACCTTGAACTTCTGCTGGTCGAATCAACATTGCTTGGTGATAGGATTCTACGCATTTAGGATAGTCTTCCATGAAGTAAAATGCATTTCCTCTACCGTTAAGGATTCGGATGAGCATTTCTTCGTTACCAGTGAACGAAGGCAAGGCTCTGTCAAAGCAGGAAAGGGCTTCTCTGAACTTTCCGTCGGAAATGAGACCCACGCCCTGATTGTACCAGGCGATGTCTTGGTTTGCTACCGAACTCGAATCGACTTCTGCGTTGGCAGAGTTCGATACCAATCGTTGAGCATCTGCAGCAGCTTTGGTAAGGTCAAAAGTTGGCTGTTGGTCCTGTACAACTGCGCTCGGTACTGGTTCTCTTTGTTCGAGTAGAATCGCTGAGTCTGTGAGCAATGAAGAAGAATCAGTTGGTGCTTTTTGTGAGAATCCTGATGCAGGTGTCTGCAAACCAAGTGCGTTCATGTAGTAGTCTGCCTCCTGTTCATTCGGGTCTTGCATTGATTGGGGTTGTGCTGTTTCGAGCACAGGTGTCGGTTCAAATGAAGGCGCTGGACTCAGAGTCTGCTCAAACGCAGGAGCTGGGGCGGGCTCGGGAACAAATTCTGGAGCTGGTGCTTGAGTTGGCGCTGTCTCAAGGGCGATTGCTGGACTTGGCGAACTGAGAGCCGCAGGCGCAGTTTCCAACACTTGTGACGAGACTTGTTCCTGTCCAGCCACGATTCCACCGAGAGAATCTGCTTTTCGATGGCACTTTTCGGCTGTTGCCAAGTCGCCAGCTGATTCAAGCGAACGGGCTAAGCCACGCCAAATGTCAGGGTTTTCACCGTCTTGTTTAATCATTGATTTCCATATTGTAACTGCCTGGACATCCTTCTTCGCCGCGGTATACGCCCTTGCGTGCATGGCAGTTTGTCCCGGGCCTAAGTATTCAATCGCCTCAGATGCCAAGTGCGGGCCTTCCGGTAGTGTCGGCGGGATACCGTGTACACTATCCAAAACGTTCGCTTCACCTTCGGCAAGTTCGACGAGGATTCGGATAAATTCTTCGCGAATAGGGTTCTTCGGTTCAATACGTAGAACCGTACGTGTCGCTTTCAAGAAATTTTCAACATCCCCAATCTCATGGCATAACTGGCTGCACTTCATTGCGGCCTTGAGGTAATCCGATTGTGCATTCATTGCCTTCATGTAGCAATCAACAGCTTCGTTCGTCTCACCACGGCGTTGATGTATGGATCCAAGATTGAACCAACCGGTTCCTTGGTTAGGATCGAGAGTTTGTGCGTGCTGTAGAGCCGAAATTGCATGGTCATCGAGATCTAACCGAGCCATTGCCCCACCTGCAATACGCCAAGCGCCAGCATGTTCCGCACCTATCGTTTTGAGGTGAGGACTGAGCATTTCAAGCGCACCCTTCGCATCGCCCGAACGAATCAAACCTGTTGCTTGCTCGACAAGAGAATCGAGGTCGAATGGTTCTTCCTCAACCACTTCAGTAATCGGCTCTGGAGCAACCGGTGCATGAACTTCCGCTTGTTCAATGACTTGCTGAATTTCTTGTGTGGCCGCAACAACAGTGGCCGCAGATTTGAGTTCTTGATACTCGAGGTGTTGGTTTGAATCATCATCATGATGGAGCGCTTCTGCCAGTACAGCTTCTTTGTCAGTAACACCGGTTTCCTTCATCACCTTCTCAACTTCGACTTCGTTGAACGTTTGTGTAGGTTCTTGAATCGGCATCTCCTCAATAGGCATTTTGATACCGCTTTCAGCACAACGAGTTTTCACATCGAGGAGCATGGGGTGGCCGGGGAAGAATTTGAGCGCCTTCACGGCCATTTCATATGCAGCAGCATCATCTCCAATTCGTTCGAGTAACGTGGCTATGTTCGCAGTTGCTGGAGCATTGTCCGGGTTGATGTCCAGGCATATTTGGAAGGCCTGACGCGCACCACGCGCATCTTGCTCAGCTTCGAGGAGTACGCCCCGGTTGAACCAAGCCATGTCGCATGAGGGATCAAGTGCAATGGCCTTATTGAATGCGGCCAAGGCCCCTTTAGAATCGTGTTTCCGAGAACATTCTTCACCGAGTTGTAGCAGGAAATCAACCGTGTTTTCTTCATCAACTTCAGGTTCTTCAGCCACTTGTGCTTTCTGCTCGAACCACTTCAAAGCAGCATTTTGGAGTTCATTTTCGCTGAGGTAATTATTGTCGTTTTCGTCCATGGTATGTGCGAAAGCCAAGAACCCATCTCTGTCCTGTATATCGTGTTGATTGATGACCCGTTCAAGTACATTTTCGGAATATCCCATTTGCTTTACATCAACATGTTCGATCATGTCACCAAGACCTGCAGAACGCAGTGCTGCGGCCATGGAATCAGCAACGGCATCTGATACGGCATTCGAATCGCTGGGAGAATTGCCTAACTCATCCATGGTGTCACCATACCAAAGCGGATAACCGACCGGCATAAGCATTGCTTCTTGTTGTCCTACATATTTTGACACTATATTCAAAAACCTCCTTCATGAGTCATTGGCATGAGTGATGCGAAAATACGAATCCTTGGCCTTTCCGGCGAGTACAGACCTACATCGAAAAGTGGAATGATGGTAAATCATGCACTTGAGTATGCGCGTTCCAAAGGAGCAGATGTGACCTTCTGGGATTGCAATGAAAAACCATTACCATTCGTCGGCGAGGATGGCTGTTGGGACAACGCCAATGTCAAAGAATTCCAAGCACTGGCATCAGAGTCAGATGCATTCCTTGTTTGCTCCCCAGAATACCACGGCACAATGTCGGGTGTCATGAAGAACACCTTCGATTGGCTTTACGACAAGCATGTCGGCGGGAAAGCTTTCGGTCTAATGAGTACGCTGGGTGGTATTCAAAATGCAAACACACTCAATCA
Organism: Candidatus Poseidoniaceae archaeon; assembly: GCA_029250345.1. GTDB lineage: Archaea > Thermoplasmatota > Poseidoniia > Poseidoniales > Poseidoniaceae > MGIIa-L1. The sequence goes on from JAQXFL010000159.1 coordinate 7,133, forward strand.
TATGCGAATCATGCTGCGTTGGCTCCATGCATGGCCAGTTCCAGAACAGTTGTCTGTAGGTCATGTCAAGGATGCGTTTGATGATGATGGTCAATTTACGGACCCAAAAACCGTTGAACGCTTGCACGGCCTTGTAGACTCAGTTCTCCAATCAGCCGTGATGCTGAACTCACGTGACGAGTGATTCCATGTCAGACACTCGCCCGTTCTTTGACGATGAGTACGGAGGTCGCTACCTTCTTGTTGAACCGGGAGAATTTGTGATGGGTGATGCAAAGGGGACCCGTTCGGAACAACCACCACATTCTGTATTCATTAGCGAGCCCTTCTTTTGCGGTGAACGACCTGTCACTCAGGCACATTGGCAGGCAATTATGGAGGTCAACCCTTCCTGCTTCACGGAGGGGTGGGCTGCTGGCCTTCGTCCAGTTGAACAAATATCTTGGGATGATGCGCAAGAGTTTACTTCCCGCCTTAACAAAGTTGACAACGGTACCGAACGCCTCGGATTTACAGGTGTTTGGCGATTACCAACCGAGTCTGAGTGGGAATATATGGCTAGAGCAGGCACAACATCGCGATGGTCGTTTGGAAACCGTGATAGTGATTTGAATGATTACGGTTGGCATGCAGGCAATGCAGGCGCTTCAACTCGAGAAGTCGGACAAAAGAAAGCAAATCCGTGGGGATTCCTCGATCTCCACGGTCAAGTGAGTGAATGGTGCCTGGACCATTTCACTCCGAATTATACTCAACATACCTCTCAGCAAGATGCTTTTGTTGGTGATTCTTTGCGACGAGTCCACAGAGGTGGCTCATGGTTCACAGAATCAGATTCTACTCGATGTTCGTCTCGGGGTTCGGCTTTACACCATCAAAAATCAGACGGTATTGGATTACGGCTTGTTTGGCAACCACTTTAACGCCGAACCGGGAGGGGGCAGTATGCCCGTCTTGTATCATAATCCGCGGTGTTCAAAATCACGACAAGCAGCTCAACTTTGCGCTGAATCGCCTCTCGATGTTGATATACATCTCTATCTTTTGCAGCCATTGGATTACGAAACATTGCATTCGATGTTGTCTCGCCTTGATGGCGATATTGCTCAAGCGGTACGATGGAAGGATACAGGTCTCAAACTCATCGATACAACGAAAGTAGACCGTGGAAATGTTGAGTCAATTGCCCAGTTTTTGGCGGAACACGGGCAATACATGGAACGTCCATGGCTTGATGACGGCAAAGTTACGGTGATTGGTCGTCCTGTTGAACGATTGAACCGTCTCCTGTAACTTTGGCACGTTCACGTTCCGACCTTGGTTTTATGTCATATCCTCGTCGTTCATCTGCATCTGCCAAAGTTTGATGTTTTGGCGTTTTTCCGGGTGAAATAGACCATTTTCCGTTAAACGGTTCGCTGAGGAATGCCATGAGGTTTCGGGATTTGAGCGCATCAATACCTGAAGCAGTTCGATCGACGGGGGGTGCGATATCTTCGTTAAACGTCGCATCCATTGCAGCACACACCTCTTGAAAATTACGCGAGCCATCGCACAGTTCCCAAAGCATGCTGTTCATTTTGTCCAGTGGCCTCCGGACTTCTCTTGGAGCGCGCATAACTTTTGCCAACATTCTTTCAAAACGGGTAAATCTCTTCTCAATGCGAAGCACGACCAACATTCCTGTTACACCTTCCTGCTCGATATGCGGACCCGGCTCTCCTGTCCGCGCCCACCACACTGGCAACCTGCAGGGGTATGCGCCAGCATATCTGTGGTTATCACTGTCTGCAATCTCCATTTCATCCCCTCAGAATTCGGTAAACGTCCACACAACCATAACAACCATTGCTGCCACTCCGGTAAAAGCGACCAGTCGAGTTTCTTCTAGGCGTTCTGTAAAGTTTCTTAGAAACCATGTACCAACACCACACGCAGCAATTACTGCCCACAGAAGGTACCATGCGGCAGGGTATGCGGCTGCCTCCATGTTACAACCCCCTTGTTCTGTAGTTGTTACTGTTTCGCATCGAGGTACTGCTGACCATAATACTGCCATTGTTCCATTGTCCAATCCGGTGGTAATCCTTCGGGCGGCAATTCTGGGCCTACACTCAATGCAGAAGCAGAAATTGATACTTGGGTCGAAGTTGAGATTGGTGGTCCGCGAGAAACTTCCTCATTCAGCATTTCAGGTATTTCCTTCTGAATGTGTTCAAATTCATCCACCTCATTGTTGTGTGTTCGTTTACGCAATAAGAGTGTCAACAGTATGCCAACAAACAGGAATCCCGCAATTGATGTTGCCAACACTTCAGCATCAACGGAAAATTGGTCAGCTCTGGCGATTTGGAATTCAAATGTTTGTTCATCGTTCCAAACCAGTATTCCATCATCTGAAACTACAGAGAATGCTAATGTTCCATCTGTTGGGCCGTCCAACCGATGAAGTTCACAACGGACATCTGTTGTTTGTAGGGTCATGTGGCCTGGTTCAAACGCAAATGTACGTCCCGTTTCGTTCAGTAAGAGGCCAAGGCATACAATTTGCCATCCATCTGGCTTGGAAATCTCGAGGTGGAAGGCTTCAGTTCGACTTGAGGCGGAAGAAAGATTCACCCAAAATGACACAGGAATACCGGATATTTGGGTATCGTTTGATTTTTGGCTTAATTCTACATCGAGGTCGCGTTGTGAATCGACGAGAATTAAAGTATCATGGATTAATTCATAGGGGCTGCCATCGCCTGTATCGCCGGCTATGACATCGAAACTTACCACGATTCTGCTGTTGAGTTTCATAGATTCTGGAATCAAAACATAGACAGTAATATTCATTTCTTGCCCTGGCGCCATTGTGAGTATACTCAATTCGTTCAATGGCCTCGATGCTCCAGAGTCTCCAATGCTTAGGAAGCTGAACAGTTCATCATTTGGTGGAGATGATGAAACACTTGCCATAATTTTGAACGAATCATCAACAGCATTACCTATATTCATAACAGAGATACTGACTGAAGCTGTTCCACCCACTGCAGCAGTTGTTTCTGAAATATTGGACACGATTATCGGGATTCGAACAGAAGCGGTTATCGCATCAAATTCGATCGAGTTGTCGTCTTCCCATGAATCAGCAAGCCCATCACTGCTGTCGACGCGGAATGAGAGCGTATGTATTTCACTGGCGCGTTCTTCGCTCGGCAGTACTATCATAATTTCAACACTGACTTTGTCTTCGTCATCGTATGGAGCAGACAGTGCGATTGGGCCCGTGTGGTTCATGCCTCCGATGCGTAACCACCATGTCCAAGAGTTGGGTAGTGAGTCGGTTGAAATGACGGCATTAACCGGTCCATTGCCGTTATTCTCTACTTCGAGTGTCACTTTCACCGGAACGCCCGGCTTGAGTTTCATCGGTGATTCGATAAGTGTTAAGCTCAAATCACTCACCGTTCGAACTGTAATTCCATTGAATTCACTGCCTTCAAAGTTCATTCCGCTTCGCTGAGATGTTATTGAGGGAGTGATGGACGGTGCACTGTCTCCTGCTTGAGCGGTGCTGGGTGATGTAATATCAATTCGAAATGTAGTCATAGACTCACTGTTTACTACAGCCGCCTGAGTAGGCGGCGATTCAATAACCCAGTTTCCTTGGTTCGTGTACGAGAGGTCGATGGAAAATATATCTTGCCGACTTGCATTGTTCCATATAGTATACTCAAGAGTAACTGTGCCACCGGCGTCAACTACCCAGTCACGGTTCAATTGGTCAAACGTCATCCCTACTTCCGCATCGCTTACCATCGATGCCGAAACATCAATGGTTTGCGTATGGATGCGCATTGAACTGTTCTGTGAAGTGGCCGTCAAGGTGAATTCAAACATTGAATCTGGAATGGCATTTTGCGGCACTGTCAGGAGGAAATCAACGTGAACGGGGGTGTCTGGTCGGACAAGAACATCCTCACTTTGCGTCCATCCAAAGTTTACACTCCAGCCGCTTCCTAAGTTTGAATCTCCAATGTCCAACTCAAAAACATCTGTTGCATCACCTTTGTTTTGTACTTCTACGGAAAAGGCACAAGAACTGCCCGGTGGGCATGTGGGGGAAAACTCGGGCTGAACCACATATGGTTCACGATCTGGCATCACTTGAAATTGCATTGGGAGGGTCGTATTGACTGTCGAATATTGGCTCGATACTCCAACAAACGTCATTTGCGAAAATCCGGAAGTTGCATTCACATCTGGCTTGATCTTAATATCAATCAGTTTCGATTGCCCGGGTGAGAGCAGTACACCAGATTCTTCATTGATTGAAACGCCATTTGGGTTCGAATAATACACTTCCCAGTCCACTGGTAATCCAACAATTTGGGGTAGGACTGAATCTGAAATATTACCATCGTTCGTCACTTCAACGCGTACAGTACCCCATTGCCCGGGGGTTGAACCGAGTGTCGAGACGCCATTTGATGCGAGAGAATATTCCTCTGGCCGTACTTTCTGGTCGTATACAAATACCAACTCATCCAAATAATATCCAATGTCAGTAATCGATGCATCGGATTCGAACAAAAATCTGAACTGGGTTTGAGAATGATAGTGTTCCTGAGGGACTGGAATCAATGGCGAAATAACGCCTCCATCGTTCACTGAAAATGTTCGATAATCTTGCCCGTCAGCGAAACTTTGGTCGACCGTACCCTGAACCGTCGTTAGGTCAAACCATCCACCTGCGACGGTTTTAACTTGAACTTTCAGTCGGTCATTGGTAGCAGCACTGCCCGTGTAGAAAAAACTCAGACCGTTGGTACGTGTCGGGCTGGATACAGCATCAGACATATCCATTACAGGAGTCGTAAGGGTTGTTGCTAAATTGTTCGAATACGATGAAGATTGGCCGTCTCCTACATGGCAACTGCTGCCCATTGAGAGGCCAGTATCTGTGCTGATGCCCCATTCGGCATCTGCTGTCCAACCTGACAGTGAGTCACAGTTGAAGTAAGAACGGGCAACTGTGAACGTCGAAGTATACGCGTCATTCATCGGTTCATCGTCAACAACCGTGGATGTAGCACGAACGATGAGGGTATGGTTTCCTGAATATGTCGGAGTGAATGTTTTGGTAATAGAGTTCGAATTGCCTCCAGCCAAGGAAGACAACTGCAACGTGTAGTTGACGGTTTCAAATTGCGCATACTCGTTATGCAGGACCTGAATGTTCACGTCGATGGTTCCGGAACTTGCAGTGCCTTTATTCTCCACGAGTGCTTCAAGCAGTATAGGTACATTGACCACTGCATCAACGACATACAGTGTTTGTGGACGATTGAATCCGATGATGGGATAGTTCGATGAAAACATTCGGTATTGTTCTTCGTCGCTTGATGTGGTGTACGAAAAGGAAACTTCCGATACAGTTACATCGACACCGGTTGCTTTGCTCGATGATTCAGTTGGAGCCACAAGGCTAAATTCAATTGCACCTTCATGTGGAATGTTGCCACCAATGAAGAGCAGCAAAATCAAACATGCGAGTGTTCTCTTCATCGGGCTCAAAGCCAAATAATCCTTCAATATATATGAGGGAATTGGGTGTCAAATTAGGAGTTTTCGAGGGATTCGACGACTTGTTGCTCAGAGCTTTCGAGTTTAACTCGGTCTTTCTTCTCCTTGGCCTTTGCAGCGAAATAAACCGTGAATGAAGGAACAAGTACCATTGAGAAACAACCGATTACCGCCGCCAGTGCCCACAAAAACTCGGTTCCAGCATCAACTGAAAATACTGCAATGGTGTCAAATTCTTCATTGACGGTGATGAGAGTGATGTCTGGTGATGTGAGGCGTTCACCGAGTTCAACAATCTCTATGCGAATCGTTGATGGAACGTGGTTGTATTCAACTAATTCTCGAGCTTTTAAGGTGGCTTCCTCGATGTTAGCACCATACACTGTACCGTTGTTCCTGCGCGCTGGGTCGTAGGAAGTGAGTGCATTGATACGTACAGTGTCCCCATCTGAGTTGACTTCGTGGGTCGAGTTTTTCTGGCACTGTTCGGCACAACTGAATGCTTGATCCGATTCAACGCCAAGCAGACGGTGGCTGTATAGCCCGGCTGCGTTGATGAGCCGAACCTTCGAATTATCGGAAAGGTCCGTGGCAGTGAGATACACCCAAGTCAGGTTGGAACTGTTTGCTGGAATGTCCCATGCCCAAGTGGTTGTGTTCGATGACTCTTGGTAGATGCGAGTTGGTTCGTTGATGGCGTGGTCGGTTTCTTCCGCATCGGTGGTGTAGAGGTAATACGATGGCGACACAGTTGCGCCGTAAACAGCGTACGAGAGGAGTAAAATGAGCGTAATGGACAGCCCCATGAGGGTGCGTAAAAGGTTAGGGTTCTGCGCCAGAGCCTTCTTCATCAATAGCACCTAATTGGCACTCCAACTTGAACCCTTGTTCGCCGCATTTTTCGTTTGACGGCGTAGAAATGAACTGGTTCTGATGGCGTGCTCCACCCGTTCTCTTCATATAGGGGAGTTCGGTCGGCAAATTGCTCGGTGTCTTATCATGACGACTCTTTACGATATACCCGCTGAAATCCTCAACCCAGCTCTTGCAGCGCGACTAGAAGAAACAAAGAGCGTTTCAACGCCAGAATGGGCAGAATTTGTCAAAACTGGCGCTGACCGTGAACGCCCTCCATCCCAAACCAACTGGTGGTTCCTACGCTCTGCGGCCATCATGCGAAAGGTTGCCCGTGAAGGTCCAGTCGGTGTGACACACCTCGCCCAAGCATTTGGCGGACGAAAGGACAACGGTGCAGGACCAAACACACCTGGTGTTGCATCCCGCCACATCATCCGCACCTCTCTTCAACAACTCGAAGACTCCGGCCTTGTCGAAAAAGTACCTGGTCGAGTCGTCGAAGACGAGAACGGCGATTCCCTTCAACTCTACAAGGGACGTCAAATCACTGCTGCCGGTCACAAAATGATTGATGGCGTCGCTCACGAGTGCCGACCTGCAGCTGAAGAACAATACCCAGGACTTTCCAAGTACTGAAGGGCGTGAAAGAGGTGGCAAGCATGGTATCAACTCAAGATGACGAGTTGAATCATATTCGCGAACAGCGACGACTCGCCCTTCAAAAGCAACTTGAACAGCAAGCAGCAAAACAAGCCGATGCTGAAGTCAAAGCCCACGAAGCTCAGCGAATTTCCCAAGGCTTGGATGCGGCGATGAAGAAGTTGCTTTCTCCAGAAGCACGCTCACGACTCTCCACCATTTCCATGGCTACACCAGAGCGTGCTGAAATGATCAAACAATCAATCGTCCAACTCCACGGCCAAGGGAAAATCACATCCCTCATGACCGATGAGCAATTGAAACAATTGCTCCAATCACAATCCAAGAGCCGCCGTAGTGCGTCCATCCGAAGAATCTGAAAAGGTGCTCGAACATGTCAAGAAATAAACCAGCAGCAAAGAAAATCCGCCTAATGAAGGCAGGCAAGCAGAATCGGCGTGTCCCAGTTTGGGTCATGCTAAAGACCGACCGAAACACTGTGTCGCACCCAAAGCGACACCACTGGCGCCGTAGCAAGCTCCAACGCTGAGGTGATTAATTATGGTACG
>JAQXFL010000177.1 GCA_029250345.1 Candidatus Poseidoniaceae archaeon
TCAACAACGGTGCGAGCGGAGCAGTGTTCTATACCGAGGATTCTCACTATGTTTGGATTCCAAACGGTACCAACAATTTGCTTGCGTACTTCACGCCAACAGAAGTTGATATCGAAACGGCCCAAGTTGGCAGTCTACAAATGGAAATCGATCTTGCTGAAGACGGCTCGAACGATGCGCAAGGCGCTGGCACCCGTGTTGCCGACACTTGGATTTACGACCTTGACGTCGGTCCAGAACACTGGAACACTTGGGCACACTTCGACATCACCGGCCAAGCTGCTGCATTCCTTGGCTTGTTTGAGGACCCTGAATTCTTTGAGGCCAGTATCCCCTACACGGTTGATGTAGCCCTTACGCTTGACCTTTCGACTCCAGTAGACATTACGATTCCTCAGCGTCCTGACTTCTACTCCGACCTCGATCCAACCACGCCATCTGATGCATGGGATGAATCCTACAAAGGCCAACTCACTTTCACCCGTGAGGCATACAATCAATCAGCTCTGATGCAAGAAATACTTCCAAAGGACACGGCATCTGACGATTCCGAGGGTTTCTTTTCAGATTTAGGAAGTGTCCTCGCTGAACATTCTGGATTCGCCGCATTCATTGGTTTAATTTTCCTCTTGTGCGGTCTAGGTGCTGGATACACACTTTACAACATGAACCCCAACCGAGACGGTGAAGACATCATTGATGCGGTCATTGAACCTGAATCATAGAGGGTTTTCGGGAATTTTCCCTCGGTGTTCACTGGATGGCAGTTCTTGCAGGTCTGCAAAACTTAGTTGCTCAATCGGTGCATCGCCCAGTCCGCTTAGCCGTTCTTTCATCACCATTCGCACATGGAACTCTATTCGGCCTTTTGAACGGGTCAAGTCATACGACAGTGGATTGAGAGTTTGAATGACTTGATTACCGAATTCGTCACGGACTCTTGACCCGCGCCAAATCGAATATCCCCATCGGAAAGCGATTCCAACGACGGCTGCCCCATACAGGAGTCCCAGCACTGTGACTGCGAAGAGTACCGCATTCCCGTCTCTTGCTTCGTCCAGTAAGTTTCGCCCGATGAGGAATAAAAGACCGATTCCTACTAAGGGCTTGAGAATACTTTCGAGCCATTGGTCGACCGGTACGAGCCGGCCCTTGGATGGGTCGACAAAGACCAGGTCAGATTCAAAAGCAGCGTTGAGCACTCCAAGCGCACCAAGTAATACGATGTACAGGAGCGACGAAAACAAGATCTCGATACTCCATGAACCAATGTTGAATGTCCAATGGACAATCAACCATGCGAACAATCCGAGGAATGCGCCCTGTGGAACGTGATTAAAGTGAATGACGTGTTGAGAAAACTCGTTCATTTTGGCCTTGTCTTCAGATAAGCCTCGGTGCGGTTTTGGAATGTGGATGATTTGCCAGTGCATCATCCGTTCGATTGCTTTGAGGCCTCTAACGAGTACTTCTTTTCGTATGAATACGTATTCTATGACCAGTAACACAGGGAGTCCGATGAGAATGACTGGCAATGCCATTATGGCTGCCAACGGAAAAATGAGTATCGCTGGAAGCAGTAAAAAGTGTGAAACTGTGAGCGGATGGAACAAATCTGCTTCTATCAGGCGTTGGTGGTTGGGCCGGATGTGGAGGCTCCGTGCTATGTCGTCAAGTGTTGCCCGAAACGGAGCGACTTGTCTGCCCGCATCAATAATCTGCAGTACTGTGTTTCTGTATTGCGACGCTTCGTGCCCAACACCGATGAAGAACCGCCAACCAATTCGCATTGGTAACGCCATCAACAGGGGTATGGACAGCAGTCCGGCCGCCCAAATCAGTTCGTTGGTGTCAATGGTCGCCATCGTACTCATTTCGGCCAAACGCTACGAGTGCTTCAATCATAGGGTTCGGATGTTGTCCAAGGCATAGATTGATGTCCCTCACTCAGAATCCTACCGGTATGGCAAGAATTGCAGTGACCGACGGTATGGCTCAAGATGCAGTAGCACTTCTTGAGAAGTCCGGTCATGAAGTCGTCCTTCAGTTCATCGAGCACGACGATTTACTTGCGGGCGCACTCAAAGATTTTGACGCCATTATTGTTCGTAGTGCTACGAAATTACCTCGAGAAGTCCTCGTTCAATCAGGCTCTCGTTTGAAAGTTATCGGGCGTGCGGGCGTTGGTGTTGATAACATCGATATTGCGGCCGCTGCTGAATTAAGCATCCCCGTAGTCAATGCGCCCCGTGCTTCAACTCAATCGGTCATCGAACTTACCATTGGGCATTTACTCTCTTCTCTGCGCCATATTCCTCGTGCTGACAGAGGCATGCGTCAAGATAAATGGGAAAAGAAAGCCATGAAGGGTACAGAACTTTTTGGAAAAGATCTGGGTTTGATTGGCTTCGGACGGATTGCACAAGGCGTTGGTTCAGTGGCTCAAATGCTGGGGATGGATGTACACACATACGACCCTTACCTGCCTTCAAAGGTTGCAAAGGCTCAAAACACCACCTTGCACAAGACCGTCGACACGCTGTTTCAGAATTGTACTCACATTTCGATTCACTGCAACTTCACCGATGAAACTCATCACCTCGTGAATGCAGAACGTATGGCTTTGATGCCTGGGAAATCTCGAGATGGAATCCCCTGTGGTAATCATATTGTCAATTGTGCACGTGGAGGTATTATCGACGAGGCGGCATTACTCGCATCTTTGGAATCGGGGCAAATTGCCTCTGCTGCCCTCGATGTCTTCGAGCAGGAACCCGTTTCGAAGGGGAATAAATTGATTCAGCATCCAAACTTCCACGGAACTCCTCACATTGGTGCAGCTACACTTGAGGCCCAAGCACGAGTGGGGAAGGATATAGGATTGGCAGTCATGGCTGTACTTGATGGAAATGTTGCAGATACGACCGTCAATTCACATTTACTCAAGTAATACTTTCACCTGCTAAAGGCGTGTGGGTCATGTGAAACTTCGATGTCCTTACGCGCTAAATCCACGGCATGCGTCTCTCATACCGACAACATCAACGGTCCAGAAATCCCTTCACACAACCGCTTGAAGAGCTTCCAGTCGAATTTCGTCCAAAAGAAAAATTAGTCTTCTTAACTCCTACTCTCGAGGTATTGTTCTGTGAGGAATACATCAACTTCAAGCACTGTGGGCAACGTTCTCAAGGTGTGTCAGGTGAGCAGATGCCGACGAGTGAGACGGTCACTAAGCCTCGCGAGAGGATATTGGTTCACTGCGATCTCGATGCTTTTTTTGCTGCCGTAGAGATCTTGCATCATTCACTCGACCCAGATAAGCCGCTGATAATTGGCTCTGACCCCCAAGCAGGCCGTGGTCGAGGGATTGTGTCGACATGTAATTACGCGGCACGAGCTTTTGGTATTCATTCTGCCATGCCCATTGGCGAGGCTTGGCGTCGATGCCCGGGCCATCCCTTTGGACCTGGCCACTATATCCGTGGAAGCCGGGGTTTGTACAGCCGTGCATCACGACGTGTGATGGCGATTTTGCAGGAACCAGCGGAGTTCTTTGAGAAAGCCAGCATTGATGAAGCGTATTTGGACGTGACCAAAGCAGTTGATGGTGACTGGGATGCCGCTTTTGCCCTCTGCCGGACACTTCAAGACACCATCGAAGAGAAAGTTGGTCTAACGGCTTCGTTTGGCATCGCCCCAACGAGGATTTTAGCGAAAATGTCCAGTGAGGTCAACAAACCCAAAGGCATTTTTCGAATACTTCCAGACGAAATTGGTGATTTTTTTGAGGGTCGTTCACTGCGAGAAGTGCCGGGCATTGGACCGAAAAGGGCGACGCAGTTAGCAGAGTGGGGGCTGGTAACCGTCGATGAAGCCTATGTATTTGGTGAACTCGCTTTGGGACGAATGGCCGGTGAACGCTTTGCATCTTGGCTCACGCGTGTCGTTGATGGCACGACCAGTTCTGATGTGAGTCCATTGCGTAGTCGAAAATCAGTCGGGAAGGAACGAACTTTTTCTTCGGATCAAACCGATCATGAAGCAGTGCTTGATGTTCTGCGCGCACTCACTCAAGGTGTATTGGCTCGTTCCCGTGAGATGGGGGTGTCTGGACGTTTGGCGGAAGTTAAGATACGTTACACTGGTTTTGAGACACACACTCACGGGCGCTCAATCCCAGTGGCCATGGATGAGCCCGAGGTGTTTTTGCGTCTGGCAGAACATCTTTTTGCGACAAATGTGCAGCATAACAGGGGTTTGCGGTTGGTTGGTTTCCGACTCGGGCAACTCGATATGCCGCCGACCCGTCAAGCCATCCTCAAATGGGAAGAGGAATAATCATTCCAAATGATGCATGCGTGTAAGAATCGCTGTAAATTCAGAGAGTTCCTCTGGGATCACAAGGCCTGATATCGGTTGGTTCAGTGAGATTCCCTGCTCTTTCTTCGTGTTCCATGTGTCACCATTGAATGTTTGGAGCAGGTTTGAAAGGTTGCGGAGATGGTCTCCACCTTCGGTTCCAAGTGCAACCGATGCGTCAGCAGTTTCAGGGAAGGCATCGATGTCGACTGCAGAGCGGTTGTACAATGTCTCTGAAATGTGGTGTGTGAAAAAGGGACACACTGGTGTGAATGCAGACATAAAATCACGAACGATTCGGTGCAATGTCCAGGCTGCAGACATATCACCATCGTACAATCTTGACTTCACCATCTCAAGGTAATGGCTTGGTAAGACGCCGGTTCCAAACGTCTTCAAAGCTTGAGTTGCTGTGTAAATGTCGAGTTTTTCCCACGATTGTCGAACCGTGTCCATCGTAGCATCAAACTCCGCCAAAATCCACCGGTCTTCGACTGCGAGATTTCCAGGGTTTGTATCGAGATTTTCAGGTATTTCAAATTGTGATGCAAAGCGAGCGACGTTAAACAACTTGGTAAGGACGCCAAAGTATTTCTTTTCAATTTCTTCAGGGTTGATGTGGAAATCATCACCGACTTGAGCATCGCATGCCTTCCATAGACGGAAACATTCGCTACCAATCTTGTTCGCTCTAAGGCTCACTGTCTTGTCCGGACCTTTCACTTTCCATGAACCTGTTCGGCCGCCTGCTCCACATTCGAGTACCGAATCAGCATCGATTCCATTGCCGAGTGATTTACTCATTTTACGACCCCAAGGATCCATTCCAAGTCCATCAATCCAAACATGTTTGAATCCAGGTTTGTCGAGTAACAAGTTCGATTTGAGGAGGGTATAGTAAAGCCATGTCCGAACAATTTCTTTGCCCTGTGGTCGCAATGCAGTAGGAAACGCTCTTTCAAACACTTCTGGATGGTTGAGATAGCCACTCACGAACAAGTTTGAGTTTGATGAATCCATCCAAGTGTCGAACACTTTTTCTTCACCAACAATTCTTCCGAGTTCACTTTCCATGTCAGCAAAGATTCCGAGGAGTTCTCGTGTAGTTCGGTCGAGAACTTGACTGTCTTGTGGTGGCCCTTCACGCCATGGTTGGACATAGGTGCCGCTCGGTGGGACAATGATCTTCTCACCGTCTTCGCTGTACCAAATCGGAATTTCAGTGTGGTACCAACGTCGTCGAGAAATCGGCCAGTCAATACTGATGTTGTCCATCCAATCTAAGAGAAATTGCTTGTTTCGGGGTGGGTGGAATTCCATATCTTCCAAGTGTTCACGAATGCGGTCTTGTGCATGGGTTTGACGAACATACCACTCTTTTAGGAGAATGATTTCAACAGGGTTTTTCCCGCGTTCAGAGACAGGAATCTCTTGTTCCCGCTCAACAACATTAACGAGTTTCCCTTGTTCTTCGAGATATTCAATGGCGGCATTTCGTGCATCGATTACTTTCATTCCAGCAAACGGTCCTGCAATCTCAGTCAACTTTCCGTCCAAGTCTATGGCTTGGAATGGAGTTAGGCCAAGTTCTCGGAATACAGCAACGTCATTTTGGTCACCAAAGGAACAAACCATCAATACGCCGGAGCCAAAATCGGACTTGACAGAGTTATGGGTCATGACTTGGACGGATGTCGACCGCCCTTCAACAGGCATGGGGAGTTCAATTGTTTTGCCAACAAGATGCGTGTAGCGTTCGTCATCGGGATGGACTGCAACAACACCACAAGCGCAAATCAGCTCTGGTCGTGTTGTTGAAATGACTATTTCTGTGCCATCATCGCATGTCCACGCTATGTCCACCAGGCGAGTTTTACGTGAGAGACGCTCCACTTCTGCATCAGCAATCGTTGTGCCCTCGACAGGATCGTAGATGTTCGGGCGAAGGTCTTCAATGATCGCTCCGTTTTTGAACAATTCAATGAAAATAGATTGCGTTACAGTTCTGTACTCTGGCGAGTCGGTAAGGTATTCACGCTCATAATCGCATGAGAGTCCAACACGCTTTGCAGTTTTTCTCATGGCTTGCGTGAATGTTTCAATGGTTTCTCGGCACATGTCGATGAACTCAGCACGGTCGTAAGTTTTCATCTTGCGCTTGGTGTTTTTCTCAACGGTGAATTCAATGTTAATTCCATTTCTGTCCACACCCCACGGGAAAAAGACTTCCTTACCAAGCAAACGCTGGGAGCGTGCAATCACATCGATCATCGAGTATTGAGCAACAGCACCGATGTGCCATGTCCCTGATGGGTATGGTGGTGGCGTATCGATCACAAAAAGTTCCTTGCCGCTGTCTGGCTTGAAGGCGTACCTCCGCGCATAGACTTGCGGGTCGACTGTGTGGGCTTCTTGAATTCGTTTTTCCAGGTCGATTGACCATCGCTTATCGTTTAGTACTGGGGATGGCATGTGCCTCACCTGGCCCCACACACATGAACGATGCGGGTCCAAACAGCGGTGTGACGATTCACCTTTGAAACCAACGCATGGAGTCTGAAGGTAACCAACTCAATTTGCGAGCAAACGGCACATTTCAGCGGTAAACATTTGAAGGCCCCCAACCCACCTTGTATTAGAGGGGTCGAAGTGTCGCAAGAGCAGCCGCAAAAAAACCCCGCAGATTCGGGCGTGAGTGCCCGCATCAAGGACATACGAGCCATCGGTTCGAAGCGTCTCCAAACCGGTGCTGTAGACCTTACTGCACGAGTAAAAGAATTCAACACCAAGGAAGCCATTGATGCTGTCCTCGATGCCCCAGTGCGCCTCAAGCGAGAATGGCAAAAGCACGGAGCAATTGGTGCTATCACTCGTTTTCCACTTGCAACAGTCGTCTTGTTTTTGCTCATGACACTCTTCTTCGTAAGCCATTCTGGCTTTTATGACCGATACCTCACTCAATTCGATGATGATCCGAATGAAACCGATTTGAACGTTAACGGCGATCTTGAGGTCTATCTCCCAGACGGGAGCAATGTGGGCAAATTACTCAAATTGGTTGAAGAAGATTGGACGACAAACGTGATGGTGGTCTACATCGAGCTCGGAGATCCGAGCCGGAACATTACGGATCAGCGTATTCTTCAAGAAATAAGCTACATTGAGAATCAGTTGAATCCCTGTATTTCAGCGTTTGAATGCACTGTTAACGGTGCTGCCGAAAACGATACGGTGATTTACATTTTGTCACTTTCTACGGTGCTGAAGGAAGTCAACTCAAGTGCGCCTCGCGTTCGCGAAGCATTCATCACTGAACTTGGGCAGCTCGGTTGCGGATTGGGCCAGGATGATTGTTTGTCAGCGAATGCTGCTTCCGAACTTAACGATGCACTCGCCCTTACAGATGAGCAGTTTGGTGGTGGCTACGAAATTCCTTCTCAGACCACCATTAACCTTGTTATTGGTGAGATGTACGAAGAAAATGGTGACGCAACACCAGGCCTCGACAAACTCGCACGAGATATCTCCGGTGGTGAAAATGGTGGGCCAGACAATATTCTGGACCGTGCAATCATGGCGGTGGCAGTATCGGATGAGATTTCTTCCAAGGAAGTCATCCGAAGCACAAATGAAAACATCTCTCGAATCTCAGCACTAGAGCGACCGTGCTTGTTCAATGCCGACGGAAGTCCTGACTCTGCGGAAGGCATGTGCGTATGGAACACTGGCGTCATGACCCTAGATCAAAAGGAACGGTATGAAAGAGGCGAACTCAAGATTTTGGACATGACGATGACACTCACCGGCCCAGTCCCCATTACGAATGCAGTTACAGAGCGAACCTTCGACATGTTCTGGGATATTTTCCCACTCGCCGTCGTATGGGTCGCACTCGGGCTCTTCGTATTCCACTGCGACATTTTGCAAACTGGTCTCACAGGATTCCGTCCAATTCAGGGGTTGAAGGTAGTTACAATCGCAGGCCTTCCGACCTTGTGTGCGGTATTTTGGACGCTTGGGATAATCGGGTGGTCAAATTACGAAGTGACGATGACGGTCATTATTGTCGGTCCGATTTTACTGGCACTTGGGGTATCGTACGGCCTACACATCACCAATCGCTATGCCGAAGAAGACGGTACGAAAGCAGAGAAGATGCGAGGCGCACTTTCATCAACCGGAAAAGCCGTGTTCCTATCTGCAGTGACGACAATTATCGGTTTCGTATCGCTCGTATTCACTCCTATGGCCCCTATTCAAACCGTCGGTATTGCCCTTTCAGGAGGAATTGTTGTCGTGTACATCCTCACCATGTTCATGGTGCCGAACTTGACACTGCTTCTTGATTTACGCAAACCTAAACACCCTCCTCTCAAACCATTTGAGTTGCTGGTCGAAGTCCCAGTTAAGTACAATCGTGGGGTCATCGGTGTCTTCCTTTTGCTGATACTCGTATCTGCAACTTACGGCCAAGCCAATGTCAATGAGAACATTGACATGCTGAAAATGGCACCATACGACGAACCATCAGTCCAATCGATGGTCAACTTCAGCAGGGAATTCAATTCGGGCCAACTTGGTATGGTTCTTGTTCAGGCGAACTTGACGGGCGATACTTCAATCGAAGTTTCTCAACAAGACCCCGCCGAAAACTTACGTCAAATCGACACGCTGGAAGGTTTGATGAATGATGTCGATGATACAACCGCTGTGTCTATCGTTTTCTTGATGAAATCGTCTGGTATCGCTCCGACGGTGGAATGCGTTGGTTGCAGCGAATTTGTACAAACTCTGCCGTTCTTGACTCAAGATGTGAAGGATACTGCGAGTATTCTGCTGGACAGTTCAGTGACGCAGGACGCCTCGTTTTGGGATTTACTTACAACGCCGGATGCATACGGATTGCCAGCTTCACGTCAAAGTGAGGTTTTCTTGCTGAATGTATTTTATTCATCGATTACGGATGAAACCCGTGAAATATTCATCAGTGAGGATTTTGATCGAAGTCTGATCTTGGTGGACATGCCTTACCTCCCCGTGGCAGATACTTCTTCCAATGTTGCAACAATCAACGATCACACCAAGACCTTCACCGGGACTGAACCGGGTAATTATGCCACTGAACTCACTGGTGTTGCTCCCACTACAATCGAAGTCAACAAGTTGATTGTTGGTTCCCAGTGGACTTCTCTCGGTTTTGCAGTCATTCTCACTCTCATCACCCTAGCCATCGTTTTCAAAGACATCAAATACTCAATCTGGACGACTTCTCCAGTTATTGCAACCGTTGCCCTTCAATGGCTTGTCATGTGGAGAATGGGCGTAGATCTTTCTCTCGTGACCGTTATGATTGGTTCGATTCTTGTCGGTGTGGGTGTTGACTTTTCAATTCACATTTCGAACCGTATACGCGAGCTAGGTGGCGGTATCCAAGCGATTCGTACCGCTGCTATCGGTACGGGAATGTCTCTGCTTGAGGCCGCAGTGGTCACGAGTCTTGGAATGGTCACGGCGTACGGTATTCCTATCGAAGCTATACGTCCGTTCATCACCGTTATTCTCATTCTGCTTTGGGTTGCGGCTGCCAGCGCACTGATTTTGTTGCCTGCCATTTTCGTCACCCTCGAAAAGGCAGGTTTGGGCGCTGTTGGTGGACGAACCTCAATGGCGAAACGCTTGGGCCTTGGTCAAGCGAAAGTTCTCGATGTTGACGTACTTGATGCAGCACTTGTCGATGATGTCATTGATGCTTGGTGAACAACAATACAAAGAGTCTCCACCACTTGGGATTGACATGGTCAACTATTGGTTGATGAAATCTGAACCCCATGTCTATCCGTACGAGCAACTTGTTGCCGACGGTTCGACGCACTGGGATGGTGTTCGTAATTACCAAGCAAGGAACATGATGCGTGATGACATGAAAAAAGACGACTATGTCTTGTTCTACCATTCAAATTTCAAACCCCCACATATCGTTGGAATCGCTCGAGTCTGCAAAGAGGGTTACCCTGACCATACTGCTCAAGACTCAACTTCAAAGTATTTTGATCCGAAAGCCTCGCCTGAGAACCCTCGTTGGATGATGGTGGATATTGAGGCAGTTGTGGAACTCCCCAGCATTGTTCCACTTGAGGATGTTCGCAACAATCCATCATGCGAAAATATGCTTCTTGTTCGCAAAGGTCAACGACTTTCAGTGCAGCCAGTCGAGGAGTCAGACTTCGATGAAGTGCTGCGTATGGGTGGCTATTCTCGAAGCCAGTTGGATGAACTCTGAATTCATGGAGGTATGTTAGATGTCGAACGAACAATTCCCTGTCGCACCTCGTGCATCGAACATTGAGTATGCCATTCGAGATGTTGTGGTTCCCGCCATTGAACTCGAAAAAAAGGGACATCAAATACTAAAACTCAACATCGGCGACCCTATTGCATACCCTGGTCTCCCGACACCACAGCACATGGTCGATGCTTACATTCAAGCATTACAAGATGGTAAGAACGGCTATTCGCATTCATACGGATTACCTGAACTGCGAGCAGCTATTGCACGTGATGAATCAAGAAAGGGTTGGGATGCCCAACCTTCGGATGTTTATGTTTGTCATGGAGTTACTGAAGCACTCCAGATTCTGTTCGCTTCGGTTTTGACTGAGGGCGACAAAGTTCTGGCTCCAGGCCCACACTACCCCCCGTATATGGCGTATCCA